>JBLHOA010000017.1:0-27514 GCA_047622345.1 Gammaproteobacteria bacterium | reverse complement strand
CGATTATTTTATTTTTGACATTGCCATTGTTTTGAACGACTGGTGTGCGGCTATTGATGGCCGGCTGGGGAATAACCGCGTACAGGCTTTACTTACCGGCTATCAGCAAGTCAGAACATTACTCGACCAGGAAAAACAGCTACTGCCGCTTATGTTGCGCGTTGCGGCGCTGCGCTTCTGGTTGTCACGTCTGTACGATCAAACCTATCCGCTTGAAGGCGAACATACCTTTATAAAATGCCCGGATGTGTATCGCGATTTGTTGATGCTGCGCAGTGAAACCGGAACCCTCGCGCCTTAGTTACTTAGTGCCTTAGTCTCGGAAAAAAATATCAGTTGGTGCAGTCCTTTCGCTGAAAGCAGCGCCGTTACTTGCCGATACAAAAACTGGAGAATATTTTCCCCAGCAGATCGTCGCTGTTAAATTCGCCAGTGATTTGATTTAAATTATTCTGGGCTTCGCGCAAGTCTTCCGCCATTAATTCACCCGACTGCGTTTCGGTAAACGTCTGCGCTGCTTGCTTCAGGTTTGTCAGCGCGGCTTTGAGCGCTTCAACATGACGACGTCTAGCCATAAAAACCTGGCTGTCCTGATTATAATCGGATACTTCCCCGGTAATCAGATCGATCAATTCAGCCATGCCTTCGCCGCTCACCGTGGAAATATAGTGGCCCTGTTGCAGGCTACGCCGGGGGGGCTCGATTAAGTCGCATTTACTGAATAGTAATTGATAAGAATCGGCGGGTAGGCGCTTTATTATTGCTTCGTCGGCCGCACTAATGCCCTTAGCAGCATCCACCAGCAACAAAACAACATCCGATTTATCAATTTCTTCCCAGGCGCGGCGAATGCCTTCCTGCTCGATCGGGTGCAAAGTGTCGCGTAACCCAGCAGTATCATTAATGCGTAGGGGAATACCCTTCAACGATATTTGTTCGCGCAGCACATCGCGGGTGGTTCCTTCGTGTTCGGTCACTATCGCGGCATCATAACCGGCTAGATAGTTCAGCAAACTGGATTTGCCCGCATTCGGCAGTCCGGCCAGCGACACGCTTAAACCTTCCTGTAAGGTTCTACCCTGTTCGGCCTGTTTAAGCAGTAGTTGCAATTGCTCGATGCTGTTTTGCAGTCGGCTACCGATATGGCTGTCGTCAAGAAAGTCAATTTCTTCTTCGGCGAAATCAAGCGCGGCTTCGATATAAGCCCTGAGATTAATGACCTCAGCTACCAGGCTATGCACCTGCTCAGAGAAACGACCTTCCAGCGAACGCATGGCTGCTCGTGCCGCAGCGCGACTACCCGATTCGATTAAATCGGCAATGGCTTCCGCCTGAGTCAGATCTATTTTACCGTTAAGAAAAGCGCGTTCGGAAAACTGGCCCGCACGCGCCGGAATGGCGCCCAGCTGACAAACCCTTTCGAGCAACATATCGAGTAGAACAGGGCCGCCGTGACCTTGAACTTCAATGCAGTCTTCGCCACTGAAACTATGCGGACCTTTGAAGTAAAGGCAGAGGCCATGATCGAGAGGGCTGTTTTCAGCATCGAGAAACTGGCGGAAGTTGAAACGGTTTATTTCCAGCTTACTTCGGGTCAGGGCTTCGCCAATCGCAAGCGAAGCAGGTCCGGAAATACGCAGGATGCCGATACCGCCTATCCCTGGGGCAGTTGCGATTGCCGCTATGGTTTCAGTGACCGCCATGCCGACCCTCTGAATCCAGTGTAAGCGGCTATTTTCCGCCGGCTTCGATGCGTTTGGTTATGATCCATTGCTGCGTGATCGATAACACATTGTTGACTACCCAATACAACACCAGTCCTGACGGGAAAAAGGCAAAGAATATAGAGAAAACGAAGGGCAACGCCATCATGATCTTCGCCTGAATCGGGTCGGGTGGGGGAGGATTCAAACGTTGCTGAATGATCATGCTGATGCCCATGATCACGGGCAGCACGAAAAAGGGATCTCTGACCGACAGGTCCTCAATCCAGAAAATAAACGGGGCCTGACGCAGGTCGACGCTTTCCAGCAATGCCCAGTACAGCGCGATAAACACCGGAATTTGCACAACAATGGGTAAGCAACCGCCCATCGGGTTAATTTTCTCGGTTTTATAGAGTTCCATCATCGCCTGGTTCATTTTCTGGCGATCGTCACCGTAGCGCTCTTTCAAGGTCTTCAAGCGCGGGCTGACCTTGCGCATTTTTGCCATTGAGCGATAGCTGGTTTCCGACAGTTTATAAAACACGGCCTTGACCGTCAGGGTAAGCAGAATTATAGCCAGGCCCCAGTTACCAACGTAGCTGTGGTAAAAGGACAGCAGCCAGTACAATGGCTTCGACAGGAAGGTCAGGACGCCGTAATCAACCGTAAGCTCAAGACCCGGTGCGATTTCTTCTAGACGATCGACCACTTTGGGTCCGACATACAGTTGACTGACGAATTCACCGTTCGAGCCTACGTCAACATTCATATTTTCCGAGCGTAATCCGATGGTATAGGTCGCTGGGTTTCGCTTTATGTTGGCGATGCTATAAACAAGATTCTTTGCGGTTTGATCGGGTATCCAGGCGGAAAGGAAATAATGCTGGATCATCGCGATCCATCCACCGTCGGAGGTAACCTTTAGCTGCTCGTCTTCCATGTCGTCGAAATCGACTTTTTCATACTTCGTTTCTTCGTTGTAGTACACCGATCCGGTATAGGTGTAGAGCAGGCGCGATTCGTCGAGCGGGCGGCTGCGCTGAATCTGACGGTATTCACTACCCTGCCAGGCTTGCCCGGAATCGTTATCGACCCGGTGTTTTACATCGATAAGATAATCGCCGCGCTTAAAGTGATAACTTTTAGTAACCGTAACGCCATCATCGGTCCAGGTTAATGGCACGACCAGTTCATTTTCGCCGTCGGCAAGCTGGTAATTATTTTTAGCTGAACGGTAGATACTATGATGGGTGGGGGCGCGGTTTTCCTTATTTCGCAAACCGCTTTGGATGATATAGATCGCATCTTCCTTGCTATGAACCAGCTCCAGAAAATCATTCGGCTTATCCAGCGACGTCGGGTATTTTTTCAGCTTTAATGATCTGACTACGCCGCCGCGAGTATCGATCAACATCAACAGCACATCGGTTTCGACCGTTAGCATTTGGCTAGTCTGGGCTTGACTATTGCTGGCAGACTGTTGGCCACTATCTGCCGCCGCCTCATTCCCTACCGCGGCCAGGTCAGGCAAATCATCGATGCCGCTCGATTCGGCCGTGTTACCACTACCCGCCGTTGTCGTCCCGGAGTATTCGGTGGCGACCGGTTTTGGCGCGTAATCAATATTCCATTGCTGCCATAACAACATGCCAACAAAAACCAGCGCTGCGTACAAAAACAGTCTTGAATTATCCATCGAATTATTTATTTCCGGTTTTATCTGGGACGGGGTCGTATCCGCCTGCATGCCAGGGGTGACAACTAGCCAGTCGTTTTAGCGTTAGCCAGATGCCTTTGCTCGAACCGTGTCGTTCGATAGCCTCAATCGCATAATGCGAACAGCTTGGCGTATATCGACAGCTATTGCCGAAATAGGGGCTTAATAGATATTGGTAGGCACGGATTGGGTATATCAACAGTTTTCGCATTGTTTGATGATGCTATTCCAGTGGTGATCCAGTTTGGCTCGCAGTTGCGCACGTTCGACTAACATAATCTCGCGGCGCACCATTATGACCATATCTCTTTGTGGCAACCTATCTTGATTCTTACGGAAACTCTCCCGAAATAATCGTTTAAGAAAATTTCGATGAACCGCCTTTTGTACCTGTTTACGTGCTATAGCAAAGCCCAACCGTGGACTTTCGCTGGTTTGTTTACCGACCAAAATAGTCAGGCTCGCATCGCTACGCTTTATATTGTTTTTAAAAACCTGTTGATATTCAACCGCCCGCGTTAATCTCAGCCGTCTTGGAAAAGACTCACTGACCTGCCCGGTCACGTTTAAGGTGTGAGCCGTGCTCTGCCTTTTGCTCGGCGTGACTTGATTACATCACGGCCACCACGCGTCTGCATGCGCGCTCGAAAGCCATGTGTTCTGGCTCTTTTCAGGTTACTGGGTTGGAAAGTACGTTTCATTGGTAGCGCCTCGGCTAAAGCTGTATGTCTATTTCAACAAGGCGCGACAATTTACTTGCACAACCGCCTCACGTCAATGATTAATTGCCTTTTGTAGGTTTAAAATCCAGCAGAAAATTCAGATATTTAGCAATTGCGGTAAAAGAACCCTTTTTTTATCATTTCGCGCTTTGCTCAGGCTGTGGATAAGTATAGTATGTGCCGTTAACGATCGGTATGTAATTGACTCCCGTTAAGGTGATGCCGGCAACAAACCTAACTTAATAAATGACTCCTTGGCTCGCGTTAATCCGCGCTGCCTTAGGGAAACGGGCTTCTTTTCGGGATTACCGGCAAAAGATTCGGATTTGGCAACAGTGAAACGATTTTGAACTCTATCTGGCAACAGTGTATATCCTCCCTTGAAGGGGAAATTAGTGAGCAACAGCTCAATACATGGATATTACCGCTACAGGTGGAACAGGAGTTAAACACGTTAAAATTGCTTGCGCCCAACCGATTTGTCATGGATTGGGTACGTAAACACTTTCTCGACCGGATCAACGAGTTGGTCAGTAGTCTCGACGACAGCAAATCTATTTCGGTTAGTTTGACCATCGGAACCCAAAATCGCGCAATAGAAACGGCTTCACCCACACCGGTGCAGCGAAGTCCGCAGATTTCCGGGGTCAACGATTCGCAACTATTTTCCAATTTTGTCGAAGGTAAATCCAACCAGCTTGCCCGGGCCGCTTCTATTCAGGTCAGCAGTAATCCCGGATCAGAATATAATCCGCTTTATATTTACGGGGGTGTCGGTCTCGGCAAAACCCATTTAATGCACGCTATAGGCAATCAGATTCGAGCCAATAACCCGAATGCCAACGTTTTGTATGTCAATTGTGAACGTTTTGTTTCTGACATGGTTAAAGCCTTACAACACAATAAAATTAATGAATTTAAGCGCTCTTATCGAAGCCTTGATGCACTATTAGTCGATGATATCCAGTTTCTTGCCGACAAAAGCCGATCACAGGAAGAATTTTTTCATACCTTTAATTCGCTATACGAAGCGCGCGCCCAGATGATCATCACCTGCGACCGTTATCCCAAGGAAATTGACGGCCTCCAGGACAGGATTCAATCACGACTTGGCTGGGGTCTAGCCGTCGACATTAAGCCAGCCGACCTTGAAACCAGGGTGGCTATTCTTAAAAGCAAGGCCGAACAATCTTCAGCAATTGTTCCCGATGATGTTGCTTTTTTCATCGCCGAACGGTTTAAATCGAACATTCGCGAACTTGAAGGGGCGTTGAAACGGGTTGTTGCTCACGCTCGATTTACCAGTGAGCCGATAACTCAGGATTTTGCCCGTCTGGCGCTGAAGGAATTACTGGCGGTTCAAGATAAGCCCATTACCATTGCTAAGATTCAAAAACTCGTCGCCGAGTATTTTAAAATACGGGTTGCCGATTTACTATCGAGCCGGCGTAATCGATCTATTACGAGACCCCGGCAAATGGCAATGTCCTTGTCAAAAAGATTGACCCGACATAGCTTGCCTGAAATTGGGAATGCTTTTGGTGGTAGGGACCACACTACTGTTTTACACGCCTGCCGTAAGGTTGTTGAGTTACGTAGTGAAGATAGACGAATCGATGAAGATTATGAAATTCTTGAACGGATGTTAAGCAATTGACAGAGCTTACTGTACGAGTAAGGGTAAGTAGGTTAGTAGCCTGTGGGTAAGTAGTTGACAAGAAATAAGGGCTATTTTCATACCGGGTTATGCACAGTTTACTGAACAGATCCGGACAGGTTAAAGGGCCATTATTTTTGTTCAAGCCTCTGATTTAAAAGAGGTAATTAGAGTTACTCCCTAAAAACGGGTAACGTAATAGTAACAACAGATTATATATATATGAAAACTACTATTAAAAGAGAAGACCTGTTAAGCCCTTTGCAGCAGGTAATAGGTGCCGTTGAAAGACGACAGACATTACCAATTCTGGGGAACGTTTTATTTAAGTCATCGGGTGGTGACACCACCTTGACAGCAACTGATCTGGAAATCGAAATGGTTGCCCGTGTGGTCTCATCGGCCGAGGATGATTTCCAGACAACCATCCCTGCACGTAAACTACTCGATATTTGCAAAGCTTTGCCTGAAGGTTCGATGATTAGTTTTACCATCGAGGAAAACAAAGTTTTGCTCACTTCGGGTCGTAGTCGTTTTACTCTGGCAACCTTACCCGCGAAAGATTTTCCTGGACTGGATACGATCGAAGAGAAGCAATCGTTCACGATTTCACAACATTTGTTCAAATCCCTTTTTGATAAGACTTCCTTCGCTATGGCCCAGCAAGATGTTCGTTATTATCTGAACGGGATTTTAATGGAATTGACCGACGCTTCTATCAAGTTAGTGGCAACCGACGGGCATCGATTAGCACTGAGTGAATACCTTACTGAAACCGGCGTGACCGAAGATAAGCAAATTATAGTGCCACGAAAGGCGGTGCTGGAATTATCGCGCTTGCTTGGGAGTGACGATGATGAAACTAAAATCATGTTAAGCCAGAATCATATCCGTGTTGAAACAGGAACCTTGCTTTTCACCTCAAAACTGATCGATGGTAAATTCCCGGACTATAAGCGAGTTATTCCTGTTGATGGAAATAAAATCATGGAAGTAGATAGGGAAGTTTTAAAACAGTCGATGAGCCGGATTGCGATCTTGTCGAACGAGAAATATCGAGGCATACGATTAACACTTTCTGCAGGGAACCTGTCTATCCAGGCAAATAATCCTGACCAGGAAGAGGCCGAGGAAGAACTATCGGTTGTTTATGATGAGGACGATATGGAAATTGGATTTAACGTAACCTATATCATCGATGTGTTAAATGTCCTCAATTCAGAAAAAGTTCAGATAAAGCTCAAGGATTCTAACAGTAGCTGCATTATCAGTGACAGCGAAGACAGTTCAAGCCTGTACGTGGTAATGCCAATGCGTTTGTAAATACTATGTCGATCAGTCAGCTCAGCCTGACCGACTTTCGAAACATAAAAAGTTCAACACTCGATTTCGATCCTGACGTTAATTTAATTTATGGCAATAATGGGTCGGGCAAAACCAGTTTGCTCGAAGCCATTTATGTTATTTGTCGGGCTTGTTCATTCAGAACGCACCAACTTAAAAAATGTATCTCCCATGATCAGAGCGGATTTTTATTGTTCGCCAAGTTCGGCAACTATAAAGCGGGTTTGTCAAAAAACCAGCATAAACTCGAAATCAAGGTCAATAATGAAACGATTATGCGGCGCTCCGATCTGGTTCGGCGCACGCCGATTAACATTTTTAATTCGTCAAGTTTTGAACTCCTCTATGGCTCTCCTTTGCAACGAAGACAGTTTATCGATTGGTGTTTGTTTCACGTGGAACCGAATTATTCGAAACATTGGTTGGATTTCAATCACGCGCTTAAACAACGAAACCGTATTCTTAGAACAAAGATTGATTTGAATTTGATCGACTACTGGGACCAGCACCTGGTAAGACCCGCGCTGGAAATCAGTCATCTGAGGAAAAAGTATTGTGACATTCTCGAACAAACTCTGACCGGCGAGCTCTGTGAAATGGCTACCGGTCTAGATTTTAAGATGGCCTACAAAGAAGGGTGGTCGAAAGGAACAGAATTGGCTGAGGCCCTGAGTAGCAATCGTGCGAGAGATATAAAGGCAGGGTTTACATCATCGGGCATTCATCGGGATGATATCGTGTTTACAACTCTTGATCGGCCGGTTAGTGAGGTTCTATCGAGAGGGCAATGCAAGCGGATGAGCCTGGCGTTGATGCTTGCGTCATTATTGTTGGTGCAGAAGTATTCCGTGAACAAAATTATTTTGTTAATTGATGATTTGCATTCAGAACTCGATATTATTAGGCAAACTGAAGTTTATGATCACCTCCTAAATTTGAATATGCAGCTTTTTATTAGTAACATCAGCGACGCTATTCCTTCATCGATGAAGACAAAAGAAGTCAAAATGTTTCACGTGGAACATGGTATCATCAAGCCTCGAAAGTTCACTTAGATCCGTTCATGTCAAACTACGATTCTACTAGCATTCAGGTGCTAAAAGGCCTTGATGCAGTGCGCAAGCGTCCGGGTATGTACATCGGCGATACCGACGATGGTACCGGGCTACATCATATGGTTTTTGAAGCGGTCGATAACTCTATCGACGAAGCGCTTGCTGGCCATTGTTCACAAATTGATGTCATTATTCACAGTGATGGTTCGGTCTCTGTGAAAGATGATGGTCGTGGAATTCCGGTCGATATCCACAAAGAAGAAGGGATTTCGGCAGCCGAAGTGATCATGACGGTATTGCATGCAGGCGGAAAGTTCGATGACAATTCCTATAAGGTTTCGGGTGGTTTACACGGAGTCGGGGTTTCAGTAGTCAATGCCTTATCAAAGACCTTGTCCTTGCGGATCAAGCGGCAGGGAAAGCTGTATACCCAAGAATATTTACTGGGTGTTCCGGTTGCCGATTTAAAAGAAGTTAAAGATACCGACAAGACAGGAACTGAAATACGTTTTTTACCCAGCGACCAAATATTCGGCGATATCGAATTTCACTATGATATTTTGGCCAAACGACTCCGGGAATTATCGTTTTTAAATTCCGGCGTACGTATTCGTTTATTTGACGAGCGCAGTAGCAAAGAAGATATCTTTGAATATGAAGGTGGAATATGTGCATTCGTCCAACATTTAAATAAGAACAAGACCCCGGTTCACGCCAAAGTGATACAGATTGAGACCACGGTGCAAGGCGTTGGTGTTGAAGTGTCTATGCAATGGAATGATTCTTACCAGGAAAATATATTCTGCTTCACCAATAATATTCCTCAGCGAGATGGTGGCACCCATTTGTCCGGATTTCGTACCGCGTTAACGCGTACGCTCAATCAGTACATGGAAAATAACCAGGGAAAGAAGGATAAAATTGCAACCGGAGGAGACGATGCGCGCGAAGGTTTGACTGCCGTATTATCGGTTAAAATACCCGACCCTAAATTTTCGTCGCAGACCAAAGACAAATTGGTTTCATCAGAAATCAAGGGCATCGTTGAATCGGCCGTTGGTGAAAGCCTGCGAGACTATTTGCAGGAAAACCCGGCCGATGCAAAAGCAATCACTCTGAAAATAGCAGAAGCGGCAAGAGCTCGCGAAGCAGCGCGAAAAGCACGTGAAATGACGCGGCGTAAAGGTGCGCTCGATATAGCCGGCCTACCCGGAAAGCTCGCCGACTGTCAGGAAAAAGATCCGTCATTGTCGGAAATATATCTGGTGGAGGGCGATTCAGCGGGCGGCTCTGCCAAGCAGGGACGAAACCGAAAAACTCAGGCAATTTTACCTTTGAAAGGTAAAATCCTGAATGTTGAAAAGGCACGGTTTGACAAGATGCTTCAATCTGTCGAAGTTGGAACCCTGATTACCGCGCTGGGTTGTGGAATTGGACGCGATGAATTCGATATTGAAAAATTGCGTTATCATCACATTATTATCATGACCGATGCCGACGTCGATGGTTCTCATATCCGCACATTATTACTAACCTTTTTCTACCGGCAGATGAGGGTATTAGTTGACCGTGGCCATATATATATTGCCCAGCCGCCACTGTATAAGGTTAAAAAAGGTAAGCAGGAAAGATACGTCAAAGATGATAAAGAACTCAATGGATATTTGTTACAACTGGCCATCGAAGGAGCCTCATTGCATGTAGCAGATGATTCACCGGCGATATCCGACCTGGCGTTGGAAAACCTGGCACGGCAATACATTGTAATTCTGGCGATATTTGATCGCCTACAACGACATATTCCCAGGGAAGTACTCGAAGAATTAGTTGATTTATCGGCGCTTGGTGAGAGCGTATTGGCCGATCAAGCGAGCATGCAGTTGTGGGTTGATAAGCTGGCGAACCGATTGAATGAAAAAAGCGACAACTCGGTTTCTTACGAACTATCAGTGAGCAGCGACGATGATAGTAACTTGTTCGGCGTCAGGGTTCATAAACGTCAGCACGGGTTGATCAATACGATCAATTTAAGCAGCGACTTTTTTAATAGTGCGGATTACAAAACTATAATCAATTTTATTGAACAGGTTGGTGATTTGCTCGGCGAAGAATCATTTGTCAGCCGAGGTGAGCGAAAGCAGCAAGTTGAAAAATTCGGGGATGTTTATAACTGGTTAATTCGAGAGGCTCGCAAAGGGTTGAATATTCAGCGATACAAAGGTCTGGGAGAAATGAATCCGGATCAGTTATGGGAAACTACAATGGATCCCGAAAATCGTCGGTTATTACAGGTACGTATCGAAGACGCGATTGCAGCGGACGAGGTTTTTACCACTTTGATGGGCGATCAGGTCGAGCCGAGACGCGAATTTATCGAAACCAATGCGCTTAATGTAAGCAATCTCGATGTTTGATTGTTCCGCACGGCTGAGTTCGGATCTAAAAGCGTAGCTAGATAATCAATCAGGGTCGATAGCGTGCATAATAAATAGTTAACGTATTGATTTAATTGAATAATATAAAAAAATCTGAAATTCGGTAACGATATCAGAGGTACTGATGGACCTATCGACAGTCATTATTCTTGCGCTTGTTATTGGTTTAACTGGTTACCTGATCGGTATCTATAACGACCTGGTTCGAATTAAGCACAATGTATCAAAGGCCTGGTCAAACATTGATGTCGTCTTGAAACAACGCCATGACGAAATCCCTACGTTGGTAGAAACCTGCAAGCAATACATGAAATTTGAGCAGGAAACACTGGATAACGTCATGCAGGGACGATCACAGGTTTCGCAAGCAAGGCAAAATCAGGATGTTTCCGGGTTGGAGCTGGCCGAAGGAGTATTACGTATGGGCCTGAGGCAATTCTTCGCAATAGCCGAAGACTACCCGGCACTGCGAGCGAACGAAAATTTCCAGCATTCACAAAACCGAATTAGCAGGCCCGTAAAATACCCTCGCGGATCGTCGAGAGATTTATAACGCTTCGGTGAATACTAATAATATTGGTATCGAGCAATTCAACGCCATTTTAATTGCGCGCCCTATTCGCCTTCACTTCGCGACATTTACTGGAATTTGAAGCAGACCAAATTGCCGATGTGAATGTGAAAGACCAGTTCAACTCTTAGCTGACCCGAGCGCTGTGGAAAATGATTATATTGAAATGATGGTGTCGATCGATGCTTTCTTCACCAGACTGAACTCAAGCGGTTATTTAGCCTCTATATCAGTGCGGTCCATTTAAATAGATTACGCCGTTTTCTATGCTAATTGGGTGGTTAGGCAATACGGGTTCATCGAAGGAGCGGTTCCGGATCCACTCGGCGGCCCAGGAATTGGATGAATCGAAAGGATTGGCGGCGTTAATGGCGGGCGATGACTTTAAGTCTCCTATTGGTGACAACCGTTGTGTCGTGTATACGGCGGAGTAATACATTGACCATAACTGGATCACCCAGAAATGAGGAATCAAAATCTGCCCCTGAAGCAGCCGGTAAGCAATGACAGGCTGAAGCAGTCGGGGAAGCACAAGGAACAAGCGTTGGTCAGCAGCAGGGGTTACACAGCGACCACCGTATGCCTTATCTGCCAGGGGGATGAAGGAGCTTATCTGGGAAAGGAGTCTCAGCGTAAACGTGCGGGCCCCAGGATCAATTTTGTTATTGGTATTGCGGGCTCATTTGCTGACGATACGGCTCCTGACCGGGTAAACTGCTAATTTAGATGAAACCGGTCCCGGCCATGGAAAAAGTTAAAATACTGCGTGTAGACTGCGCCAACCGAAGACCTTTTGAAAAATGGAACCAAAGCCTAATGACACCCTTGCTCGAATCTTCTGAACTACCGACATTTAGCAAAATTGAACCGGGAAAAATACAGTCGGTAATCTCAGACATAATCCAGCAAAACCGGGATCAAATCACCCGTCTGAGTGAACAAGATGACTGTGACTGGGATAGTTTAATAAAACCGCTTTCCCTGATGGACGATAAGCTTAGCAAAGCCTGGTCGCCGGTAAGGCATTTGAATTCAGTTAAAAGTAGCGACGAACTGCGTGATGCCTACAACGGCTGTTTGCCGATGCTGAGTGAGTATTCAACCGAGGTTAGCCAAAACCAGAAGCTATTCAAACAATATCAGAAGATTGCCGCGTCTAGCGCGTACTCTGAATTTGATCCGGCACGCCAGAAAACGGTATCTGATGCCCTGCGCCATTTCAAACTGGGGGGAGTCGATCTTAAAGGGGAAGCAAAATTACAGTATCAGCGCCTACAGGTGGAACTATCCGAACTACAATCAAAGTTTGAAAACAATCTACTCGATGCGAACCAGTCCTGGCAGTATCTTACCGAGGACAGGAGCGAGTTAAGTGGCCTGCCACAGTACGCGGTGGAGATGCTAGCTCAGCTGGCCGAACAAAAGGACTTGCCTGGATACCGAATTACACTGGATATGCCGAGTTATCTGGCGGTAATCACCTATGCGGACAATCGAGATTTACGTGAAAAAATATACCAGGCCTTTACAACGCGAGCTTCGGATCAGGGAATAACCGACAAAAAATGGGATAATGCAACGAACATGGGGAATATTGTTGCTAAAAGGCAAGAAAAAGCAAAAATATTAGGTTTTGCCGACTATGCCGAATATTCGCTAGAAACGAAGATGGCAGAATCCGTAGATCAGGTAATCGAGTTTCTCTACGACCTCGCGTCGCGTTCAAAGCCGGCAGCCATTAAAGAAGTTGCAGAAAGGCAGGACTATGCCGAGAGCCTAGGCTTTGAAGGCGAATTATCGGCCTGGGACTTCGCCTACTTTGGTGAAAAATTAAAGCAGAATCGCTATCAAATATCGGAGGAAGAGTTAAAGCCCTATTTTTCGGATGACAAGGTGATTGCGGGTCTTTTTCAGATTGTTTCAAAACTTTACGGAATAAAGATTAGCCGCTGCAGCGAAGGGGTTGACCTTTGGCATGAGTCGGTCCGTTTTTATCAGATTAACGATCGGGCTGGTGAGGTGATCGGGCAATTTTATCTCGACCTGTATGCGCGTGAACACAAAAGGGGCGGCGCCTGGATGGATGAATGTATAAATCGATACCGTATCGATGACGAATTACAGATTCCAGTTGCCTATTTAACCTGCAACTTAACGCCTCCGGTTGGTGATGAACCGGCTTTATTTACGCATGACGAAGTGATTACGATTTTCCACGAATTTGGGCACGGGTTGCATCATATGTTAACGCGAATCGATGTTCCGGATGTCGCCGGCATAAATGGAGTCGAATGGGATGCCGTAGAACTGCCGAGTCAGTTCATGGAAAATTTCTGTTGGCAGGAAGAAGCCTTGAACTTATTCGCCCGGCATTATCAAACCGACGACGTCCTTCCTCGGGAGCTATTTGAAAAAATGCTAGCTGCGAAGAATTTCCAAAGCGCATTGCAAATGTTACGACAGATCGAATTCTCCATTTTTGACCTGAAAATTCATCAAAACGCAGAACTGAAAAGCGCTGCCGAAATTCAGCTCACCCTCGACCGAGTGCGATCCGAAATATCAGTGGTTAATACTCCGTCGGATAATCGGTTCCAGAATGGTTTCTCACATATTTTTGCAGGGGGGTATGCGGCGGGTTACTATAGTTACAAATGGGCTGAAGTATTATCTGCGGACGCCTTTTCTGCATTCGAAGAAGAAGGCATTTTTAACACTGCTACCGGGCAGAGGTTTTTGCAGTGTGTTTTAGAATCGGGGGGTTCACGGCCGGCGATTGAATCGTTCAGATGCTTTCGTGGTCGCGATCCGGATATTAATGCCTTACTCAGGCATAGCGGGATAACAAATTAGCAAATGTTTAAAATTATAGGGGTCATGTTGGTCGGCTTGTTTAGCTTTTCTGTTGTGGCCCAAGGCACGATAGATCAGGACAAAGACAGGCTTTATATAACCGACGAGTTACGATTGTCATTATATGAAAAACCGAACTCCCAAAGTAATGTCGTCAAGCTATTATCGTCGGGTGATCTACTTCAGATAGAAGAGTTATCGGGGCCGTATGCTCGGGTAATAGCACCTGGTGGAGCCGAAGGTTGGGTGAAAAAAGGTTTCCTTACGGCCAGTCCGACTTCAAATATACTACTCGAACAAGAAATCGAGACTAACTCACGATTAACAGCCGAGCTGGAGAAGCTGGGGAATAGCAAAGTACTAATCGATCAGTATGAAAAAGACATCGACTTAATTGTCGAAAAGCTCGAGCAGGTAGAAGATCAAAAAAAACTGGCCGACCGGTCAAATATCGACCTGCAACAGAAATTGCAGCAACGGTTGGCGGCTCAACAACTATCTGAAAGCAGTGCCGTAAACCAGATTGAAACGGTATCAATGGCCAAGGATCAACCGCCTTTGTCCGTTTTATGGGAAACTGCGTTTCTCTACTGGGACATTGTTGCACTAATGGTGGGGGCAATTATCCTGTTCAGTTTTCTACTGGGAAAAATGATTATCGAATCGCGAATCAAAAGTAAATTTCACGGCATTAAGATCTGGTAAATGGAATACAGAGACCTCCGTGATTTTATCGATCAACTCGAACAGCAAGGTGATCTAAAACGTATTGTCGAATTGGTCGATGCGAATCTTGAAATTACCGAAATTTCTGATCGTGTGCTGCGTCGCAAAGGCCCGGCGCTACTGTTCGAAAACCCGGTCGATAGCAAGATACCGGTATTGACCAACCTTTTTGGTACCGAAAAACGCGTTGCCCAGGCCCTCGGCCAGGAACAGGCCGATTCGCTGCGGGACGTCGGCAAACTCCTCGCTTTTCTGAAAGAGCCGGCGCCGCCCAAAGGCTTTAAAGATGCGCTCAAAACACTTCCTATCTATCGTAAAATCCTCGATATGTCGCCAAGAGTCGTTAAAAGGCCTATTTGTCAGCAAATTAAAATAACCGGTGATGACGTCGACTTATCTATTTTGCCGATCCAGACCTGTTGGCCTGGAGACGCGGGCCCGTTAATAACCTGGGGCCTTGTCGCCACCCGGGGACCCGAAAAATCACGGCAAAATCTGGGCATATATCGGCAACAGGTTATCGCGCGTAATAAGGTGATAATGCGCTGGTTATCCCATCGTGGCGGCGCCCTCGACTATCAGGAATGGCGAGCCGCCAAAGGCGATGAACCTTTTCCTGTTTCGGTCGTTCTGGGGTGTGATCCCGCGACCATCCTGGCGGCGGTGACTCCCATTCCGGATACGCTGTCGGAGTATGCTTTCGCGGGACTGTTGCGCGGGCAAAAAACTGAAGTTGCACGATCACTATTATCAGACCTGCAAATTCCGGCGCGCTCGGAAATTGTGCTGGAAGGGCATATTTACGCCGATGAAACCGCCGAAGAGGGACCGTTTGGTGACCATACCGGGTATTACAATGAAACTGAGTTTTTCCCGGTTTTTACCATCGAAGCGATAACCATGCGCGAAAACCCGATTTATCACAGTACCTATACCGGCCGCCCGCCCGACGAGCCTTCGGTTCTGGGTCTGGCATTAAACGAAGTATTTATCCCCATTTTGCAAAAACAGTTTCCTGAAATCGTTGATTTTTATCTGCCCGCGGAAGGCTGCTCCTATCGCGTTGCGGTCGTTAGTATGAAAAAACAATATCCGGGTCATGCCAAGCGAGTGATGATGGGTGTGTGGTCCTTTCTACGCCAATTTATGTATACAAAATTCGTGATTGTCGTCGATGACGACATCGACGCCCGTAATTGGGAAGACGTGATCTGGGCCATTTCTACAAGGGTTGACCCCGCGCGTGACATTACTCTGGTTGAAAATACCCCGATAGATTATCTCGACTTCGCGTCACCCGTATCGGGGCTAGGATCGAAGATGGGCCTCGATGCGACCAATAAACTGGGCGCCGAGACCACTCGGGAATGGGGTACTCCGATCAGCATGAGTGATGAAGTCATCGATAAAATTGATAAAATCTGGGACACATTGGGCATCGATTAATCGGCTGTGAACACAGGGTTTTGCACGCTACGCCAAAGTGGACGATAATCCGTCGGAAATGAAAAATAAAAAGGGGGCTTGGAATGCGATCAATCATGGTTCTGAATTCAAAAGGTGGTTCGGGCAAGAGCACAATAGCCACTAATATTGCGAGCCACTACGCCGCGCAGGGCAAAAAGGTTTTATTGATCGATTGCGACCCGCAGGCGTCGAGTCTGGAGTGGTTGTCAGCCCGGCCAAACGGGCGAAAACCGATAACCGGCATTGATGGGTCAACGGGTAGCTTCAGGTTACCCCGCAATGTCGACTATGTTGTCTATGACACTCCAGCGGCAGTGCATGGTAAAGACTTAACCGCACTGTTGCGACGAGCACAGAGCATCATCATCCCGGTATTGCCTTCCCCGATCGATATGCGTGCGGCAACACCATTTATCAAAACCGTTCTCGACAGTGGCCGCATAGCGCGCAAGGAAAGCCGGGTGGCTTTACTCGCCAACCGCTGTCGAGAAAATACGAATATCTACCAGCAGCTGGATGGCTATCTACGCAAGGTGAGGAAAGCACCCTTTGTCGGCGTGTTACGGGAAACGCAAAATTACAATAAGGCGGCCGACCGCGGGTTGGGTATTTTTGAACTGGCACCCTATATGGTAAGGCGAGATCTCGACCAGTGGGAACCGGTACTCCGTTGGTTAGACAGTAAGCGCAGTCAACCGGCTAAATAAGCCGAATGCCAGACCGTTGGCATTGTAGTCGGGCATATTGACAGGGTGAACTTTCAAATTAAAGTACTGAGTAGTGGTCAGGTATTTAGCTGCCCCGGCGATGTTCCCGTGCTTAGTGCCGCGTTGCAGGCCAATATATTAATGTCCTATGGTTGTCGGCAGGGTATGTGTGGATCCTGCCGGGGACACCTCGCCGACGGGAAAATTACCTATAAAAATGGATTCCCCGATGCAATAACGGCCGAGGATGCCGAAGCGGGATTCGTTTTATTCTGCAGCGCCTATCCCGAATCCGATCTGTTGATCGAAATCGTACAGCCGGCGCCAGCTATCGACCAAAGTTAACGCCAGGCTAACGGCAAGCTAGCAAAGGGACATTTCCACCGCTTGTTCGGCGTGAATCGCCGTTGTGTCAAAAAGCGGCAGGTCGCAGTGCCCGGGTTCAATCAGCATGCAGATTTCGGTACAGCCCAGGATGATACCGTCAATCTGTTGGTCCCGCATACGGTCAATAACCGCAAGATAGACCTCTCTCGAGTCGTCATCAACATTTCCCTGAACCAGCTCCTGGTAAATGATGTCATGGATGAGTTGCCGATCGTGAGTTTCGGGTACGATCACCTCAATTCCATATTCTTCGACGATTCGTTGCTTGTAAAAATCGAGCTCCATAGTAAAGGCGGTTCCCAACAAGCCAATTCGCTTTACTTCGTTTTGCTGTAACACTTTTGCGGTTGCATCGGCTATATGCAACAACGGAATATTGACCTCGGCGACGACCTGCTCGGCCACGCGGTGCATGGTATTCGTCGCAATCAGGAAAAAATCGGCACCCCCGGCTTCCAGCTTTTTAGCGGCGTCGATCAGTATAGCGGCGGCTCCATCCCAGTCGCCCCTGTGCTGCAAGTCTTCGATTGGGGCGAAATCGACGCTGTGCATCAAAATCTGTGCAGAATGCAATCCGCCCAGCCGCTGCTGCACCCCTTCGTTTATCAGGCGATAGTAGAGCAGGCTGCTTTGCCAGCTCATTCCGGCGATCAATCCGATTGTTTTCATAAAAATGGCTTTGCAAAAAAAGGCAACTATATCAGCAATAAACACTTGTGAATTCGCCGAATTGAAACTATTAAAGGGTAAGTAAAATTAGAGACATTCTAACTTTTCCAGAATTTAGGAGCAGTCAATCAAGGGCAGCAGTATGCGTAGTTTTGAGTTCGACATAACTTTATCGGCACAGCGCACGGAATCTTTGTATCAGGGCAAGGTTGCTTACCTGGTAGTCAAATCCGAACAAGGGCTGAAACTACAATTGCCGATTGGCAATTTTCGCCGCTATATATCCGAAGCTGGAATCCATGGCCGCTTTCGAGTGGAGATTGACGCCAATAACAAAATAATTACGCTGACAAAAATCTAGTTTTCGCCCTTACGTTGAGCCGCTTTGTTAGCATCTTTTAGTGATTTTCGACGACTGGCATGGGTTTTGGCATCGGTTCCTATGTGCGGCTCACCGCGTTGACGGGCCAGCTCCAATTGATGTTCCCGCTCCTGATAGCGCGCCCTTTCCTGGTCGGTTTTTGCGTCAAAGCAGGCTGAGCAACTAACCCCTTGCACATATTTGTCGCTGGATTTATCAGCTTCGGTAATGGGTAAGCGGCAGGCATGGCACTGGTCGTAGCTGCCCTTCTCGAGGGCGTGATTTACGCTGACTCGATTATCAAAAACAAAGCACTCGCCCTGCCATAATGAGTCCTGCTCGGGTACTGTCTCCAGGTATTTCAGGACCCCGCCCTGCAAATGATAAACCTCGTCATAGCCCTGTTGTTTCAGGTAAGCGGTGGATTTTTCACAACGGATGCCCCCGGTACAGAACATAGCGATCTTGCGGTGCTGAGCTGGATCAAGATTTTTTTCAACGTAACCGGGGAAATCTCGAAAGGATCGGGTATTCGGAATTTGAGCCCTGTCAAAGCTACCAATCGCGGACTCATAGTCGTTTCGTGTATCGATGAGGGTAACTGACGGGTCGGATATGAGTGCATTCCAGTCTTCGGGTTTTACATATTGACCCGCGGAACGTGCCGGATCGATCCCTTCGACACCCATGGTGACAATTTCTTTTTTCAGCTTGACCCGTGAACGGTAAAACGGCATTTCAGTATCGTAGGATAATTTGCAATCCAGATCGCTTAGCGCGGGGTCCTGGCGTAAAAAATCGAGCAGCACAGAAACTGACTCATTGCTGCCTGCGATAGTCCCGTTAATTCCTTCACTCGCTAACAACAAGGTGCCTCGCACATTAATACTTAGCATCAAATCCAGCAGTGGTTGTTGCAGGTCACGGTAATGATCCAGGCGGACAAAACGGTAGAGCGCAGCGATGACAAATTGATTATTCATGAGCCTTTTGGAAGGTAAATCCGGAGCCGCTATTTTTCAGGAGCGCGAGTGTATACCAGTTCGGGCAATATGCCAAAGCAGCGCAATATCGATCTATCAGGGTTTTCCGATGACGTCGATATGATGGTCGATGAAATCTATCTGGTCACCAGCACGGATCTTTTTACCCTTTCGCGTTTCAACTTCACCGTTTACGCTGACCAGACCTTCGGCTATTGCCTGTTTGGCCATGCCTCCACTGTTGGCAAGCCCTTCAAATTTCAGGATTTTATAGAGTTCGACAAACTCGGATTCGAGTTCTGCAATGATGTTTTCAGGTTCGCTCATAGTTCCTCATGCAGCGTGTAGTTGAATATCGACCAGGCGCAATATCCGTATTTGCTGGTAAAACGGTTGAATTACATTTTATTCAACGCCAGGACAGACAATTGTAATCATTTTAATGACATTGGGAATAGAGTTGGCCAGAATAACCCGACCTAATCCGAGTAGTTATTACATGATTCAATGGTTTCCTGGCCATATGCACAAGGCGAGCAAGGAGTTTAAAAATATACTCCCGCAAGTTGATTTGATTATTGAGGTCCTCGATGCGCGCTTACCCGGCTCCAGTGAGAACCCGATGTTAACTCAACTGCGCAAGGATAAACCGAGCGTCAAGTTGCTCAATAAAGCCGATTTGGCCGACCCCCAGGTGCTGCAGCAATGGCAGGATCACCTGGAATTACAAAGCGGGGTAAAAACACTCGTTTGCAGCCAACTCGATGAAGTCGCCAACCGCCTGCCGGTATTATGCCGTTCGATGATTCCCGCGCGTGAAAACCGCTCGAACATGATTTACGCAATGATTGCGGGAATCCCCAACGTCGGCAAATCGACCCTGATCAATCAGCTTGCGGGGCGGAGTATTGCAAAAACTGGAAATGAAGCCGCGCTGACCCGAATGCAGCAACGCATCGAAATCTCCAGCGAACTGACCTTGATAGACACGCCGGGAATGCTATGGGGAAACATTATTAATGAAGCCAGCGGATATCGGCTCGCGGCCAGCGGTGCGATTCGCGATAGCGCGCTGAATATTCAGGACGTGGGTAGTTTCATCGCAGAATTTCTCATCAAAAAATACCCCGACGCGCTACGGCGCCGATACGAGATTGAACAACTCCCGCAAAATGAAATAGAATTGCTCGAAATAATTGCGCGCTTACGTGGTTGTATAATTTCAGGTGGACGGGTAGATCTTGAGAAGGTTTCAAGATTGATAATTCATGAGTTGCGTGAGGGTGAATTCGGACCGATTTGTTTTGAGAGCCCGCAGGAGTTCACCGCTGAATTAGCACAAGCAGAAGAACTAGCCATCGAGAAAATTGCAAAGAAGGCAGCAAAAAAAGCAGCTCGCAAACAAAGCAGGCGAAATTGAATTAACCGGGGACGGAATTATGATAATACGAAGGGCTTTAGCACAGGATGCCATTGAGTTGGCCGATTTCAATATCAAAATGGCGCGGGAGACCGAGGGTAAGGAACTAATTCCGGAAGTGATCACTGCCGGCGTGGAAACGATGATTGCCAATCCGCTAATGGGCTACTATCTGGTCGTAGAACTCGACAATGGAATCCAGGCATCACTCATGGTTACCACCGAATGGAGCGACTGGCGAAATGGAATTTTCTGGTGGATTCAAAGCGTATATGTTCGCCCGGACTATCGACGACAGGGACTTTATCGGGAACTTTATAAGCGGGTTAAAGAGCTCGCTGAACAGGAGCCGAATGTTTGTGGTTATCGATTGTATGTTGAACCTGAAAACACCAATGCCCAAAAAACCTACCAGTCATTGGGCATGGTCGATACCAATTATAAAATGTACGAAGAGTTGATTTCAGGCCTGAAATATTGCCGATAACCGGGCCGAATCTTTTACTACCAACGGCTGGGTTCGACCGGCCTTTTTTGTAAAAATAAAGCAATCCGACTGTGAACCCCGATCATCAAATAAAAGCACGGCTGGCAGAAATTCCATTCTTTGCTGACTTTGATATTGCAGGCCTGGAAGTTAGCAAACTACCGGGTCTGACCAATCATAACTATCGCATCAGCACTGAAGAATGTGACTGGGTACTGCGCATTCCGAAAACCGAAACCAATCACTATATCGATCGAAATGCCGAAGCGCACAACCAACGCCTGGCGCACAAAATAGAAATAGCCCCGCTTTGGTGCTGGCGCGATGACGGGGGAAGCTCGGTCACCGCAATGATTCCGGCGGCAGCGCAAATGGACAGGCAATCGATCGCAAACCCCCAGAATCTTTTGCGACTGGCAACTTCCATCAGCCTGTTGCACAGCTCAAGTGTTAACTTTCAGGGTGAGGTGAGCATTGGCCCTGTTCTAGAATCCTATTATTCGATGCTTACGGCGGGTGATAAAAAGCGGTTGCAAGCCCGCTTTACAAGGGCCCAGGGCCACTTGTCACGGCTCATCGCCGGAGACGATCTGAAGGTTCCTTCACACAATGATCTGGTGATGGAAAACCTGCTGCTGGCGGGCGGGGAATTGTGGGTGATTGACTGGGAATACTCGGCAATGGCATCGCCATACTGGGATCTGGCAACCGTTTGCAATGCGGCGGATTTTGACAATGACCAAAGTGAGCGCTTTCTTGCCCAGTATAACCAGACGGGAAAAAGTCTGGAATCGACCCGCTTGCACTACTATCGCGAATTGATTGCTTTGCTAAGCGACTGTTGGTTGGCGCACTTTAACCCTGAGGCAACCCTGATTAGTTCAAAGGTTCCCTAAAGGAGAACATGCAATGTTGATGCATTCTGCCAGTCTTTATGTGATTTCGGTGTTGATCTGGGGTTCGACCTGGTATGCCATTAAATTTCAGCTTGGCACCGTCGAAGCAGAAATATCGCTGGTTTATCGTTTTGCCTTTGCTTCTTTAATTCTAATCCTGTTTTGTATTGCCAGCCGACGCAAGTTGACCTTCAGTGTTAAACAGCATTGTTTTAGCGCGGCGCAGGGGCTGTTTTTATTTTCCAGTAATTATCTTATCTTTTATTGGGCCACCGAATTGCTTACCTCGGGAATAGTCGCGTTACTTTTTTCGACGGTCGTATTATTGAATATTATCAATGGCGCGATATTTATGGGCCTGAAGGTGAGTTCCCGGGTTATCGGCGGTGCAACAATCGGGATTATCGGCATCGCTACCATATTCTGGTCCGAAGTATCGGCGATAGAAAACAACAGCGAAACCTGGCGCGGATTATGGATGTGTCTACTGGCGACCTTTTTCGCATCGCTGGGTAATATTCTGTCCTTGCGGAATCAGCAAAATGGCATGCCGGTGGTGCAAACCAACGCCTGGGGAATGGCTTATGGGGCGCTAGTGATGACGGCCTATGCGTTTGTAACCGGGACCGAATTCAATTTCGAGTATAGCTATGCTTATACTCTGTCACTATTATATCTAGCATTTTTTGGATCGGTGCTCGCCTTCGGTTGCTATCTTACTCTGGTCGGTCGAATTGGCGCCGATAAGGCCGGCTATACCGCCGTTTTATTCCCAATCATTGCGTTGGCGATATCGACCTTGTTTGAAGATTATCACTGGACTCTGCTGGCGCTGTTCGGGTTTGTTCTGGTGTTGCTCGGTAACTATCTGGTGCTAACCAAATCAAGGCGAAAACCGATATCTGAAATCCAGGTTTAAGGTTTAACGCCCTCCGGAAACATCTATAAAGCTGGCGGAGGTGTAACTCGACGCTTCGGATAAAAGCCATAGAATGGCTTCGGCCACTTCGGTGGCGCTGCCACCGCGTTGCATCGGGACTGCCGATTTCAGCCGATCAACGCGGCCCGGCTCGCCACTGTCGGCATGGATATCGGTATAGATTAAACCCGGTTTGACCGCGTTCACCCGTATTCCCTGATCTGCCACTTCTTTGGCGAGCCCTATGGTCATACTATCGATAGCACCCTTTGAGGCGGCGTAGTCGACGTATTCATGCGCCGCTCCCAGGGTTGAAGCACGCGAGGAGAGATTGACGATGCTGCCCCCGTTGCCGCCATGCTGCGTTGACATCCGTTTGATCGCTTCACGCGCACAAAGAAAACTGCCGATCACGTTAATTTCGAGGATGCGCCGCCAGCGGCCGGCGTCCATGTCGACCAGATCGGATTGCGCCTCGAGAATTCCGGCATTATTGACCAGACCATCAAGCCGACCGAAATGGGAATCGATGGTGTCAAACATGCTGAGAATATCGGCTTCATCGGCAATGTCCGCCTGGCAACTGATCGCATTGCAGCCTAGCGCTTTAACCTTGTCGAGTAACGCTTCCGCGGCCGCTTTGCTTTGGTGGTAATTAAGGCACAGCGAAAAGCCTTTTTGCGCCGCCAGCATTGCCGTTGCGGCGCCAATACCGCGGCTGCTTCCGGTAATAAGAATAACTTTCGACATGATCGGGCTCCTCGCGCCTTGCCAACAAAAGGTAAAACTCCTGCCGGGCTATTGGTAAATTAGTTCGAGTTTTTCGACACTATCAACCCCTCCCCGCCGGGCTTCCAGTCCGAGAACGCCTTTGGTGTCCTGTCTGATCTCGATGTAAATCTGATTGGCCGGGAATGCAAATGCATCGACCATCGAAAGCGCGTCATCGTGTTGGTTGTAGACAACTACTGCGGCGGGGCTGGACTCCAGCTTGTGTTGCAATTGCTCGAGGTCAAAACAGAGTTCGCAATCCTCGGCTCCGGGATTAAGAATAGCAACCAATGGCTCACCGTCCCGCAGCACGGCCCGGGTAATAATCTTATAACTACAGCTTCGTTTGATCGTCAGCATCAGTGTTTTGTCGAGCTTATGGTTTGGCCATCGTCGGCGCTAAACATCTGTGCGAGATCGACGCTGTCGAAGCGGTAACTGGCATTGCAAAACTCACAGGCAACCGCGATCTCACCCTCCTCGCGCAGGATGGATTCGACTTCGGCCTGGCCGAGTGCAAACAACATGTCGTAAATGCGTTGTGTCGAGCAGGTACAGGAAAAGCGGATGGTGTCGGTATCAAATAACCGAAGTTTTTCTTCACTAAACAGGCGCTGTAACAATTTCGCTGCTTCGAGCTCGAGTAATTCGTCATCGCGGGTCGTATTGGCGAGCATGATAACGCGATTCCAGGCGTCGGCATCGGCGTTTTCCCCGGGCATTTTCTGCAGCAGCATTCCGGTTGCCGATTGCCGGTTACAGGCGAGCCAGAATCGGGTTGGTAATTGCTCGGATTGATCGAAATAAGTTTGCAGCGCGGCGGCCAAATCGACCCCCTGTAGCGGCACTATGCCCTGGTGCGGTTTTGCCTTGCCACTTTGAATGGTAATAGTAAGTTTGTCGGTAGCAAAAATTTCGCTTAGCGGCTGGCCCGATTTGATCGCAGCGCTTTGCCGAATAATCCCACGTATCGTATTTTTCGCAGTGGCTTCGGCAACTAGTAGATGAATCGCACCCGGACCGCGAATCTGCAAGCTGACACTGCCGTCAATTTTTAAAGTATCGACCAGCAATGCGGCGGCGGTCAAGGCCTGACCAAGCATTAGCAAAGCATCGTCGTCGGCTTCGGATTGTTCGACTATGGTTTGCCAGCTGGAGTCCAGCGATACGTGCTGCCCCCGGATGGGGTGGCCTTCAAAAAGAAATCGCTGCATCTGGTCGGATTGTTTCATTGTGTCTATTTCAGCTTTTTACGCAACAGTGAGTTGACCTGACCGGGGTTGGCCTTGCCTTTTGACTGTTTCATAATCTGGCCGACAAAAAAACCGAGCACCTTTTCTTTGCCCGCCCGAAATTGCTCAACCTGGTCCGGGTTGTCGGCAATAACCGCGTCGATCAGCGACTCGATTTCACCACTATCGGTAATTTGCTGAAGCCCCTGAGCCGCAATTATGTCATCAGCGCTTCCCTTGCCCTGCCACATCGCTTCAAAAACATCCTTGGCCATTTTTCCGGAAATGGTGTTATCGGCAATGCGCTCGACTAGCTGTGCGAGCATAGTCGGCGTAATCGGCGATAAGCGAATATCGGTGTCGGATTTATTCAACACGGCGGTCAAATCGCCCAGTACCCAATTGGCTATCTGGTTGACAATCGTTGGTGCCTGCGCCAGTGCCTGTTCAAAATAATCGGCGACATCGCGACTGCTGGTGAGCAATTCGGCGTTATAATCGGAAAGCTCCAGTTCCTCTATGTAACGCTGTTTCTTCTGTTCGGGTAGTTCAGGCAATGTCGCGCGGATTCGATCGATATCTTCATCGCTAACCAGAACGGGTAGCAGATCAGGGTCGGGGAAATAGCGATAATCATTCGCCTCCTCCTTGCTGCGCATCGACCTTGTTTCATCGCGATCGCTATCGTAGAGGCGGGTTTCCTGCACGACCCGGCCACCGTCCTCGAGTAAATCGATCTGGCGTTCGACCTCAAAGTTGATCGCGCGCTCGAGAAAGCGGAAGGAATTGATGTTTTTTATTTCGGCCCTTGTGCCCAGTTCGGATTCACCTTTTAAGCGTACCGATACATTGGCATCGCAGCGAAACGAACCTTCCTGCATGTTTCCATCGCATATTTCCAGGTAGCGGACCAGGCTGTGAATTTTACGCGCGTAGGCGACGGCCTCTTTGGCCGAGCGCAGGTCGGGCTCTGAAACGATCTCCAGCAGTGGCGTGCCGGCACGATTCAAATCGATACCGCTTTGTTCGGGGAACTGGTCGTGCAACGACTTACCGGCATCTTCTTCGAGATGTGCCCGGGTAATGCCGATAGCCCGATTTTCACCCGGTTCGAGGCTGATGCTGATAGTCCCGGTACCGACGATGGGTAATTCGAATTGTGAAATTTGATAGCCTTTGGGCAGATCGGGATAAAAATAGTTTTTGCGGGCAAAAACCGACTCGCGACCAATTTCGGCATTGATGGCAACGCCAAACTTTACCGCCATGTTGACCGCTTCAGCATTTAACACGGGCAGCACACCCGGTAAACCGAGATCAACCGCACAGGCTTGAGTATTGGCTTCAGCGCCATAGGCGGTCGATGCCCCGGAGAATATTTTACTGGAAGTCGCAAGCTGCGCATGAATTTCCAGGCCAATGACGGTTTCCCACTGACTCATGATCCAAGCTCCGGCACTTGCAGGTGCCAGTCGCTGGCGAGTTGATATTGATGGGCAACATTGAGCAATCGGGCCTCATCAAAATAATTGCCGATTAACTGTAAGCCGACGGGTAGACCATCGACGAAACCGGCCGGTAATGACATCCCGGGCAAGCCTGCCAGATTTACCGAAATGGTATAAATATCCTGCAGATACATGCTGACCGGGTCATCGGTCTTTGCACCGATTTTAAAAGCTACTTCGGGCGTTGTCGGGCCGAGAATCACATCGACCGATTCAAAGGCCTGCTGAAAATCATCTTTAATCATACGGCGAAGTTGCTGGGCCTTTAAATAATAAGCATCGTAATAACCCGCGGAGAGCGCGTAAGTACCAATCATAATGCGGCGCTTAACTTCATCACCAAAGCCTTCGGCACGACTGCGTTTGTACAAATCCTCAAGGTTTTCAGGATTGTCGCAACGGTGCCCGAAGCGGACCCCATCCATGCGTGACAAATTGGAGGAGCATTCGGCCATTGCCACCACATAGTAAACGGGGATCGATAAATGCGTGTTCGGCAGGCTGATTTCGACTATTTCGGCACCCTGCCGCCGCAGTTCGTCGATCGCGGTTTCGATCACGCTGGCCACCTTGCCGTCGAGGCCTGCTGAAAAGTACTCTTTTGGCAGCCCGATTCGCAATCCCTTGATGGATTGATTTAATGGCCTCACATAGTCATCGACGGCAATTTCGGACGACGTTGAATCCCGTGGGTCAAAGCCTGCCATCGATTGCAGCAAGATGGCGCAATCTTTGGCGCTATGCGCAAAAGGACCGGCCTGGTCAAGACTGGAAGCAAACGCGACCATGCCATAACGCGATACGCGACCATAGGTTGGCTTGATACCGGTTACTCCGCATAACGCTGCGGGTTGCCGAATCGAGCCCCCGGTATCGGTACCGGTAGCTGCTGGCGCGAGACCCGCCGCAACCGCTGCGGCC
>JBLHOA010000016.1:0-27756 GCA_047622345.1 Gammaproteobacteria bacterium | reverse complement strand
ACCAGGGTAAAAGTATCATCCAGATCAGTGACTTGATCCAACATCAAATCCGCCTTGTCCTCGAGCAATTCGAGTTGTGTAAACATAACTTGTTCGACTTCCTTCCCATTCTCATTAATGAGGCTGGATTTCATCATTAAACCATTTGCCTCGTTAATCCAGAACTTCATGCCGTAGCGAAACTGGTCTTTCGGCATAATGTGAATAACAACCGTATCCATGCTCGCAATACGATCACGTCCAAGCAGCTTCATTTCGTAAAATTTCTCAATTCGCGCAATATCTTCGGGAATAAAAATGGGTGAGAAAGAATTTTTTCTGGAAAAATCGACCACGATCTTGCGACTGGAAGGCCAGATACAGGTCAGGTTCTGATTATCGCGAAGCACTTCGCGGGCTTCACCATTGAGCGAAACTAACCGCTCTTTTTCGCCTTTATCATCATGAAAATGTGAAATCTGCATGCTCTCCAGTTGGTTTTCATGCAGGTAAACAAAGTTTCCACGGTAACTGAGATTGCGCATAGAATCCGACATCCGCTGCACCCAGTCCATTGCTGACCCGGCATTGGCGACACCGCTAACCAGCAGCAAACTCAGTAATATTGGATTGGCAAAGGCCTTCAATTTAATCGCTACCCGTTATTGGTTGTCAAAACCGGCAACTCGAGCCTGGGGAATCAGGCCCTGCATTGAGTTTGAATACTCGGTGTGGTTGACCAGATAGGCATTCAGCTTCTGCTGAATTTGTGGGTTACTTTTCTCGACTTTCCAGCGCATTCCCGATGAACCAATGCCGGTTGACACCGGAACCGCTGATCTCACCAGCTGCTGGCTGGTCAATTTATCAACTTTAAGCTGGTCATCCGATGCAACCTGGGTGCCCCCAACTGCGGTTGGTGAATTCACGGGCTGCCAAAGGGTAATCGTCACCAATGCTACCGACGCTGCGATGGCAAGGCCCGCAATAGGTTTCAGGCCGACCCAGCTCAATATGCCGGCTTTTACTTTTTCGATCGTCGTTTCAACTCGATCAAGGTTTTCATCAATCGTTTGTTGACCGATAGCGGCCATAACCGATTGATGAAACCCGAGATCAATTTTTTCGGGCAGTTCGTGACGCATCGCTTCGCCGATAATCTGATATCGCCGCATGCGGTATTGCAGATTTACATCGCCTATAACTTCATCGATCGCAGTGTCGAGACTCTGCTCGCTATTACCATCTAATACGCCGGATAATTTTTGCTTGTAATCTGACATTTTATTACTCGTTAACCTTATCAATATTTACAGTTGTAGCTTAGTCACTCTAAGAGCGGTCTAAGTTCCTTATCAATGACATCTCTTGCACGAAATATTCGAGATCTAACCGTGCCGATCGGGCAATCCATCACTTGCGCAATATCTTCGTAGCTTAATCCATCCAGCTCGCGCAGGGTGATTGCCGATTTCAGATCGTCCGGCAAATTCTCAATCGCACGAAATATAGTTGCCTTAATCTCATCGGTGAGCAGGAGATTTTCCGGATTGGCATATTCTTTTAACCCGGATTCACCCTCAAAATGCTCGGCATCCTCGACATCGACCGAATAGGCCGGCGATTTGCGTGCGCGTGACGCGAGAAAATTTTTCGCGGTATTGGCAGCGATACGATAGAGCCAGGTATAAAACTGGCTATCGCCGCGAAAGCTGTTGATAGCACGATAAGCTTTGACAAAGGCATCCTGCGCAATATCCTGGCACTCCGCCTGATCCGAGACAAAACGCCCGACCAGATTGATCACCTTATGCTGATATTTCTGCACCAGAATATCAAAAGCCGCAGAATCACCCGCCTGTACACGCTTTACCAATTCTGCATCGAGCAGATTAGTCCCCATTGAAAACCCTTTATTATTTATATTGAGGTGATAACAATTGCTTATTCACCAAACACGGACTTAAAGACTGATTATATTATAAAAAGTTCGTCTAACCGTGATGTTTTGTGATATGAACCAATATCCTTTAGTTAATGTTAACGGTCCGGTATTTAATTCATGACCCACCAATACAATTTCGACGTCATCATTATCGGCTCGGGCGCGGCCGGGTTATCGGCCGCTTTGCATTTACCCGCGTCTGTGTCGATAGCAATTCTGGCTAAAGCCGGGGTCGAACAGCAATCGAGCTATTATGCGCAAGGTGGAATTTCCGCCGTGCTCGAACCAGACGATAGCATCGACCTGCATTGCCAGGATACGATTGATGCCGGTGCCGGCCTTTGCGATCCCGAAATCGTTCGTTTGACCGCATCTGCCGGACGCAGCTGTATCGACTGGCTTGCAGGCCTGGGCATGCCATTTACTCGTGATCGTCAGGAAATAAGCGACAGCGGCTATCATTTGACTCGGGAAGGCGGCCACAGCAACCGGCGTGTCGTGCACGCGGCGGACGCAACTGGAAAGGCGTTGCAACAAACCTTGATGGCGCACGTACAGGAACGCTCAAACGTGACCATCTTCAACCAGCACATTGCTGTCGACCTGATCAAACAAAATCAGCAATGTGTTGGTTTATATGCGTTAAATCGGGAAAATCAGCACGTCGATGTGTTTGCCGCGCGTAAGACCATCCTCGCCACCGGCGGTGCAAGCAAAGTTTATCTCTACACCAGCAACCCCGATGGCTCTACCGGAGACGGCATTGCCATGGCCTGGCGAGCAGGATGTCGGGTAGCTAACATGGAATTTGTCCAGTTCCACCCTACCTGCCTGTATCATCCCGATGCAAAGTCATTCCTGGTGACCGAGGCGATTCGGGGTGAAGGCGGCCGATTGCTGCTTCCCGATGGAAATCCATTCATGCACCGATTCGACCGCCGCGAGGAACTCGCGCCTAGAGATATAGTGGCGCGCGCAATCGATCATGAAATGAAACGCCTGGGCATCGATTGCGTGTTTCTCGATATCAGCCATAAGAGCAGGGCATTCATCAAATCGCATTTTCCGAACATCTACCAGCGTTGTCTCGAATTTGATATCGACATTACCCGGCAACCGATTCCCGTCGTGCCGGCCGCGCATTATAGTTGCGGCGGGGTGATGGTCGATGCCAATGGGTCTACTGACCTGGGAAATCTGTTTGCCATCGGCGAAGTTTCATATTCCGGGCTGCATGGCGCCAATCGCATGGCCAGTAATTCTTTGTTGGAATGTCTGGTTTTCGCGAAAACGGCGGCGGCAAAAATAATCGACGATATTCTACTAAATCAACGCCTCCCCGCCCTGCCGCGATGGGACGAGTCCAAGGTCACCGATTCCGATGAAGATATTGTTGTGGCCCATAACTGGGATGAACTAAGGCGTTTTATGTGGGACTACGTCGGCATAGTTCGAACCAATAAACGACTGCAACGCGCATTACATCGTACCGATTTATTAAAGAGCGAAATAAACGAGTTCTATGGAAATTACAAAATTTCCGCCGATTTGCTCGAACTTCGAAATCTGGTTGTGGTTGCAGAACTGATCATTCGCTCGGCACTATTACGCAAGGAAAGTCGCGGACTGCATTTTACCCGTGACTACCCTGACCTTAGCGATGACTTCCTCGGCGCCACCATTCTCGACCCCAGGCTTTGCCATAAAGCCAGAAAAGTCGTGGCAATTTAGCCGATCAGGGGGTTTTCCTAACATGTCGATGTTCCATCAGAACGAAATCATCATAGACAGTGACGGGCGCGGCACGATTGAATTTACCACCCGGGTTGCTGATCTGGTAGCCAGCTCCAATGTGGTGACAGGCCTGTGCCAGCTGTTTATCCACCACACCAGCGCTTCTTTATTAATTACCGAGAATGCCGATACAGGTGTCAGAGTCGATCTGGAACATTTTTTCGGGAAGCTGGTGAAAGACGGTGACCCTGCCTATAGCCATGATCAGGAAGGCCCTGACGACATGGCGGCTCATATTCGATCGGTGCTTGGCCAATGCGAACTGACCATTCCGATAAAGTCAGGTAGGCTTGACCTAGGGACCTGGCAGGGAATCTTCCTCTGGGAGCATCGATTTCAAGCCCACCGCCGCAGAATTACGGTAACGGTTTATGGAAGCAATGCATAGTATTGAGATTTTACATTTGCCTTGGCTGGATAAAACAGGAAAATAAACAATTGTGTTAATTCACAGACAAAAAAAACACTCTTTGGGGAACAAACATGAAAATAATCCTGTTGGGGCCACCAGGTGCTGGAAAAGGAACCATCGCCAAATTGTTGATGCAACTTGATGGATCGGTACAAATTTCGACGGGTGATATCTTGCGCACCGCTATCGCCGACGGGACCGCGTTGGGTAACCAGGTCGAGGCAGCGATGAGCGCTGGAAATCTGGTCACCGACGATTTGATTATGGATATAATGGAAGAGCGATTGCAGCAGGACGATTGCAAACAGGGTTATCTGCTCGACGGATTTCCGCGAACCATCCCGCAGGCCGAATCGCTGAACAAACTGCTGCTGAAGCTCAGAGAAAAACTGGATTGTGTGCTCGAACTTAATATTCCTCGCGCAATCATTATCGATCGGCTTTCAACTCGACGCACCTGCAGTAATTGCGGTGAAATTTACAACATCAAATCAAAACCCCCCATGATTGAGGGTATTTGTGATGTCTGTGGTGGCGAAATAATTCAACGCGATGATGAAACCGAAGAGGCCATTGAAAATAGACTGCAAGTCTATAACGACCAAACCGCCCCGTTAGTCACGTTTTATCGCGATCTGGGAATGCTGGTAAGCGTCGACTCCTCAGACGAAGAACCGGTTTTAAAGGCACTCAAACAGTACCTGGTTTAATCCTTACTGCGACTCCAGGGCTTCTATTTCCATGCGCTCAACGCCGGCGAGATAAACAATACGTCCGTCCAGCGTGGTGAAGCTGTTGTTCTGCACCTGTTCTTTGTCGACGCGATAGGAGGTTCGCTCACCCGACTGGGTGTTGATAACGTGTACAGTAACAAGCGCAGCCTCCGAGTCCTCCAGGAATACAATCGCCCCGGCCGCAAGCACCATCAACAACATGAAACTCACCGATGCGATCAGCATCATTTTCTTACGCTTTTCTATTACAGGATTAACCACTTCGCGTAGCCTGGAATGCTTCGCTCCGCGATTTGAAATAGTCCACATGCAGAGCATAATAACTGCCAGCGTTATTAGTATCTTACTGATCATAGTTAACTGATTTCCCGCGGGTATGGCTACCGGTTGTTGGTGTCAAGGCTGGTGCCCTGCACTATTTAAGCCTGCATTAAGCCGCATGCGGGGCAGACTGTCGATAAAAAAGTCGATCTCAGTCCAAATTAAGCCATGAAGTAGACTGTCACCGATTTCCTAAGCAGATTCAGCTCTGATCAAAAGTGACGAGATGGTCAACATCGAGCCGGATACCGATGCGTTCGTTAATGCGGTGGTTATGATGGCTCGGTGCGAAACACAATACTTCGATACCGCTATCCAATCGCAGGTGATAAAGAAAATCCGCCCCCCTGAACGCCTTCTCGATAACGATGGCAGTCTGGCTTGATGCATCGTCGTGAATAACGTCATCGGGCCGGATCAGGATATCTATAACGCTACCCGGCAGCAGGTCAAGATCAGTCGTTCCATGAATAATTCCAAGATCGGTACTAACCTGATCCGGACCTTCAACGCGGGCCGGAATAAACACTCCGAGGCCGATAAAGTCGGCAACGAATCGATTCGCCGGGCGATGGTAGAGATTATATCCACTATCCTGTTGCTCGATACGCCCTTCATTCATGACACAGATATCATCGGCCAACGCAAAGGCTTCATTCTGGTCATGGGTAACCAGCACTGCGGTCATATTTTCCTGCTTGAGGATATTACGCACCTCGCGGGCCAGTTGATCACGCAATTCAACGTCCATACTGGAAAAGGGTTCATCCATCAACAGTAACCCCGGCCTGGGGGCCAAAGCCCGGGCCAATGCTATGCGCTGCTGCTGTCCACCTGACAACTGATCGGGGTAGGCCTTGCCATAGGCCGGCAAACCTACCATGGCGAGCAATTCCTGCACCCGGCTCAACTGGTCCTGACTACTCCATTTATTCAGCCCGAAACTTATATTGTCGGCAACGTTCAAATGAGGAAACAAAGCGAAGTCCTGAAATACCATGCCGATGTTTCGTCGTTCGGGAGGAAGGCAATACTGCGCTGAGCTGACTTCCATATTATCGAGCAAAATGCGCCCACTATTAAGGGGTTCAAAACCAGCGATTGCGCGCATCAGGGTTGTTTTACCGCAGCCACTTGGGCCGAGCACACAGCCAATCTGCCCTGCTGCAAGGGAAAAGCTAACCTGCCGCAAAACAAGTTGCTCGTCAAAACTCAGGTCGAGTGTTTCGACATCAAGCTTCGCCGTCACGAGCCGGTCCTCGCCCTGGAAATGCTATAACTCAATAGCATCACGGGAATCAAACCAACTGCAACAATAGTCAATGCAGCGGTCGATGAATCTGCTAGACGTTCATCGGAGGCAAGCTCGAAGGCGCGCACTGCAAGCGTATTAAAATTGAAAGGCCTCAAGATCAACGTTGCCGGTAACTCCTTCATCACATCAACAAAAACAATCAACAATGCAGTCAATACAGTACCTTTCATCAATGGCAGGTGGATGCGCAGGAGGATGTTCAGCGGAGAAGCCGACAATGATCGCGCTGCGTCATCCATCGAGGTTTTCAATTTTTCCAGGCCGGATTCGACGGTCTGAATCGACACCGACAAAAAACGTACCATATAGGCAAACATGAGCGCGAATAAACTGCCGCTGAGCAACAGACCGGTGGACAGATCATAGTGTCTGCGTAACATTCCGTCGAGTGTATTATCGAACCAGGCCAGCGGGATGATGACACCGACCGCCACCACGGTGCCCGGCAAGGCATAGCCTGAAGCAACCACTCGAATCGCCGCTACTACCCACTTACTGCGATAAACCCGTTTGCCGTAAACCAGAAACAGCGCAATCAGCACGGCCAATGCCGAGGCGGCAAACGCCAGGCCCAGGCTATTCAAGGTGAGCTGATAAAATGTCTCATCGATCATATAGTCATAGGTATCAATCGCCCACATCGACAACTGCGTTGCCGGCAATAGAAAGCCGAGCAACAGCGGCAGAAGACAAGCTGAAAAGGCCGCAAAGCCGCGCACGCCTGTCAGCCGATATTGCGGCAGACTACGATAGCGATAAGTAGCATGATGATAGCGCGCGCGTCTTCGTGACCAGCGCTCGATAATGACCAGAGTGAAAACAAAAAGAAGTAGAATAGAGGCTAATTTTGCCGCAGCGACGCTATCGCCAAGCCCGAACCAGGTTCGAAAAATTCCAGTGGTAAACACCGACAAGCCGAAATAGGAAACGGTGCCATAGTCGGCCAGGGTTTCCATCAAAGCCAGTGAAAGGCCTGCGACTATGGCGGGCCGGGCGAGCGGAAGTGCTACCCGGTAGAAGCTTGACCATACCGAACAACCCAGAGTTCGACTGACCTCAAGGACACAGACTGACTGTTCGAGAAAGGCCGAACGCGCGAGCAGGTAAACATAGGGATACAACACCAGCGAAAACATCGCTATCGCTCCGCCCAGGGATCGCACTTCAGGGAAATAATATTCGCGATAGCCCAAACCGCTAAGGTCGCGAATCAGTGTTTGCACCGGGCCGGCAAAATCAAACATGCCCGTGTAAGTGTAAGCAATAATATATCCGGGAAATGCCAGCGGTAACAATAATGACCACTCGAAGAATCGCTTGCCCGGAAAAACACAAAGACTGGTCAACCAGGCACAACTGACCCCGATCGTCAGCGTTCCACAGGCCACCCCCAGCATCAACCACAGCGAGTTCAGTAGATATTCCGATAAAACGGTGTCGACTAAATGTTGCCAGATATCGCTCGAAGGCTGAAACACGAACGCGAGAATAGTCAGCATCGGCAGGCTGAAGAACACCACAATTAAAAATATCCCAGGCTTCCAAAACGAATCCAGCTTTACCGATTTCGTGGAAAAATTACCAATTTTCATCGGTGACCTTGCTTCACAAACCTATTATTTCCAGCCCGTTCGATCCATGATTTTGACGGCCTCGGTGTTCAATTCACCCAATTTCGACAAATTCACGGCATCCGAAGCAAAATCGCCCCAGCTACTGATCAAACCATCAACATGGGCGGCTTTATTAACCGGGTATTCATAGTTCACACTGGCGTACCAGCTTTGCGCGACCGGACTCAATAAAAACTCAAGGAGCTTGACCGCATTTTCCCGGTTCTTTGCGTATCGGGCGATTCCCGCCCCGCTCACATTGACATGTGCGCCGCGGTCATGTTGATTCGGCCAGAACAGCCCCATTTTTTTCGCCGCATTCTGCTGGTCGGGGTCCTTCTGATTATCGAGCATAGTGCCATAGTAATAAGTATTGGCGATGGCCAGATCACACTGCCCCGCTGCTGCCGCCTTCAACTGGTCCCGGTCTCCCCCTTTCGGTGGGCGTGCAAAATTTTTGACTAGCGCTCTACTCCAGTCTTCGGTCGCCGCGACACCATTCGCTACTATCATCGATGCCACCATTGATTGATTGTAAATATTACTCGACCCGCGGCTACAAATTCGATTTCGCCATTTGGGGTTTGCCAGATCTTCGTAGCTGCTAAGCTCGCTGACATCAACCCGATCTTTGGCATAAAAAATCACGCGGGCGCGCAACGATAGCCCAACCCAGAAACCCTGCTCATCCTTTAAGTGTGCAGGTACCGACATTAGAAATTCGGATTTCGGCAGCGGCTGTAAAACCTCTGCCTCGACCGCCCGATAAAGGCGCCCGGCATCGACGGTAATAAGCAGATCGGCGGGAGAATTTAAGCCTTCATTGATCATTCTGGTTAATAATTTATCGGCACTTGCGGTAATTAAATTCGTTTGTATTCCAGTTTCGGCGCTAAACTGATCGAGTAAGGGCTTGATCAGATATTCTTTCCGGGCCGAATACACGTTAACTTCCGCAGCCTGCGCTGGAATAGCAATGGCACTCAAAATCAGTGCTAATAAAGGGATAAGACGATATTTTTTCATGGAAAAGTAAACTCTGTGTTAATACTCGGTTGAACAGACCAATTTCAAGACAATGAATTTTATTTAAACTTAATCTAAATGTAAATAATAATAGTTCTCATTTGCATTAATAATCTAACTTTATGAATATTAAAACTAAAATAATTAAATATCTGGAGGAAAATCGGTTTCTCTGGCAAAACATCGCCGATTATTGTGACCGTACCAATATTGCCGCCGACGATATTGAGAAACTCAAACTGCTCGTTTTTGCCAGCCACTACGCAATGCACTGGCTGAGTAAATCAACCGACCAGATAAAGACCTTATTGAAGCTGCAGGAATTCACCCTGGAGCGTGAATTTTTTGCGCCCGACGAAGTGGATGCCGAAGCGCACAAGCAGTCAAAACAGGAATTGCGATGCTATCGTCACCGTAAACTTATTGAAATCATTTACCTGGACGTGGTTCTGCGGAAACCACAGGAATCGATTCTTCGCCATCTCAGCGACCTGGCCGATCAACTCATTGTCACCGCATTGCGATTGTGTAATCAGCAATTAGCAAAAAAACATGGCCAACCGATTGACGCGAAAGGCGAACCACTCGAACTTAATATAATAGCCATGGGTAAGCTAGGTGGACATGAGCTCAACTTTTCTTCGGATATCGATTTAATTTGTAGTTATGCCAATGAAGGTGAGCTAGAAGGATACGGCCATTTAAGCTACCAGGAATATTTCTCGCGACTGGTAAAACTGTTGGCAAGGGAACTCAGCGACAGCACCGAAAACGGTTTCGTCTATCGGGTTGATCTGCGCCTACGCCCCTGGGGCGAGTCTGGACCAGTCTGCCTGAGTCATTCGGCGCTCGAACACTACTATCAACTACACGCAAGGGAATGGGAGCAATACGCGATGGTTAAGGCGCGCCTGCTATCTGGGAGTGCACAGGACAAAGAATTTCTGGCTTCGATGTTGCGTTCCTTTGTATTTCGTAAATATCATGACCATCGCGTATTTGAAGGCCTCGCCTCGCTAAAGGATAAAATTGATCTACAGGCTTCGTCGCAGGCCATGCAGGATAATATAAAAATCGGTAGCGGCGGCATAAGGGAAATTGAATTTTTCGTGCAGGCCTTTCAAATATTAAAAGGTGGCCGAAACCATCAACTCCAGTCCAGTCAGATATTGACCTGCATGGATGTACTCGAAGCACAGCAAGTGATTGATGGGAACACTATCCAGCCATTACGACAGGCCTACCTTTTTCTGCGTAAACTGGAAAACAGAATACAAATGCTCGATGACCAGCAGCTACACCAACTACCGAAGGATGAAGCGACGCAACAACGCATCGCCTTAACCATGGATTACGACAACTGGTCGGAATTATGCAATCAGCTGCAACAGCATCGCCAACAGGTAAGTCATCATTTTGAATTATTATTCGAACGCGACAAATCGGCCGCCGCTACGATAACGGTCGGCGACGGGTTTGCGGAAGAAGGGAATGGTAACGAACAGTTAAGTTTTATTCGCGCTAGCGGAGTGAGTGAATACGAAAAGATTGATGCCCGACTAACGGCATTCTTTGCTTCCAAGGCCTGGGGATATATGTCGGCACGGGCTAAGCAACGTTTTTCCAGCCTGTTACCCGGCCTGCTCAAGGCAATCAATAGCAGTGTGCAGCAACTGGAACTGTTCGAGCGACTGATAAAACTGTTTGCATCGATTGCAGGGCGAAGCGTTTATTTTGAATTACTCAATCAGAACCAGGCCTTGTTATTAAAACTGGTGCGGCTGTTCGATCAAAGCGCATGGATCGCCCAGGAAGTGTCTCAGTATCCGATGCTGCTGGAGAATTTAATTCAAACCGGTGATCGTTCACACTTTGACCGGAGGGTCTTGCAGGACCGGTTGCAACTTCAGCTGGACAATGTTCGCGGAGATGCCGAACTCGAACTCGATACCTTACGATTGTTTAAACGCGAGCAGACACTTTTAATTGCCGGGGCAGAACTGTCGCAGGAAATAAATGCAGGCAAGGCCAGCGAATTGCTCAGCGACCTTGCCGAAGTGATGCTGCAACTGGTTTACCAACTGTCCAGCGAATTACTGCATCAACAATTCGGTCGCCCTCAATGCTCTGATGAAAACGGGCAACAGGAACCCGGCTTTGCCATCGTCGGCTACGGCAAGTTAGGTGGCCGTGAAATGCATTACCGCTCTGATCTTGATGTCATATTCCTGCACAATTCTCAGGGTAAGAATCAACAAACCGATGGCAAAAAAAGTATCGAAAACAGTGTCTACTTTTCGCGCCTGGCGCAAAAAATCATTTCCCTGACCAGCATTCTGACGGCGTCAGGAAAACTCTATGAAATCGATTCGCGGCTGCGCCCCGACGGCTCTTCCGGATTACTTGTTTCGTCGGTCCAGGCTTATCAACAGTATCAACTGGAAAAGGCCTGGACCTGGGAACATCAGGCTCTGGTCAGAGCGCGGGTCGTCGCCGGGGATGGTAGCCTCGAGGCCGATTTCACCCGAATAAGGGCGATGGTATTAAGCAGGCCACGCGACAACAGTCAATTGCAAACAGACATAGTGGAAATGCGAAACCGCATCTTTCAAAACCATAAACCACCAGAAGCCGAGCATAAGCGATTGAAACATTCGCATGGCGGCATTATCGACATCGAGTTTATGGTGCAATATTGGGTGCTTGCCAACGCAAATAGTGTTGGCTCACTTTGTTCATATTCTGATAACATTAGCCTCTTAAACGAATTATTCCGATTACATCTAATTTCCAGTTCGCAGTCGCAACTGATTGAAATTTATCAAACTTATCATTACCTGCTACATGAGTCCGTGTTGCAGAATCGCGATGACGAGATTGGTTCCGATGTAATCTCAGCCGAAGTAACCTATGTAACAACTTGCTGGAATGAAAATTTCAGCCTGCAGGAGAAATGAAAATGTCGATGGCCGATCGTGATGGTCTAATCTGGTTTGACGGCGAAATGGTCGCCTGGCGCGATGCTACGGTTCACGTTCTAACCCATACCTTACATTACGGCATGGGGTGCTTCGAAGGCGTCCGTGCTTATCATGCTGATCAGGGAACCGCTATATTCGCGTTGCAAGCGCATACCAACCGCCTGTTTGACTCCTGCAAGGTGCTTGGTATGAAAATCCGCTACAGCAAGCAGGAAATGATAGCGGCTCAAATTGCTGCGGTTCGTGATAACAAACTGGACAGCGCCTATATTCGACCCATGTGTTTTTATGGATCGGAAGGTATGGGTTTGCGCGCCGATAACCTGAATGTCCACACCATCGTGGCCGCCTGGGAATGGGGTACCTACCTGGGTACTGACGCACTGGAAAAAGGGATACGTATCAAAACATCTTCGTTTACACGTCACCACGTTAATATCGCGATGACCAAGGCAAAAGCGAATGGCCAGTATATCAACTCGATGATGGCGCTGGGTGAAGCCCTTAATGATGGTTACGATGAAGCCCTGATGCTCGACCCCGATGGCTATGTTGCCGAAGGTAGCGCGGAAAATATTTTCATCATCAAAGACGGTAAAATTTATACTCCTGAGGCTACTTCGGCATTAAATGGAATCACGCGTAAAACTATCTTCAATCTGGCGGCGGACGCCGGTTTCGAAGTAATCGAAAAACGCATAACCCGGGATGAAGTTTATATTGCCGATGAAGCATTTTTTACCGGAACTGCGGCTGAAGTAACGCCGATATCAGAACTCGATAATCGCGAAATTGGTACCGGCACCCGTGGGCCGATCAGTGAACAGCTGCAAGCCGCTTATTCTGACCTGGTTCATGGTAGAAATGACAAATACCTGGACTTGCTCACCTTTATCAACTAGAACTCATCTATGGTTAATCCAGACACAGCATCCAATCAAAGCGCTTATACCACACCGAATGCAAAATCAGCGATCGAGGTGAAAAGCGACGAATTGCCAATCCACTGTCCGGCTGAAGGTAGCAGCCTCTGGGACTCGCATCCGCGGGTGTATATACCAGTGAAAGAAAATGGTGGCGAAGGAAAGTGCCCCTACTGTGGAACCATTTACAAAATTGTTTAATCGGGAGAGCGCCAGACCCAAGCGTCATTAATACCCAGGTAATGTGTTACCTATAGGCGCGCACTCAAGGCATCATCAATAGAAACAAAACCTTGCAGCAGAATCCGATGCAATACTTTCCCCTGGCGAATGACCGACATTCGTTTTACCGCGAAACCTTTTTGTTCGTAACTCTGCACAGCCTCTGCCGCTTTAGCTTTGCTGGTTAACGACAGCAGTACTAACTGCCATTCTCCGCGATCTTCGGCAACTCCCCGCAATGAATCCAGTTCAGTCTCGGCTAACCAGTTCTGTAATAAACCGGTATCAACCCGGTCAACCGGCAAAGCCGCCTTCCCTTTTGGTTTCAAATAAACCGTAAGCGACTGTTGCAATTGCTGCTGGTCACCTCCTTCAGCATCAACCGTAACCGTGCCATCGATCAAACAAAACAAATCTTTCTCAAGATTGCTACGCCCCCAGATCGAAGCCGAATTCAGTTCTGTATTGATATCACCTATGGATAAAGCAACGTTAGTTTTCTGATTAGTAGATTGATCTAAAACCGGGTAGTGAGGAAAGGCACCGCATATCACTTCAAAGCTGTAGTGTTGCTTCTTATTATTATCAACCGACAGTACCCTGACACGTGCCGACTCTCCCAACTTAATTGTCCCGGTGCCCGGGTGCTGAATCAGGGCACGACTTCCCCGGCCTGTACTCAGAATATCGTTTGCAAAAATCACCGTCCCCGGTGACAACGGAACAAGATTATCATTATGCAATACCCAGACCGGATAATTCATACCCACCACCTTTAGCTGGTCATGGGCCTGGACAACGCCACTAAAAAACAATAGTAGATATAAAAGTAACTTCATCCGTTATTACTCCTACTCCATTTCGCTATTAAACGACAGGCACAAAAAAGGGGAAGCAAACTTCCCCTTTTTGTAAATCTTAACTCACCATAGGATTAAGCGGTGGCTGCCTCATCTTCGGCAACGGCCTTCATGCTCAATCGAATACGGCCTTGTCGATCCACTTCGAGGACTTTAACCTTAACCATGTCACCTTCAGACAACTTGTCGCTGACATTCTCTACCCGTTCATCGGATATCTGTGAAATGTGCACCAATCCATCTTTACCCGGAAGGATATTAACAAAGGCACCAAAATCCATGATCTTAGCTACCTTACCTTCATAGATAACACCAACTTCAACATCGGCAGTAACCTGCTCAACGCGTTTTCTGGCTTCTTCACCGGCAGATTTTTCGACCGAAGCAATCTTAACTACACCATCGTCATCAATTTCAATAGTAGCACCCGTTTCTTCGGTAATGGCACGGATAGTCGAACCACCCTTACCTATTACGTCCCGAATTTTTTCAGGGTTAATTTTGAAAGTGATCAAGCGAGGCGCGTATTCTGACATTTCAGAACGGCTTTCAGTAATAACCTTGGCCATTTCGCCCAGGATAAAAAGACGCCCTTCTTTAGCTTGATCAAGCGCTTGCTGCATGATTTCGGTGGTAATACCGTCGATTTTGATATCCATTTGCAGCGCGGTGATACCATCGGTGGTACCGGCCACTTTGAAATCCATATCGCCCAGATGATCTTCGTCGCCGAGGATATCGGATAATACGGCAAAATCGTTACCTTCCTTGATTAAACCCATGGCGATACCGGCGACAGGCGCTTTAAGCGGTACGCCCGCGTCCATCAGTGCGACACTGGCACCACAAACACTGGCCATCGACGATGAACCATTTGATTCCGTTATTTCAGAAACGACTCGAATAACGTAAGGGAAGTCGTCGATATGCGGCATTACTGCCTGCACTCCACGTTTCGCTAAACGCCCATGTCCAATTTCACGACGCTTGGGGGTTCCGACCCGACCGGTTTCACCGACGCTTGATGGTGGGAAGTTGTAATGCATCATGAAGCTTTCTTTGCGCATACCTTCGATCGCATCGATTAACTGTGCATCACGACCTGTGCCTAGAGTAGTTACCACCAGAGCCTGAGTTTCACCCCGGGTAAATACTGCCGACCCGTGTGCGCGCGGCAACACGCCTGTACGGACCGTGATCGGACGAACAGTCGTGGTATCACGTCCGTCAATTCGAGCTTCGCCAGCGATAACCCGGCCACGTACAATTGATTTTTCCAGCTTGCTGATAGCACCACGAACCGCTTCTTCATCGGGAGAGTCCGTGTCACCAGTTACCAGTAAGGCAACGATGTCAGCGCGAATCCCACTCAGCTTGTCCTGCCGATCCATCTTGTCAGCGATTGAATAAGCTTCAGTAATGGAAGCCTGACCTGCCGTGGCAACCTTTCCACCAACCGTTTCGTCGGCGGCGGGCGCCTGCCAGTTCCAGCTTTCAGCACTGGCTTCAGCGGCAAATTCTTCGATTGCGGTAATTGCGGTTTGCATTTGCTCATGGCCAAAAACCACCGAGCCCAGCATGACATCTTCGGAAAGACAATCGGCTTCCGATTCGACCATCAATACGGCGTTTTTAGTACCCGCTACAACCAGATCCAGATCAGATTCCAGTAATTGGCTGTTGCTCGGGTTGAGCACATAGGCGCCATCGATGTAACCAACGCGAGCCGCACCAACCGGGCCTGCGAAAGGCAGTCCGGAAATTGCCAGCGCGGCAGATGTACCCAGCAGCGCAAGTATATCGGGGTCGATTTCGATGTTTAACGAAACCACCGTAGCAACCACTTGAACTTCATTCATGAACCCTTTTGGAAACAGTGGGCGTATCGGACGGTCAATTAATCGACAGGTCAGCGTTTCCTTTTCACTCGGACGGCCTTCGCGCTTGAAAAATCCACCCGGAATTTTACCGGCAGCGTAGGTCTTTTCGATGTAATCGACGGTCAATGGAAAGAAAGGACGGCCGGGATCTGCCTGCTTTCTACCAACGACGGTAACCATCACAACGGTATCGGCCATAGTTACAAATACAGCACCGCTTGCTTGACGGGCTATTTCTCCGGTTTCCAACGTTACTTCGTGGTCACCGTACTGAAATGTTTTTTTAATAGGGTTCACTATTTTCTCACTTAATTAACGACGTAATCCAAGTCTTGCAATCAAATCTTTGTAACGCTGCTGATTTTTGGACTTAAGATAATCCAGTAAATTACGGCGCTGATTGACCATTTTCAACAACCCGCGGCGCGAGTGATGATCATGGATGTGTTCTTTGAAATGCTCGGTCAAATGACCGATCTGGTGCGACAATAAAGCGACCTGCACTTCAGGAGAACCGGTGTCGGCTTCGCCTTGTTTGTAATCAGCGATAATCCCTGCTTTCTGTTCGGCTGACATAGCCATCAATAAAACCTCGTGGGCTCGAAAAAGGCAGGTATTCTACCTAGCCAAAGGAGCGGTAACAAGGACTTTCAAGCTATTATTTAAAGTAAATAGCAGAAGGTGCCTTGAAACCAGCTATCTATTTGTATTCATTAACCTTTTACCGGTTAAAATGCCATCCAGTGATGTTTCAGCAAGGCCGAGAAAGCGTCCATCGCTGCTGCTGATTCGATGAACCCCGGGCTTGCCTTGCGCATCAAAACGAACAGGGCGTCCCTGCATCAGGTGCAGGCAGTCGCTTTCATCCAGAATCAGCTCGGGGAAATCGCGTAATGCGGCAGAAACCGGCAACAGCAGCGCATCGATACGATTCAGGTCAGTATCTATCAATTCCTGTAATTGGGTAATCGTATAAACGGGCTCTTTCCAGAAGGGTGCAACTCCTGTTCTTTCCAGCCCTTCAAGATAGGCGCCGCAGCCGAGCGCTTTACCAATGTCTTCGGCCAGCGTTCGAATATAGGTCCCCTTCGAGCAATGGACATCAATGACAACAACATGTCCGCTATGGGCGATCAGTTGCAGCGCATAAATATGAACCTGTCGTGGCTGCCGCTCCACTTCTTTGCCCTCCCGGGCAAGTTGATAAAGCCGTTTTCCTTGCTGTTTGAGCGCAGAAAACATCGGTGGTATCTGGGAAATCTCGCCGCGAAAGCGCTCGAGTACGTCGCGCAGCTGATCGCTAGCCACGTCAACTTCAACCTCCGTCAGAACTGCCCCTTCTTTATCACCAGTAGTGGTAGTTTTTCCAAGGCAGCAGTGTGCGCGATAGGTTTTACTGGCGTTTAATAAGTAGGAGGAAAATTTGGTCGCCTCGCCAAAACAAATCGGCAACACACCGCTGGCAAGCGGATCAAGGCTCCCGGTATGCCCGGCTTTTCTGGCCTTGAAAAGGTGACGGATGTCCTGCAGAGCATTATTGGAACTAATGCCCAGGGGTTTATTAAAAATGAGTATCCCATCGAGATCACGATAATCTTTGGGGCTACGTGCACTACGACCCATAGTTCTCCCTACATCGAAATGGCAACACTATTTAAAGCCTGCCGGCAGGCATTTAGCTATCAGACTTACTTTTATCGGCAGCGACAGCCGCGTCTATCAAGTCAGACATTTGTCGACCACGTATGTCGGTATCGTCGTAAACGAAACTGAGCCTTGGTGTAATTCGTGCTTTCAAGGTTTTGCCGATCTCACGCTGCAGAAACCCGGTCGCACTTTTCAATGCGAGTAAACAATCTGGCGCATCTTCACCATTCAAAACACTGAAATAGACCTTGGCATGCGATAAATCCTTACTCACTTCAACGTCGAGAATACTCGGCGCAGATAGCCTCGGATCTTTCAATTCGCTTTGCACCAGACGCGCGAGATCGCGCTGAATTTGTGATGAAATTCGATCGCTACGGGGATAATCCTTGGGCATCGTCAGTAACCGCTCAGCAAAAACTAGTCGAGCGTGCGTGCAATTTCAACACGTTCAAATACTTCGATCTGGTCACCGGCTCGCACGTCGTTGTAGTTTTTCACCGCAATACCACATTCGGTTCCCATACGTACTTCCTCGACCGGGTCCTTAAAGCGGCGCAAAGATTCCAGCTCGCCTTCATAAATGACGACATTATCGCGTAACACACGAATAGGCTGACCCCTCTTTACCACCCCTTCGATGACCATAGAGCCCGCAACGTCGCCGAATTTCGGTGACCTGAAAACGTCCTTAACCTGGGCCAGTCCAATAATATTTTCCTGAGACTCAGGCGCCAGCATACCCGATAGAATAGCCCTGACATCGTCGATAATGTCATAGATAACACTGTAATAACGAATATCGATACCATAGTCACCAGATATACGTTTTGCTGCAGCATCCGCACGAACATTGAAACCGATTACCAGCGCATTGGATGCCGCTGCCAGATTGATATCCGATTCATTAATGCCACCGACACCGGTCGAAACCAGCTTGGCGCGCACTTCGCTGGTAGCCAGTTTTTCCAGCGACTCGCGAATTGCTTCGGCACTGCCCTGAACATCCGATTTAATCAGCAGATTAACTTCGGAAACTTCGCCTTCGGACATCGAATCAAACATACCCTGCATTTTGGCTTTATGCTGATCGGATAGTTTGTTTTCACGAATTTTCGTCTCACGTGTGCCCGCAAATTCGCGTGCCTTACGTTCGTTTTCTACGACAAAAACCTCATCACCGGCATTAGGCACACCCGACAAACCGAGTACCACGGTTGGTATCGAAGGTCCGGCAGATTTTATCTGATTCGAGTTTTCGTCATACATGGCGCGTACCCGGCCGTATTGCGTACCGGCAAGCAGCATCTGACCCTGCTCGAGCCGTCCAGACTGAATCAGTACCGTCGCTATAGGACCGCGCCCTTTATCCAGGGAAGCCTCGACCACTACACCTTTGGCATTGCCTTGATCAACCGCTTCCAGTTCCAGAATTTCAGACTGCAACAGGATCGAATCGAGCAGCGTATCAACGCCTTCACCGGTAATTGCGGAAACGTTAACAAATATGTTTTCACCGCCCCATTCTTCGGGGATAACATCGAGTGCCGATAATTCGTTCTTCACTCGATCCGGGTCAGCATCTTCTTTATCAATCTTGTTAACCGCAACAACGAGTGGCACTTTAGCCGCAGCCGCGTGCTGAATAGCCTCTTTGGTTTGCGGCATAACGCCGTCATCAGCAGCAACTACCAATACCACGATATCAGTCGCCTGAGCACCGCGTGCGCGCATCGCAGAGAATGCGGCATGGCCCGGTGTATCGAGGAAGGTAATGACGCCCTTCTCGGTTTCAACATGGTAGGCACCAATGTGCTGTGTAATACCGCCCGCTTCACCGGAAGTTACCCGGGATTTACGAATATAATCGAGCAAAGAAGTCTTACCATGGTCGACGTGTCCCATGATCGTAACCACCGGAGGACGATTGATTTTATCGGCACCGACCTGTTCGGCGGTTGCAATCAATTCTTTTTCAAAGTCATCATCGCTGGCCGCGGCAACCACGGTATGCCCCATTTCTTCGACTACCAGGGTCGCAGTATCGTGATCAAGCACTTCATTGATTGTTGCCATCATGCCCATTTGCATTAACACCTTGATCACATCGCCGGCTTTAATCGCCATTCGTTGTGACAGGTCAGCAACCGATATCAGGTCAGGGATCTCAACACTGCGTACTACCGGCGCAGTTGGCTTTTCAAAGCCATGCAGATTGGCACGATCGACAACCTGTCTTTGGCCCTTCTTGAATTTCTGCTTGCGGTTGGGTTGATGCGCCGAATCTTTAACGTGTAATTCTTTACGTCCATAGCGGGTATGCTTGTCTTCATGCTTACCGTGCTTGCCCGGTTTTTCTTCAGTAACGGCAGCGGCACTGGCCTTGGCCGCCAATTCAAGCGCTTCGCGCGCGGCTAACTCTGCGGCAGCAGCGGCGACGGTCTCGGCGCGTTCCTTTTCGATTACTTTTTGAGCGGCTTCAACTTCCAGCAAACTTTTCTCGTAGGCGCGTTTTTCTGCCGCCGCCTGGGCAACAGCTTCGGCCTGTTTTATTTCCGCATTTGCAGCCTGCTCGGCTTCGGCGACTTTGCGCGCCTTGGTATCCTCCTGCTCCTGCAGGATTTTATTCTCAGCGTTCATTTCTTCCTGTTCAGCATCGAGCTGAACCTTGGCTTCTTCGGCTTCAACATCAACCCGACGAACATAGGTTCGGTTCTTACGAACCTCAACGTTGATAGTTTTAGTCGTGGCATTGCGTCCCGAAGAGCCGGCAACCTTGATTTCACTCTTGCTCTTACGGCGTAAGGTAATTTTCTTCGGCCCGCCGGATTCGTCTTTGCCATGACTACTACGCAAAGACTCGAGTAACTTGAGTTTGTCCTCATCGGAGATCGGGTCATTTTCACCCGACACCACGACGCCAGCCCCTTTTAATTGATCCAGCAGTTTTTCGACACTAATGCCAATGACTTCCGAAAGCTGCTTTGCTGTTACCTGTGCCATATTTCTCTATCCCGATACCGTTTTCCGATGACCGCTGACTTATTCGTTTATTCTGCTTCGGCTTGTGCTGCGGCTTCTGCAAACCAGGGTTCGCGCGCCTTCATAATCAGCTTACCCGCAAACTCCGCGTCCAGCCCTTCGTTCTCTTCGAGCTCATCGGTTGATTGTTCTGCTAAATCTTCCATCGTGCAAATGCCGCGCCGCGATAACGTATAGGCCAGTTCACTGGTCATCATTTCCATGTTGAGCAAGTCATCCTGTGGCTCACCGGCTTCGGCAGTTTCTTCTTTGGCTATCGCCATAGTCAACAAAGCATCACGCGCACGGCCACGAAGTTCCTGAACAATCTCCTCGTCGAACTCTGCAATCTCAGTCAGCTCGGATTCCGGAATATAAGCAACCTCATCGATGGTGGTCAAACCTTCCTGTACCAGGATGATGGCGACTTCCTCATCCACATCCAACTGGCTCATGAAGTTTTCCACCAGTTGACGCGACTCACCTTCAGACTTTTCTTCGGCGGCAGCCTCATCCATTACATTCAGCGTCCACCCGGTCAACTGACTGGCGAGTTTGATATTCTGTCCACCGCGGCCAATCGCCTGTGATAATTTATCTTCGGGTACGGCAATATCCATCGAATTTGATTCTTCGTCGATAACAATCGAAGTTACTTCAGCGGGTGACATCGCATTCACCGCAAATTGAGCTGGATTCTCATCCCACAAGATAATATCGACACGCTCGCCAGCGAGCTCGTTAGATACCGACTGAACCCGTGACCCGCGCATACCAACACAGGCACCGACAGGATCCATTCGCGGGTCATTGCTCTTCACCGCAATTTTTGCGCGCATTCCGGGGTCGCGAGCGGCAGAAATAATTTCGATCAGGTCCTGACCCACTTCGGGCACTTCCAGTTTAAATAATTCGATCAAAAATTCAGGTGCGGTACGACTGATAAACAACTGGGGCCCACGTACTTCTGAAGCGATCTTATAGAGAAACCCACGTACGCGATCGCCCGGACGAACCGATTCACGAGGAATCATTTCTTCGCGGGGAATAAAGCCTTCGGCATTATCGCCGAGGTCGACGTACACATTGCCGCGTTCAACGCGTTTGACCTGACCCATAACCAGACTTCGTTCACGATCCGTATAAGCGTCAATCACTTTACGACGTTCGGCTTCACGAACTTTTTGCACGATAACCTGTTTTGCGGTTTGCGCGGCAATTCGACCAAATTCAACCGAATCGATCTGCTCTTCTACAAAATCACCAACCAGAAGTTCGGGCTGATCGATCTGAGCGGCTTCCAGGGTAATCTGACGCAGTGGTTCTTCCATTACGGCACCTTCTTCCAGCTCTATAACTTCCCAGCGTCGATAGGTATCGTAGTCGCCAGTCTTGCGATCAATGTCGACGCGGACTTCGATATCCTGCTGGTATTTCTTGCGCGTAGCCGATGCCAGCGCCGCTTCGATTGCCTCAAAGATAATTTCGCGGTCGACGCCTTTTTCGTTAGAAACGGTATCCGCTACTAATAAAATTTCTTTGTTATCCATTGTCGTTACTCACACTTTAAATAAACAGCCCTGACTAATTCTGTTTGTCGATGACAAAGCAGTTAAATATCTGCAATCAGATTAGCTTTAGCAATATCGGCAAAAGGCAGGTCATACACTTCTCCATCGACCTGTATTTGCACCCTCTTGGAGTCAGCCACACCTTGCAGCTCACCCTTGAAATTCTTACGTCCATCGACGGCAACAGCCATCTTGATTTTCGCCTGTCTACCGGAAAATCGATCAAAATCGTCCAGCTTAAACATCGGTCGGTTTAACCCCGGAGATGACACTTCTAGATCGTAGGCCTGTTGAATCGGCTCTTCGACATCAAGAATGCCACTGATCTGGTGGCTGATTGCCGCGCAATCATCGATATCGACGCCATTGTCACGATCGATATAGACACGTAATGTTCCATACCCGGTGCCACCGCTGAACTCAACACCGACGAGCTCATAGCCCATCGACTCAACCACCGGTTGAAATAGCTCCGTTAAATCACGCACTGTGTCGATTCCGCTCCACTTGTTGAATGCTTAGAAAACACCAATAAAAAAGGCCCTTAAAGGGCCTTTTATCCGACAACCGACGGCTTGTATACCTCATAAAGGGCAGCAAACCAGTCAGTTTATGTATGTTTGTCAGGGATGACTCGCCGCCAATCACTGGCGAGCAGCACTATACCCCCGGGCGCGTTACTATCAAACTTCGAGGGAGCCCACGCCTTACTGGGCGCGAAGTATAGCCGCAACACCCCTATTCTTCAATAGCATCCGGCAAATTGATTTTTGGGTAGCGTGAGCAGGATTTAACAGGGCCGCCTCGGTTTGGGACCTTCGCACTACCCGATACCGGAGGGTCAATGTTTCAACTGATATCGAAGCTGGATAGTCGTTTCAAAATTGGCAGGATTTGGCTCGGGCATCCATGTGCTTAGTCACAGGGATGTGACGTATGCAGGTAAAGCAGCGATCCGGCGTTCCGGAGCATTTTTCGGTCCCGGCAAAATGGTGAACCTAACTGTACGGTTCCAACCTCGCCCCTATAACGCAAAAAAGATTTAGTTGACTCAAGCTTTGTGAGAGCCAACTAAATCTTTTTTGCGTTATTTGGTAGCGGGGGCAGGATTTGAACCTACGACCTTCGGGTTATGAGCCCGACGAGCTACCAAGCTGCTCCACCCCGCATCAGAGGCGCAGGATAATAACTAGGTTATACCGAATTTACAAGCGATAGTTTAAGCAAATGCAACAATACAGTAAGTCATTAATGCCGACGGGAAAATTCCCAGTGCAATCAGGCTCAAGGCATTCACACTAATCAACACTTTCACGTCCATTGACTCTTTGATCGTGGTGGTTTGTTCCTGTATTTGCGAATCGAAATACATCACCTTCAAAATTCGTAAGTAGTAGAACAAGCCAATCACTGAGAACAATACAGCAGCAATGGCCAACCAGACCAGATCGACCTGTATGACCGCCTGCAACACACTCAGCTTGGCGTAGAAGCCAACCGTCGGGGGAACTCCAGCCATCGACAACATCGCGATACCCAGCAATGCGGCATACCAGGGGTTGCTGTCGTTCAAACCGGAAAGATCGGTTATATTTTCGGCTTCGAAACCCTTTCGATTCAAAATCATCAACACGCCAAAGGCAACCGACGACGTTATTGCATAGGTAAGGGTGTAAAACATGGCCGAGGCCAGACCATTCGCACTACCGGCAAGAATCCCCAGCAGAATGAAACCAACATGCGAAATCGTCGAATAGGCGAGCATGCGTTTAAAATTCGTTTGTGCAATGGCAATAATATTACCGATCGACATCGAAGCAACCGACAACACGATTAACATCTGTGACCAGTCGAGGTGCATGTCCGATAGCCCGTCGACGAGCAACCGAATGGCCATCGCAAAGCCGGCAATTTTGGGCGCGGTAGCAATAAACAAAGTCACTGAAGTTGGCGAACCTTGATAGATGTCCGGCAACCACATATGAAAAGGAACCGCACCCAGTTTGAAACAAATGCCCACGACGATGAAAGTCAGAGCAAACCCCATAGCAACCGGATTTTTCGACAATTGATCACCGACTACCGACGACAATTGATTCAGGTCGAGGGTTCCGGTAATCCCGTAAAAAATTGAAATGCCATAAAGCAATAATCCAGAGGCCATAGCGCCCAGAACAAAGTACTTCATTGCCGACTCGGAGGCGCTGACCGACTTGCGGTTGAATGCGATCATTGCATAAAGCGATAAGGACAATAATTCGAGGCCGAGATATACCATCAGGAACGAGTGCGATGAAATCATGATCATCATACCCAGGTTGGCAAACAGCCCTAGTACGTAATATTCGCCTTTATAAATATCATGATCGATCAGGTAGTCACGCGAATAGACAAACACAAAAATGGTAATCACGCTGGTCGCCAATTTTAACACCACCGCCATCTGATCGAGGACAAAACTGCCACCAAAACTACTGATGCTGTCTTGTGGCGCCACCCAGAGCAAAGCAAGCATCGCTAACACCAGCGTAGCCACGGATAGCAACAGGGTAAACCCCCGTTTGGACTGGGGCAGAAACAAATCGACTACCAGTACCAGGCAGGTCATCCCGAGCATTACCATTTCAGGCAATGCGGGCATTAAATTAGGCGGGGTGAATTCCTGCATGATTATATTTTCGACATGGTTATATGTTGAATCAGATTTTCAATCGTCGGATGCATCACTTCGACCAGCGGATCCGGCCACAGGCCTAAGGCCAGAACGGCAATCGCTAGCATTCCGAGGAACAGAAACTCACGCCGATTAATATCGGTTAAAGCGCGCACATTATCATTGGCGATATCACCAAAAATAACCCGTTTCACCATCCATAGCGTGTAAGCCGCACCCAGTATCAGCGTAGTCGCGGCGAGAAAAGCGATCCAGAAGCTGGCCTTGAAGCTGGCCAGAATGACCATGAATTCACCGACAAACCCGGAGGTACCCGGCAAACCCGCATTAGCCATGGCGAAGAAAACCATGAAAGCGGCGAAAATCGGCATGGTATTTACCACCCCGCCGTAATCGGCAATTTGGCGGCTATGCATACGGTCGTACATAACTCCAACGCAGAGGAACATTGCACCTGAAATAAAGCCGTGCGAAACCATTTGCACCATGCCGCCTTCCAGTGCCAGCGCAGCGCCCTGACTTCCCTGCCCAGCGTCCATTATTTTAAACACCACGAAAAAACCGAGGGTGACAAAACCCATGTGGGCAATCGACGAATAGGCGATCAGCTTTTTCATATCGCGCTGGGCCAATGCCACGAAACCGATATAAACAACAGCGGTTAACGACATGGTAATAATCAACCAGTCCAGCTCCGCGCTCGCATCCGGGGTTATCGGTAAGCTAAAACGCAGGAATCCATATCCACCAATTTTCAACATGATCGCCGCCAGGATTACCGATCCTCCGGTAGGGGCCTCAACGTGAGCATCGGGCAGCCAGGTATGCACCGGCCACATCGGAACTTTAACCGCAAAGGCCACCAGAAAGGCGAGGAAAATCAAGATCTGCTCGGAAAGTGATAGTTTCAAATCATGCAAATCGAGAATGGCAAAGCTGCCCGACTGGCTATACATGTAGATCAGCGCTACCAGCATTAATACCGAGCCGATAAAGGTGTAGAGGAAGAACTTGATGGTGGCGTAAATTCGATTGGCCCCACCCCAGATGCCGATAATCAGAAACATCGGAATCAGCATCGCTTCGAAGAATACATAAAACAGAATCGAGTCGAGCGACGAAAAGCTGCCAATCATGAATCCTTCCATAATCAGGAAGGCCGCCATGTATTGCGAGGCCCGGTACTGAATGACTTCCCAGGCGGAAATAATGACGATGATAGTCATGAATGCCGTAAGCAGAATCAGCGGCATCGAAATGCCATCGATGCCCAGGTAATATTCGATGTTAAATGCTTCAACCCAGGGATGACGTTCGACAAACTGCATAAAATGGGTATCGGTGTTGAACTGGGTGTAGAGCGGAATTGTCAGCGCAAAGGTGACTATCGACACCAACAAAGCAATTTTGCGCGCACCTGCGGGTTCCCGGTCGCCTGCCAGCAATACCAGAATGCCACCGATAATCGGTGTCCAGATAACCAGACTCAGTAATGGCCAATCAGCTAACATTTTCTTGTATTTACCTTTATTTCTTTTTGCACAGGTGCGGGGCTTAGCCCAACACTACCCAGCCCAATAACAGGATAAGTCCTGAAATCATCGCCAAAGCATAATGATTTAAATAACCAGTTTGTACCTGGCGTATCACGCCCGAAAACCACCCCACCAGTTTGGCGCTGCCATTCACCAACAGACCGTCGATCATCAACGCGTCGCCGATTCGCCAGCAAACCTGTCCGATGCCGCGACTGCCAGCAGCGAAAACGATTTCATTGAAGCGGTCGAAGTAATACTTGTTATCCAGAATGCGATGCATCCAGCCAAATTTCTGCATTGCCATCTCGGCAATTTGGGGCTTCTTCAAATAGATAAACCAGGCCGAAAACACCCCGGCAGCTGCCAGATAAACAGCCGGGCCGGCAAATCCATGCACAACAAAATTGAGTGGTCCGTGAAAAGCCTCGGAAACCGCTGCCATCGCACCGTGGCTTTCAAAAACGGTAATCGCAGAGTCGAAGTAGCCGCCGAACATAACAGTTTCAATCACCAGCCAACCAACGATGGCCGACGGAATGGCGAGCAGGATTAAGGGCACGGTCACCACTGCCGGGGGTTCATGCAGATGCTCACGCGTGTGTTCATCCATGCGTTCTTCGCCGTGAAAAACTAAAAAGAACATGCGGAAGGAGTAAAACGCGGTAATAAATACGCCCAGCAGAACCGCAATATAGGCATAACCTGCACCCCACACCGTGGCATTCTGGGTGGCAATGATTATGGCGTCTTTGGAAAAGTAGCCCGAGGTACCCGGAAAACCAATTAAGGCCAGCGAACCCACCAGCGAAACCCAATAGGTAATTGGCATGTACTTTTTCAAACCGCCCATCTTGCGAATATCCTGTTCATGGTGCATGGCGATAATGACCGAACCGGCGGCAAGAAACAAAAGCGCCTTGAAAAAAGCATGGGTCATGAGATGAAAAATAGCCGCCGAATAAGCCGAGGCGCCGAGCGCTACCGTCATATAACCCAATTGGGATAGCGTCGAATAAGCAACCACGCGTTTTATATCGTTTTGTACGATGCCAACCAGACCCATAAAGAATGCGGTTGTCGCGCCGATGACGATGACTACCGATAGCGCCGTGTCGGAAAGCTCAAATAGTGGCGACATACGCGCCACCATGAAAATACCGGCGGTAACCATAGTGGCCGCATGTATCAACGCAGAAATCGGCGTCGGCCCCTCCATCGAATCGGGTAACCAGACGTGTAATGGCACCTGCGCCGATTTACCCATCGCGCCGACAAACAACAAAATACAGGCCAGCGTAAT
>JBLHOA010000015.1:0-28309 GCA_047622345.1 Gammaproteobacteria bacterium | reverse complement strand
AGTGACCACTCCCTTTGCTACAGCTATCACCGGGCCACCCATTTTACCTGCAAAATCAACACCTTTATGCATTTCTCTGCGCCCTGACAAGGGGTGGGTGCGCATTCCATAGTAGGATGAAATCCAGCCTTGGGTGATTGGACGGCCGCTGGGTTGAACTTCTTTTTGCAGGTTCTGGTTCATCACCATATCTTCCAGCACCACAAGCTGGTTCTCTCGATTTTTCAGTTCAAATTCGAGCTCGTTAATAGCACGGGTTAATTCAATTGAATTAAGGGCTCTATTGGAAACTGTTTCGGGGCCACCCAAAGCTGGCGAGTAATCAAATTCGAATTCGCCTTTATCGATGCTGGCCATTTTCATAAGTTTTCGACCCAGCGCATCGAGTCGCATAACATGCGCCTGCAACAATCCGATTCTAGAAGACAAGGCATCCACATTGGCATCGGCTTCGGCTTTTATATTTCTTAATTGCCTCTGCTGCTGACGCACATCAGATTGCCAGCCCGCAATAAATTCCTGATTATGGTCATTTAAATTTAACTGGTACCCCAGATAAACCGAAGCAGCAATAATTGACCCTAATAAACCGAACATAAAAGTCAGGTGCAGTGGTTTTTTTAAATTCAAACCACAAATTTGACCCTTATTAGATGACAGGAATAGTATATTCACAGATTCTCTTTAAGAAGTTGCTTCAACCGGTTGCGCGTAGGAAATAGGAGCCGTCGATGCATCCTCAAAAGTTACTGCCTCCCAGGCTTCACTATCTTCTAACAATGTGAGTAGCAACTTGTTATTCAATGCATGCCCGGACTTATACCCCGAAAAAGAACCAATCAAACTATGTCCCAGCAGGTATAAATCGCCGATCGAGTCAAGAATTTTATGTTTAACAAATTCATTGTCGTAACGCAGGCCATCTTCGTTCAGTACGCGATAGTCGTCGAGCACGATGGCATTGTCCTGGCTACCGCCAAGGGCCAGGTTATTGGCACGCAGAAACTCAATATCCCGCTGAAAACCAAAGGTGCGCGCACGACTGACTTCCTTAACAAAAGAGGTCGTAGAAAAATTAATATGGCAGACCTGCTTTTGCTGGGTAAACAAGGGATGATCAAAATCAATTTCGAAGCTGACTTTAAAACCATTAAACGGTTTAAATTCGACCCATTTGTCGCCATCTTCAACACGAACCGTTTTCTTGATTTTGATAAACTTCTTGGCTTTATTCTGCTCGACTATCCCCGCGGATTGAATCAGGAATACAAATGGTCCCGAGCTGCCGTCCATAATTGGAACTTCGTCGGCACTCAAATCAATATAGGCATTATCGATCCCTAAACCGGCAATCGCCGACAGGAGATGTTCGACGGTCGATATACGAACGCCATTTTCGACCAAAGTGGTAGAAAGATTAGTGTCTCCAACCTTTTCCGGGCGAGCCAGAATTTCAACCGCGGGTTCGAGATCGACCCGGCGAAAACGAATCCCTGAATCGATCGGTGCGGGGCGTAAAGTTAAATATACTTTCTTCCCTGTATGCAGCCCTACGCCCATGGCGCGGATTACATTTTTCAACGTGCGCTGTTTAATCAAAACCGCTTTCCCTAAAAAAGTGTGTGAAATCAGATGCTTGGCTCCAGATATTATTTGACCGCCAATAAACGGGTAATAATGGCGGAATTTACCCTGGAAATCAATCTAATTGAATAGAAAATGGTAATAAATCACTTATAAATCAGATAGTTTTCAATTTCCAATTTTGCGAAATCTATCGCCTTTTTCAACCGTATGTCCGCCCCTGGGTTTGCCGGATTTTACGTTTCTGCAACTCGAGAATATAGCTATGCAACAAGTTTTCAGCATCGGGGTGAATTTCCCTGAATTCGCACCGGCAAAGGTCACTCTGCTTAGACACAATTTTCAGCGCCACCGGAAAGACGATGTCTTCGCTGGGTAATTTTATGGTCGCATTAATGATAGCTCCCACAGGATAATTGTGTGATCGGAATGCGACCCCCGAGCCGCTAACGTTCAGCACATTGAACGAATTGCCCAATATCGACACCAAAACCGGCCTGGATCGATCAGGGGCAACCCGATAGGCCGACCTGATATCCTCGTGCTGCGTCTCGATTCCGAAATCAGGATTCTTTTTCTTTTTCCAGAACAAACTCTACTCTCCGGTTTTTAGCTCGATTTTCCGCGGAATCATTTTCAACCAGTGGCAGAAAATCCGCATAGCCAGTTGCTGTCATGCGCTCAGGGTCGATCCCCTCGGCGATAAAAAATCTCAACACCGTAGTCGCCCTGACCGCTGACAGCTCCCAGTTCGATGGGAACTGAACGGTTTCAATATCAAGATCATCGGTATGACCTTTAACCGCAATGCGATAGTCCGAGTGACGGCGAAACAGCGAGCCCAGTTGTGCAAAGATCAGCTCGGCCTCTTTTTTCAAAATGGCACTTCCCGAGGTGAATATATAGCTACCATCGATACTTAAATTAATTTGGTCACCCTCAAAGACCAGGTCAACGCTATCAGCAAGGTCGGTATTGTCAATCATACTTTCAAGTTCCGATACGAGCACCGGCTTTATATTGTCGATAGGAACGTCGGCCGGATTCATGCCGAGCAAGTCTTCTATAGCTTTTAGGGGCTCGGGGTTTCTACCCTGCTTCGTTGCGTAGTCAATGACACTGATCTGATTTCCTTCCCCATCGAGAATTTGTACAGAATCGACCATATTGCGATAGGCCGCAGTTTCAAAATTAGCGAGGGTGTACAGCAGGATAAAAAACACCAGAATCAAAGTCATAATATCGGCAAAGGTGACTATCCAGACATTGCCGTCATCCTCGTCTAGTTGAATTGCCATGGGCGATTCATTCGACATTAACTTCGGTCCTTCAGCTTCTGCATAGGTATGCGCTTTTTAGCCGGCACGAAAGAAGAGAGTTTTTCATATACCGACAAAGGATTGTTATCCTGGAGGATGCTCACTGCGCCCTGGTAAATAATTTCAAAATTCATTACTTCGGCAACGGTACGAGAACGAAGCTTTCCGGCAATCGGCAAGAATATTACAGTAGCGAGCAAGGTACCGTAAAAGGTCGTCAGCAAGGCCACGGCCATCGCAGGCCCGAGATTATCGGGCGACGCTAACAGTGAAAGCATCTGGATCAGGCCAATCAGGGTCCCGAGCATACCGAATGAAGGCGCGTAGGCAGCCATTTTTTTGAACACATCCTGTACGATGTAATGTCGCATTTGCATCGATTCGATTTCAGTTCGCATTGCCGAGCGCAGAGTTTCCTCGTCGGCCGCATCGGCAATTAACGTACAGACCCGCTTCAGAAAAGGTGAGTTTGTTTTCACCTCCATTAAACTCAGCAACCCCTTCCGACGACTGATAGTGCCTAACTTGATCATCGTATTGATGATTTCCTGGGAATCCTGTTTGGGCGAGGTGAAGACAAAATAGGCGCTTTTAAAAGCGGTAAGAACGTCTTTGAATTGAAAAGTCAAAAGTGTGGCTGCCATGGTTCCACCCATGACAATCATAATTCCCGGGACATTAAGGAAATTATGCACTTCCCCGCCGAGTAAAATCGCCATAACGATCAAACCAATTCCGGAGACAATACCGATTAGAGATGCCAGATCCATGCCTTACCCTGCCAGGAGATTAAACTACATTGGCTATTTCATCGGCAGGCGAGCTGAAACCTTGAGAACGGTTTGCGCTGGAAAAGCAGAATATAGGTGCAATCAATCAACCCTGCGCGGCCCCCCCCGATAAAAGTCAAAAAAGGGATGACCCGAAAATACCGATTAGGTGGGATTTAAAAAAGCAGGCCTATTTGACACCAATGCCTGGCAACCCTCTGAATCATTCATTTCCGGATATGCTAAAGCAGGCGCCCTGAGGCGGCTTTGAATTGATCAGAATGTCCTTAGGTTTTTATGAAAGTTTCCCGGTAATATTTAAGCTCATCGATAGACTCCAGAATATCGTCCAGGGCAAGGTGCGCGCCCTTTTTGACAAACCCACCGGCCAGCTCAGGATTCCAACGTCCGGCCAGTTCCTTCAGGGTGCTGACGTCGAGATTCCGATAGTGAAAAAAGGCTTCCAGTTCCGGCATCAGCCGCGCCATAAATCGACGATCCTGACAAATACTATTGCCACACATGGGCGACTTACCCTCGACCACATATTGGCGCAGAAACGCCAGAGTTTCTCGTTCGGCGTCGGCCAAACTTTGCTGGCTGACGCGAACTCTTTCGGTGAGACCTGAATCACCGTGATGGCTGGTATTCCATGCGTCCATCGATGCCATTATTTCTGCGGGTTGGTGTATCGCAATAACCGGCCCCTGAGCAATGATTGACAGATCAGAATCGGTTATCACGGTAGCTATTTCAATAATCTGATCCTGATCGGGTAGCAGTCCTGTCATTTCAAGATCGATCCAGATTAAATTATTTTCATCTGCTGCCATTTAAGTCTCCTGCGGTTGCAATGTTTTAAGGAAACTCTGATTAATTCAGAGTTTCCGTGGCACATGGAGGGAATTTGCTCCTGCGCCAACAGTAGGTGCTTTAGGCAAAATCTGCATTCCCCTCATCCTGATCGGGTCATGTGCCACGAATTTCTGTGACTATTAAATCGTTGGAAATGGCGGGAAAGCTAAAATCACATTTTTAGATTTCCCGTCCTCTGGCTATTCAGAATGAATTGATCAGAGGTTCCTTAAGTTCTCAGCTGGGTTACACTATAGCAAGTTTTTATTCTATGATTATTCAATGCAGCCTCTAACCACTATTTTTTTATTATTTGTTACCGCTTCGGTCATAACCCGTCTTTGGCTCAGTATTCGACAGGTGAATCATATCGGCGCCCATTATGAAAAGGTTCCGGGTGATTTTGCCGATAAAATCTCCTTAAAAGATCATCAAAAAGCCGCCGATTACAGCTGCACCAAAATTCGTTTCGGCAGGATCGATATTTTCTGGGAAACACTCTGGTTATTTATCTGGACCCTGGGCGGGGGAATCGATTTTGTCGATCAATGGTGGGCTGGATTTAATTTGGCAACCTTATCCCATGGAATAGCAGTAATAATTTCACTCACAATAATATCCTCAATACTCAATCTACCCTTCTCGCTCTATCAAACATTTGTCATCGAGGAGCGTTTTGGCTTCAATAAAACCAACCTGAAAACATGGGTGCAGGATCTGCTGAAAACGACGGCCTTGATGTTAGTACTGGGCATTCCTTTGCTGGCCTCGATCCTCTGGTTAATGAATCAGGCTGGCGATCAATGGTGGGTCTATGCCTGGTTGTTGTGGATGGGTTTCACTTTCGTAATGATCTGGGCCTACCCGGCATTTATCGCCCCAATCTTCAACAAGTTTTCCAGTCTCGACAATGAGTCGCTACGCAGTCGAATCGAAGGATTATTACAACGATGCGGGTTTCAAAGCCAGGGTGTTTATGTTGTCGATGGTTCGCGCCGGTCTTCACACGGAAATGCTTATTTCAGCGGTTTCGGCAAAAACAAACGCATTGTATTTTATGACACCCTGCTGGAATCGCTATCCGAAGATGAGGTCGAGGCTGTGCTCGCGCACGAACTGGGGCACTTCAAGCGCAACCATATCAAAAAGTCGCTTTTACTATCGAGTGTTATGTCTCTCGCCGGGTTCGCGCTGCTGGCCTGGTTCATGCGTTCCGACTGGTTTTTTTACTCGCTTGGCGTTGATACTGTTGGCACGCATACGGCGCTACTGCTGTTTATTATGGTCATGCCGGTTTTCACTTACTTCATTAATCCATTGTTCTCATCGCTATCGCGCAAGCATGAATTTGAGGCCGACGAATTCGCCTATTTCAATAGCGACTACAAGGCACTGATATCCGCACTGGTCAATATGTACCGCGACAATGCCAGCACGCTAACTCCGGACCCGATTCATTCGATTTTCTACGACTCGCACCCCCCTGCGTCGATTAGAATCAATCATTTGAAAACAATCGCTGCTAATAATCCTGGATAAGCGAGTGACGAATGCATCATCTAGGAAGGTCTGTCATGTCGATGCCGGATTGCTTGGCATTGAGGAAATAAATAACTCGCTAAACAACGTTACTTCGCGATGGCGCTATTATCCGGATAATCAAACAATCGGAGCTGAGTTTGAATTTGACAGCTACCCTCAGGCTGTCGCTTTTGCTAATGCGGTTGCCTGGATAGCTATGCAGCAAGACCATCACCCGGAACTTAAACTCAGCTTTCGTAAATGCACCGTAAGCTATACCACTTATACGGTTAACGGCGTTACCGTTAACGACTTCATCTGCGCCGAAAAAATCGACGCGCTACTTAAAGCGCGCTAAACCCAAATAAACCATGGCAAAACGACGGCTTAGTAAACAACAGCAAAAACGCATTCAAAGCGCGCAACAAGCGTCCTCATCAGATGAAAATTTTGAGCACGGTCTCATCCTGTCACATCAGGGCGGTCAGGTACTGGTAGAAACTTCAACTGGAAGCACCATTGAATGCCTGATTAAATCGAACCTTGGAAATATCGTTTGCGGTGACCGCGTCGCTATCGAAGAGACCGAGCAAAAAGAATTTCGCGTAGTCTCGGTATTGCCCAGGGATAACTTGTTGCAACGTATTGACGGCTTTAATCAGGTTCGTTCTGTCGCGGCCAATATTACCCAGTTGATCATTTGCCTGTCAGTCTTACCCGAACCCAACTTCTTTCTGCTGGATCAGTATTTATTGTCCGCCGAACAACAGGGTATCGACTCGATCATAATATTTAATAAAATCGACCTGGAACCTGACTCGACACATCTGCAGAGTTTACGCGACATCTACGAACCACTCGGTTATCGAATAATTGCCACCAGTATCAAAAACGGCATTGGCATGGACGAGATCAAACTCGCCTTAAACAATAATAGATCGGTACTAAGTGGTGTTTCCGGTGTTGGCAAGTCTTCGCTATCGAACTGGCTGCTGCCCACCGAGTCGATAAAAACCGCGACCATTTCGGTGGCAAATGCCGAAGGGCGGCACACGACACGCAGTAGTAAGTTATATCATTTGCCCGACGGTGGGGAATTGATCGACACGCCCGGAGTGCGCGGGTTTAACCCCATGCGCGACCGCACTTTACCGATTAGTACCGGGTTTAGAGAAATTCAACAAAGGGCCGAACATTGCAAATTTCATAACTGTCGACATCGAATTGAACCCAACTGTGCTGTGATCGACGCGGTTAAAGCGGGCGCAATATCAAAAATTCGTTATGAACATTACCTAAAACTTCTTGAGCAAAGCGATTAACCGGCAAGCCCGCGCAATTGCTTGCCTCCCATCAGGTGTAAATGGAGATGAAAAACAACCTGACAACCGTGCTGATTACAGTTAATAACCAGACGATATCCATCTTCAGCAATACCCTCATCTTTGGCAATCTTCTGCGCGGCCAGAACCATCTTGCCTATTAGTTCGGCCTGGTCCGGACGGATATCATTCGCCGTTGCAATCTCCACCTTGGGTATCACCAGAACATGGACTGGTGCCTGCGGGCTGATATCCCGAAAGGCCAGCACGTCATCATCTTCATAAACGATATCAGCGGGTATTTCCCGGTTGATGATTTTAGAGAATATAGTTTCCGCCATGAATTACTCCCATTATTATAAAGGTTGTCGACCGGATAATGCTCTGGACAGGGTTCCACTATCGACAAATTCGAGTTCACCCCCCATCGGAATCCCGCGCGCGAGGCGGCTGCAAACTATCGCGTAACGGGAAGCAATATCGACAATATATTGCGCCGTTATCTCACCTTCGACGGTCGCACTGGTGGCCAGAATTAATTCACTAATAGGTAGCGCCTTAAATTGAACTTCCAGCTGTTCTAATCCGAGTTGTTCGGGCCCATACCCATCTAACGGGGACAAACGTCCCAATAATACAAAGTATCGACCACGAAAGGCATTTGAAGACTCCATCGCGAATACATCGGCCGGTGTCTCAACAATACAGAGGGTAGTTTGATCGCGGGACGGCTGAGCACAAATTGTGCACAGATCCGTGTCGCTGAAATTGCGACATTGCTGGCAATGGCGGACCTTATCCAGAGCGGCAGAAATCGAATCGGCGAGCAACCTGGCTGCTGCCTGATCGCGCTCCAGCAAATGCAAAGCCATACGCTGCGCCGACTTCTGTCCGATGCCCGGTAGACATTGGAGTGATTGAATCAGCGTATCCAGTGTTGACGAAGTCATCGCTTAGAAGGGCATCTTGAATCCGGGCGGTAGATTCAACCCGGAAGTCATTTCCTGCATCACGGCCTGGTTCGATTTCTCGACCTTATGCACGGCGTCATTGATTGCCGCGGCAATCAAGTCTTCAAGCATTTCCCGGTCTTCGCCCATCAGGGTGGGGTCTATGCTGACCCGATTGACTTCATGGGTACCCCGCATGACCAGTGAAACCATGCCGCCGCCAGCTTCGCCGGTGATTTCCTTACTGGCCAATTCCTGCTGCGCTTTTTGCATGTTTTCCTGCATCTCCTGCGCTTTCTTCATCATGTCGCCCAGGGCACCTTTCATTTGTTCACCTCTATTTTCAGTTTTATCGGTCACGATCAATTTTAGCGACACTGATTTCATCGAGCTCAGTGCCTAAGGCGCTGTGCAGTTTTCTGACTACCGCCTCATTTTTAATGGAGGCAATCGCATCAATGCGCTCCTGCGCATCGCGTCGTTCTTTTGTCTGCAGCGGGGTTTCACTTGCAATCGTTTCGCATGCGGCGAGTTCAAGCGTCAATGATAACTCAAGTCGATGATTGATCGCCTGACATATTTCCTCAACGATGACGCTACTGGAAAGTTCATATATGTCGGGTTCGATCTCTAGTTTTAACCGGGCATCCTCATATAAAGCGACGACGCTATTGGCTGCAATTTGCAGCGCAAGTCCTTCCAGCCCAAGGTCATAGGCCAATTCAGACCAGCCCAGCGAGTCATCAGACGGACTGATCGCGGGTGCTTGCGGTGCAGAAGCAACTGGATCGGCTATATTTGAGATTTGCTCCAGGGATACGGCCATCGGAGCGACACTATCCCGCTCTGGAGCGCTAACAACAGCGGCTATGGGCGGGGTTGATACCAGTTTCGTCGGATATTCTGGCGTCGAAACATATTCTGGACCAGCCACGTTTTCAGTCGGCCTGTAGCCACTGTTCGTATCGACCGCCCCGTTTCGGGGCTTCGAGGTCGCGGAATTCGGCTGCTGCAGTTCGCCCAAAGGCGGCGGCGATAGATCGCTAGCTATCTGTGGGGATTCAACGACTGGCTTGTAGGTACTGGCTACTTCGAATTCGACGGATGCTTTGGGGGGTGCTCCGGGAGGGGCTTTATCAGGTATTACGGGCTTTTTTTTTAGCTCGTCAGCGCTTACATCCGATTCCGAATAAGGAGTGAAAGCCAGCAATCGCAGCATTAACATTTCAAACCCGGCAGCTTCATCGGGGCTGATCAATAAATCCTGCCGCCCCTGCATTACGATTTGATAGTAAAGCTGTATTTCCTCGGCAGACCAGGCAGCCGCGAAAGTCTTTATGTCGTCTTCATTGAAATCGTTGTCGGAAACTAGCTGGGCGTCGGTACGATACAGTGCCACCTGCTGTAACAGCAGCATCAGATCGGCACATACTCGCTGAAAATCAGGGTTATTCTCTATTGTAGAACGCGCTTCAGAAATCAGTTGCACCGCATCCTGCTGCGCTAGTGCCTTTAATATTTTGCTTAAACCATTGCTCGAGATCGACCCCAGCATCGCCTCGACTGCTGAATCGACAACGGTACCACCGCCGTAAGCAATGGCCTGATCGAGCAGGCTCAATGCATCACGCATACTGCCGTCAGCCGCACTCGCCAATTGCGCCAGCGCGCTTGCATCGGCAGTGATTTTTTCCTCGCCAACCAGAAATTGTAATTGGGAGAGCAACTGCGCCCGGGACATACGCTTTAAGTTAAATTGCAGGCAGCGCGAGAGCACGGTAACCGGCAACTTTTGCGGATCGGTGGTGGCGAGCAGAAACTTTATATGTTCCGGTGGCTCTTCCAGAGTTTTCAACAAGGCATTAAAACTGTGCCGCGAAAGCATATGCACTTCGTCGATTAGATAAACTTTGAATCGGCCGCGGGTGGGCGCGTATTGAACATTGTCGAGTAGCTCCCGCATATCATCGACGCCGGTTCGTGAAGCCGCGTCAATTTCAATTAAATCGACGCTTCTACCCTGATCGACCTCAAGACAGGATGAACATTGCCCACAGGGTTTGGAACTGACGCCCTGTTCGCAATTCAATGATTTGGCGAAAATGCGAGCAATCGTGGTTTTGCCAACACCCCGGGTGCCACTAAACAGGTAGGCATGATGAAGCCGATCGCTATCGAGCGCATTGATCAAGGCCTGGAGCACGTGCTCCTGACCGACCATCGCATCGAAACTGGCTGGTCGCCATTTGCGCGCAAGTACCTGATAGCTCATAAAAATTCCCGACGGCAAGCCTGGCTCGCAGAAATGCTATTACGATCGTTGTGAGTGAAAACTCTGCGCATTCGATTCGAAATGAAAACTGGCGGCGACCTGAATCAGTACACCCCCGCACTCGATGTCCTTGCTACCGTTGCTCCCTTCCGGGCCTGGCGGGATTTGCAGATAATCGTCGCGAAGGGACCGAAGCAGGTCACCATTGAGGGCGAGAGTGTATAGCGAACGGCGGGGTCGTTTCAAGCTGATAATCAGTAACTAACACTATAAAGTCAACATTGCGATAAAAAATCCCATGGCGAAAGGTTTTACTTGTCATGCTTACGCTTAGAACCGAAAATACGCTGGCTTCCTTTGCAACTTTCTTCTCCATGGCTAAGAAAAAATCCAAAAGTAACGACAATACAATAGCGCTCAATCGCGTGGCTCGACACGACTATGCGATTGAAGATGAGATTGAAGTCGGTATGGTTCTCGAAGGCTGGGAAGTCAAAAGCCTGCGCAACAAAAATCTGCAACTCAAAGAAAGCTATGTAATGGTTAAGAATGGAGAAATGTGGATTATTGGGGCGCATATCAGCCCGCTGAATACGGCGTCGACGCATGTTACCCCTAATCCGACACGGATGCGTAAGCTGCTCGCTCATCGCATCGAACTGGACCGCCTGGTCGGCATGGTGGAACGCAAGGGTTATACCCTGATTGCGTTATCCGCCTACTGGAGTCAGGGCCGCGCAAAAATGAAAATCGGCATCGCCAAAGGTAAAAAGGCTCACGATAAACGCGCTACCGAAAAAGACCGCGACTGGAAACGCGACAAAGCGCGAATTCTTAAATCGGGTTAATCCATTTCATAACGGGGAACTCTGATCAATTCAGAGCTCCCCTCAGGGCAGCTACTTTTGTTGATCCGGAGATGAATTGAGCAGAGGTTTCAAAGGGTAATTCAAAGCTGGTAGTGCGCTTACTTCCACACAGCATCTTCACATTGCCCGGCCAGAAATTCGACGTAGGCCCTATCGGCATCGGTATCGACTGCAGCGATTTCCCATATCGGTAAAGGTTCACTCGACTCACTTCGGCGCGCAGGCGTAAGTGATACCTCTGAATCGTTCGTGTTTGCACTATCCAGCCCAAGACTGGTTTGCCCTCCGGTCATCGCCAGATAAACATCGGCGAGTATGCGCGCATCCAGTAAGGCCCCGTGAACACTCCTGTGACTATTGTCGATGAGATATCGCTTGCATAGAGCATCCAGATTATTTTTTTGCCCGGGATGCTTCTGTCGCGCCATCACCAGCGTATCGAGAATGCTGCTAAAGTCCTCTATTCGTGATTTAGCCCCCCCCAGCAAAAGCAACTCCTGATTTAGAAATCCGACGTCAAATGCCGCATTGTGTATGACCAGCTCAGCGCCTTTGATGTAGTTGAGAAAGTCTTCAGAAACTTCTTCAAAATGATGCTTATCGCTCAAAAAATCGCTGCTGATCCCATGAACTTCAAATGCCCCTGCGTCAATTTCGCGGTCGGGATTAATATAATAATGCCAGTGATTATCGGTGACCCGGCGATCTATTAACTCGACGCAACCGATTTCAATGATGCGATGCCCCTGGCTAACTTCGAGGCCGGTTGTTTCTGTATCAAGTACAATCTGTCTCATCTTTTTAAACTCGCATCAATTGCCTGATTCGCCAGCTCATCGGCCATTTCATTTCCGACCACGCCCGAATGCCCCTTAACCCATCCCCAGGTTATGGAATGACGGGCTGCTTCGCTGTCGAGCTGTTGCCATAAATCGACATTTTTAACCGGTTTTTTAGCCGCCGTTTTCCAACCGTTCCGCTTCCAGTTCTGTATCCACTCATTTATTCCCTGGAGTACATATTTTGAATCGGATTTCAAATCGACGTCACAACCACGTTTTAATGCTCGCAGGCCTTCAATGACGGCGGTCAGTTCCATTCGATTATTCGTTGTTTCGGGTGCATAACCATTTAAGGTCTTCTGTGTTTTCTGATAATTTAACACCACACCCCAACCACCCGGACCGGGATTGCCACGGCAGGCACCATCGGTATACATCTCTACTTTATCGGTCATATTTCATACCACGGCCAACGCTGGGCCGTGCAATTTTTCCAGTTAAAATTTTTCGAGCCACCCATCGATGTCGCACGGGGGTCATCGGCGAAATGTTCTTGCTGTAAACCAGTATATTTAATGTACCCGAGAAAGGCAGCCAGTTTCGCATGCCTTTCTCCAGCCATCCCAGATACTTCGTCATCGAAGTATTTGGTATTGGTGGCAGATACCCCGCTTTGTAAGACCTAGATAAGTCAAAGCCGAGCAATTGCATCCAGTCATTCAACCGGCCCGCGGTATAGTAATGTCCATTCCAGGGCACTTTTTCCAACCACGATTTAAGTAGGTGGATGCCGCCCCATATGGACCAGGGATTGAAATCAATAATGATCAACCGCCCTTCCGGGATCAGTACTCTTTGCACTTCACGCAAAACGGCGTGAGGTTCGGCGCTTAACGACAGGCAGTGCATCAGAATCACTAGATCCACGCTGTCCGAAGCAATCGGCATTAATTCAGGGTGCGCTTTGATATCGGCGTTTGAACGCGGATCCCCGAGCCCCATGCAGCGCTTTACGCGACAATGCTCAGAAATATCCCTTACCAGGCTTGAACAACCGATCTGCACAGAATAATAACCAAAACAGGTCGCCAATACCGGGGCAAGCTTATCTTTGATTTCAGCTAACAGGTATTGGCCGGCGGCGTTTTGATACCAGTCGTCTATACTTGCGATATTCTTATCCTCATTGTTACGCTGCCAAAATCTCATATGAATGTTTATCAACCGCCTGTACAATTGCCCACATTTTAGCCAACTAACAACGCCGTTACTAATGATTACAAGGTCCATAGGACAATTAAACTCTGCTACCAGCGTTATCCTGGTAATTATTGCAGTGCTGACCTCCGGATGTGCAAACCTGTCTAGCGACGGCGCGGCACTGCCCTCGGATACTTTCACCAAGCAGGAAACCGCCCTCCCTGCGCTCAGCGAACAACCGGTTGCCGAATCAGGCAACTTAGTGCCAGCTGAATTAATTTTGTCTCCCGACGACGATAACCCCGAAAACTCAGCGCTAGCCGGGCAAATTAAATACGCCTCTGACGAGAGAGATTTCGAACTTCAGCAAACGCAGACTCTGGACCAGATTTATCGGCAACAACTGGCCGAAGATGAAGTTGCTGCGCAGATAGAAAGAGAGGTTGGGGAAAAACAGCAATTGTCCAATGCCTGGTACCGACTACGTCAGGGAATGAAACTGAATCCGGTAATGAATAACCGCATCCAGGTTCAACTGGATTGGTATTTGAAAAATCGCGGTTATCTGAAACGAGTCATGGAACGCGCCCGGCCCGTACTCCCTTTTGTGCTTAACGAACTCGATCGCCAGGGTTTGCCCAGCGAACTGGCATTGCTGCCGATCGTCGAGTCGGCTTATCAGGCATTCGCCTATTCCCACGGCAGGGCTTCGGGACTATGGCAGATCATTCCCTCCACCGGGCGATTTCTGGGGTTAAAGCAAAACTGGTGGTACGACGGCAGACGCGACATTATCCAGTCGACGCACGCCGCAATAAAATACCTGGATAGCCTGTCGAAGCAATTTGACGACGACTGGGAACTTGCACTAGCTTCATACAATGCCGGGCCCGGACGTATCAGAAGCGCTATTCGCTATAACAAGAAAAAGAATCTCGCCACCGACTTCTGGAGCCTCACCCAGTTTCGTGCCGAGACTCGGGACTATGTACCCAAAATGTTTGCCCTCAAAGAATTGTTTGAAAACCCGGAACGATATGCCCTCGATCTTGTACCGGTAACTCACCACATAAGCTACGAAGTCGTCGAGCTCGATGGGCAAATGGATTTGGCGCTTGCCGCTGATTTAGCCGGTATTACGGTAAAGCAACTTTATCAGTTGAATCCTGCATTCAACCGTTGGGCTACCGCGCCTAACGGACCACATCGGTTGCTTTTACCCAGAGAAAAAGCGGATCAGTTTCGTCAGAAAGTCGCCGAGATTCCGGCAAATGAACGTATCAACTGGGTTAGGCATAAAATTAGAGATGGCGAAACGCTTAGTCAAATCTCGCTTAAGTATCGAACTACAACGGCGTTGATTAAAGAGGTCAATAAAATCAGCGGCAGCCAGATTCGAGCGGGCCGCTATTTAATGGTCCCAACCGCCACAAAATCGCTTAAGGCTTATTCATTAAGTGAATCATCGCGAATCAGTAAAATACAAAATACCAATCGTAGTGGAAACAAACAAACTCATATCGTTAGATCTGGGCAAAGCCTGTGGAGTATATCCGGGCAATATGGAGTGAACTCTAATGCTCTCGCCAAGTGGAACGGTATGGCGCCAATCGACACTTTAAGCATTGGACAGAAGTTAGTTATCTGGACCAAGAACGCAAAACCACAGACGGTTAGTTTCAACAATTCGATTCCGATACCTACGCTGCACGCTTTGCGTTACACCGTGCGCAAGGGCGACTCGTTGTATTTGATCGCTGATCGATTCAAAATTTCTGTTGCCGATATAAAACGATGGAATACAGTGGGCAAGTATCTTCAACCAGGTCAGAAATTAAAGCTCTATGTAGATATTACCCGTCAGTCCGGTTAACAAGCTTCGTCTAGCGACTTCGACTGCGAACGGCCGACACAAATTTTCTACAGCTGTTGCTTTATGCGAACTCAGCAGCGAGAATAGAGCCCAATATTGCGTAAATCTCAAAGACCAAACAGACTTAAGATATGAGCTTAGAAATTGATCCAAAGCAGGTAAAAACTTTTTCCCCGATCAATTCACTTAACCCTGAAAACGTCCAGGAGTTGATCAAGAAAATCACTCCTACCGCTATGCAACCCGGGCATTATGTATTTAAAAAAGGCGACATGGATAAATGCCATGTTTACGTCCTCCAGGGTCAAATAGAGTTAGTACAGAATAATAAAGTAATCAGCGTTATTAAAGCCGGTACTGCAGAAAGCCTGCAACCCATTGCTCACGGTTTTCCTCGCCAGATATCTGCTCGAGCAAAAACACCCGTGGTGATTACAAAGATAAATAGCGACATGCTCGATATCATGCTGACCTGGGATCAGACAGGAAGTTATTCGGTAGAAGCGTTGGAAGAAGATGATGACGAAACCGACTGGATGACCCGGATATTACAAACACGAGCTTTCCATCGCATTCCCCCGGCGAATATCCAGGCCATGTTCATGCGCATGGAATCAGTCAATTTCAGGACCGGTGAAAAGGTCATCGAACAAGATGGCGATGGCGACTTTTTTTATATCATCAAAGAAGGCCGTTGCCTTGTTACCCGATCAACTCCGGCAAATCCTAATGGCGTAAAACTAGCGACCTTATCGGTTGGGGAAAGCTTTGGCGAAGAAGCACTGATTTCAGACACCAAACGTAATGCCACCGTTACCATGCTAAGTGATGGCCATCTGATGCGTTTGAACAAGGATGACTTTAACTCGCTGCTAAATGAACCACTGCTTAACTGGGTTGATTTCGACGAAGGCAAAAAACTGGTTGCCGAGGGAGCTATCTGGTTTGATGTCCGGCTACCCGCCGAACACAAAGCGCGGCACATTAATGGCAGTATCAATATACCGCTGATATTTCTCCGCCTGAAATCTAATTCACTCGATTCAAGCAAGAAATATGTCATTTATTGTGATACTGGTCGACGTAGTTCGGCAGCATCATTTTTACTAAACGAAAAGGATATCGAATCTTTTGTGTTACGGGATGGCGTAGATTCTGCCGAACCTTCGGAATTAGTAAGTTAATTTTTTCGGCTTGCAGCGAAAGCTGTTATGCCTGGTATCCGGGGATAAGTGAGACATCGATGTTATCGATTTGCTCGGGGTCGAGAAACTCTTCCGCGTATTGCAGATAGACTTTATTTTTGATGAAAATGTCAAAAATGTCCGGGTCGATATGCTGATCCTTTTTCATAAATCCCATGATTTTCAAACATTCTGATAACTTCTTTCCTTTCTTATAAGGTCGATCACTGGCCGTGAGCGCTTCAAAAATATCGGCGACTGCCATAATTCGGGCCTGAACCGACATTTCATCTCGAACCAGCCCTCGGGGATAGCCACTGCCATCCATTTTTTCGTGATGCCCGCCAGCGTATTCCGGTACATTTTTAAGGTTTTTCGGAAAAGGAAGCGATTCCAGCATTTTAATAGTGGCGACTATATGGTTATTAATCACTTCGCGCTCTTCATCATTTAAAGTGCCACGCTGGATACTTAGATTTTTAATTTCATCATCGTTTAGTAAATTTCTTCGTACACCTAGTCGGTCAGTCCAACTATAGAGGGCAAGGCCATTGACCCGAGCGATATCCTCATCGCTCATGAATTCGCCGCCTATGTTGGTCTTTTGTAGAAACTCCAGGTCAACGCGATATTGTTGACAGAGGTCATTAAAAGCTTGCTCCAGATTTGCAATTTCGTCATCAGCCCCCTGACATTCAATACGGGCACGGAGGTAGTCGATTTCAGCATCGCGCAACATCACTTCAAACCGCGTTTCCAGGACGTCGATTCGATCGTAGATAGTTTCCAGCTTGGTCGACTTATCCATCACATACTCAGGAGTAACCACTTTGCCACAGTCGTGTAACCAGGCGGCTGTTTCCAGTTCGTATCGGTCTTTGTCGGATATTTTAAAATCTTTCAACGGCCCGCTATCGGCAAGATGCACCGATTCAGCCAACTGCATGGTTAGCACCGGAATTCGACGGCAATGCCCACCAGTATAGGGCGATTTATCATCGATCGCGGAAGCGATCATGCGAATAAAAGACTCAAAAAGAATCTGCAATTCGGAAATTAAACGCCGCTGGGTTAGCGCGACTGCGGCCTGCGAGGCGAGTGATTCGGCGAGTTGTTGTTCGATGACGTCAAAAACGATAACTTCTTCGGTATTTGGGCAGCGGGCATTGATTAATTGTAATACCCCGATAATTTCCTGCTCATGATCCTTCAGCGGAAAGGTAAGCATTGATTGCGTACGATATCCAGTTTGGGCGTCAAACTTTCGCGTCCCGGTGAAATCGAAGCCATCTTCATTATAGGCGTCGGCAATGTTTATCGTTTCGCCGCTCAACACACAATGTGTTACTACATTGGTATGATTCTCCTTGCCATCCTTGTGCAGGGGTATCGCAGGAAAGGTTATTTCATTTCCCGAAGTACCGCCCATTTGGATATTCAACGAATCATTAGAAATAATTTCAAAGCTGAGCATTTCGTCGTTAAGGAAATAGAGCGAACCTCCATCAGCATTTGTTAAGGATTTTGCCCCCAGCATGATTAATTCCAGAAGTTTCTGCGTATCATTTTCCGCAGACAGGGCTATACCTATTTCGTTTAGCCGATCAATTCTTTCAAGTAGTTCAGACATAAATTCCAATCAAACCGTTTTTCAGTGGGCGACATCATCCCTGCTCCGCATGAAATCTTATGCTAATGTCAGAGTTATTTCCATGTCATTTTTATTCTGTGCAATATTCATTTAATTGAATTTAAGCGCTGGTAAAAAGATGCAGACAACCTTATAGTCTCGCGTAGCCTATTAGGATTTTAATGGAGTGGAAATTATAAATAAGTTAAACAAACACCACATCCATATTAAATGATTGATTTTAATAAAATTAGGATTATTTTTTTATCCAGTCACCGACTCTGCAACACCTGATAAACAAGGTAAGAGCGCCTTATAAAATTAACCCAATGGAGACGGTATGAAAACCCGTTTTTGGAGTAGCGACTGGTTCGCAGGACTTTTAATAACGATCGCTGTCGTACTGTTTTCCGGCTCGGCTAGTTTCCAGAGTCTGGAACGTTCAGCCTACGACTGGGGGGTGCGATCAACTGACCGCCTACCCTCGGAAAAAATCGCCATTATCGCCATCGATGATGAAAGCATTGCCAACATCGGTCGTTGGCCATGGCCTCGCGATTTGCACGCAGAGCTTATAGACCGTCTTTCCGAAGGTGGTGCCAAAGTAGTCGGGCAAACAGTCTTTTTCCTGGAGCCACAAATCGATCCGGGCACTCTGTATATCAGAGATTTAATCGAATTCTTTTCTAAAGCAAGTTTCGACGATGTCGCAGTTGATATTGACGCCCTTTCTGCGATGCTTGAATTTTCCAGCAAAAATGCTGCGGTAGCAGAGATTCTGGAATTTTATCGTCAATCCAGCGTAAATAGCCGATTAAGTCAGGACATTGAAACGCTAAAGGAACGCTTGTTCGACGCCGAGCAATCGCTAAACACCGACTTGAAATTAGCGCAAAGCATGGCAAAGGCTAAAAATGTTGTTCTTGCCGCTATATTTACTCTCGGACAGCCTCGTGGCAAGCCCGATCATGAGCTTCCAGGCTACGTTCTAAAAAATTCCCTGTCTCAAATTCGCGACCGGGTGTCAGCACAGAGTCAGGGTTTATTTCCAATACCAACTATCAATGCCCTGCCCCCAATTGCTGAAATTGGACCCTACGCACTCGCAATCGGCCACCTGAATGGCGTTCAGGACATCGATGGTGGCGTTCGCTCTGAGCCGCTGGTGTTGCAACATTATGATCGCTTCTACCCGTCTATATCTCTACAAATTGCGGCCAAAAGCTTGAACCTTGGCGTTGAGGATATCAATGTCAATCTGGCCGAAAGCGTTGAATTGGGTTCTCTCGTCATAAAAACCGATACCCAGCTGCAAATGAATACCTTTTATTACTCGGATATTGATGGCTTTCCCGCCTTTCAAGTTGACTCATTTTACGATGTTTTCACCGGCAAAATTCCGATCGAAAAGTATAAGAATAAAATTGTACTTATCGGACCTACCGCGATTGGAGTGGGATCTCCTCAGGTAACACCGATAGATTCGGCGATGGCGCCAGTTATCACTCTCGCACATTCGGTATCAAGTATTTTACAGGAAGATTTTTTCATCATGCCCGAATGGGCGCTTTGGGCGCGTTTAGGGGCATTTTTGTTAATCATGCTTTACCTGATGTTGGCCATGCCACGCATGAAGGCCGGGGTTGCCGCAGTAGTTACGCTGCTGCTGTTACTGACCTTAATCGCCAGTCATTACATATTAATGACGGGTAATGCGATGTGGATTCAATTGATGACACCGGCCGCTTTGCTTGTTCTGGGGCATCTATTAATCACCACAAAACGATTTCTTGTCACCGAACGCGGAAAAGCTCGTTCAGACGTCGAGTCGGCAGAAAGCAATCGCATGCTTGGTATCGCTTTTCAAAGCCAGGGCCAGCTTGACATGGCCTTTGAAAAATTTCGCAAGTGCAGCCCCGTCGATGACCAGGTGATGGAGGCTATGTACAATCTGGCTCTCGATTTCGAACGAAAACGCCAGTTCAACAAAGCCAATTCTGTTTATCAGTATATGAGCAAGAATGACAAGAAATTCCGCGACATAGAAAGTCGCATGAATCGCGCTCAGAAAATGGAAGAAACGGTCATGCTCGGTGGTAGCGGTGGACACGCCGGTGGCACACTAATGCTCGACGGGGGCGACATTGAAAAGCCGATGCTCGGACGTTATGAAGTAGAAAAGGAACTCGGCAAAGGTGCTATGGGTATCGTCTATCTAGGAAAGGATCCGAAAATCAGCCGTGTTGTAGCGATTAAAACAATGGCGCTGGCGCAGGAATTTGAAGAAGATGAATTACAGGAAGTTAAAGAACGATTTTTCCGTGAAGCAGAAACTGCTGGTCGCCTGAGCCACCCGCATATCGTAACTATATTCGATGCTGGTGAAGAACACGATCTCGCCTATATCGCAATGGAATTCCTCAAGGGACACGATCTCGCACGTTATTGTAAACCCGACAATCTGCTCGAAATGAAGCAAGTGGTCAGCATCGTGCTGCGCTCTGCGGATGGTCTCGATTTTGCCCACCAGCAAAATGTAGTCCATCGCGATATCAAGCCCGCAAATATCATGTATGACCCGGAATCCGATAGCGTCAAGATCACTGACTTTGGCATCGCTAGAATTACGGATTCGAGCAAAACCAAAACCGGTATGGTTTTAGGAACCCCGTCATATATGTCGCCAGAACAATTGGCCGGAAAGAAAGTCGACGGCCGTTCAGACCTGTTCTCCTTAGGGGTCATGCTTTATCAAATGGTCAGTGGCTCACTTCCTTTTAAGGCCGACTCGATGGCCAGTTTAATGTTTAAAATCACCAATGACGAAGCTGAAGATGTTAGAACCATACGTGCCGACATACCTGAAGCTCTTGCTCAAATTATAAATAAAGCCTTAGCCAAGGATGCGGATGCTAGATATCAAACCGGTAAGGAATTTGCCAAGGCATTGAAGGCCTTCCTCGACGGTTAAATTATTAGATGAACTTACAGCAAAAAATTACTATCCTTGGGCTTACCGATCCCGGCAAGGTCCGGGAAAAAAACGAAGACTCCATTGGCTTTGACAGTGCTCTGGGATTAGTGGTCCTGGCTGATGGTATGGGTGGTCATCGTGGGGGTGAAGTGGCAAGCAGCATCACTGTGAACACAGTGATAAGTGAGGTTCAGAAAAATTTACCTGAAGTAATCAATGGTGAAATTGACGAAGCCTCCGGCTTTTCCAAAGAATCGATATGTATTCGAGATGCCGTCATTGCCGCTAACAGACTGGTATACGAGACTGCAGCGGCCAATCCCGAACAAAAAGGCATGGGTACCACGATCGTTGTTCTGCAATTTTACAACAATAGTTTTTCGCTTGCACATATCGGCGATTCGCGATGCTATCGATTAAGGGCGAATAAATTCGAACAGATTACTAAGGACCATTCGCTTTTGCAGGAATTAATTGACCGCGGATTCTACACTCCAGAGGAAGCGCGCAATTCGATGAATAAAAACCTGGTGACCCGAGCTCTTGGAATAGATCCTATGGTTACCTCGGATGTTCAGGAAGATATCGTTCTGAAAAAAGACATTTATTTACTATGTTCGGATGGATTGACCGATTTAGTGGAAGATGAAGATATATACTTAACTATTAAGCAATTTAGTGATAATCTAGAAGAAGCTGCCAAGCATTTGATTACTAAGGCAAACCAGAATGGTGGAAAGGATAATATTTCAGTGATGCTGTGTCGCATTGATGAAGATTTTCCCGGCAAGCAAGGCTGGTTTAAAAAGTTCACTGCTTGGTTTGATTGAATAACGGATTACTCCCAGTAGAAACAGACCCAGAGGCTGGATAAAAAAATGATCGCAAAACTGATCACCACTTCAAGTACGGGCGAAAAAACGGAATACGAGTTGACCAATGAGACAACGACTATCGGCCGTAAGCCAAGTAACGATATTCCCATCGACAATTTATCTGTCAGCGGTCGTCACGCACAGGTCATTACTATTCTTGAAGATTCTTTTCTTGAAGACCTCGGCAGTACCAATGGTACCTATGTCAACGGCAAGCTCGTAAAAAAACACGCGCTTGAAAATGGCGACAATATCACCTTGGGCAAATATCAGATTGCTTATCAAAGTGGCTCGGGTGGTGGTGAAAAAGACTTCGAGCAAACCATGATTATTCGACCTGGCGAAGTTGGCATGCCTGAAGAAGCCGGTGGCAAGGAAATCGACAAGTCGATGCAGAAAATTTCAGCCGCTATTGCTTCAGAAGCCGCTACAACAGCGGCTTCTCCAATGGCCAATAAAGAAGCCTGCTTACAGCTTCTCAGTGGAGCTAATGCTGGTAAAGAGCTTATTCTAACCAAGGCTTTGACAACAATCGGCCAACCCGGAGTTCAGGTTGCAGCAATAACCCGCCGACCTCAGGGTTTTTTCCTGATTCACGTCGATGGTGGGCCGAATAATAGTGTTCCCAAAGTATCGGGGTCCCCTATCGGCTCGAATGCCCACGAGCTTAAGAGCCACGATATTATCGAGGTCGCAGGCGTAAAAATGGAGTTTTACCTCAAATAGCTTCCCGTCATTTCTCAATTGATATTCGCCATATCTACTTCGGGAGCAAAAGATGCGATTACAACGATTAATTAGATTAGCGCTTAGCACGCTAATCCTGCTCGTTTTGCTTATTGACACTTCTGGCTATTATAAATACTCATTTTTACAACAGCTTGAGAACTGGACTTACGATACCCGATTAAACTTTACCCGGCTTGATACCCTCGACGATCGAATCGTGATTGTTGATATCGATGAAAACTCACTCGCAGAAATAGGTCGATGGCCATGGGGTCGAGACAAATTAGCAACGCTTGTCGATAACTTGTTCAACCACTACAAAAGTAATGCCGTCGGCTTTGATATCGTATTTGCCGAAAAAGACGAAAGCTCCGGTCTGGAAATGTTTGAACGACTGGCTTCCACCGACCTTAAACACGACGAGCTATATCAGCAGACCTTACGCAAAATTCGCCCAAGCCTGAAGCATGATGAAATATTCGCGCAAAGCTTGCTTGACAAAAATATTGTCATGGGGTACTACTTCAAAACTAATCTCCAGGATGGTGAGTCCGGTGTAACTGGAATGCTCCCCCCTGCTCTGGCCCGTATGGATGCCCAGTGGAGTGAACGACTCCCTATTAATAAGGCTCAGGGTTTCGGAGGAAACCTGGAAATACTCCAGTCTTCGGCCAAATCTGGGGGTTACTTCGACAACCCTTTTGTTGACTCTGACGGGGTATTTCGGCGGGTTCCACTTATACAATCCTACCAGGATCATTTATTCGCATCGCTAGCGCTTGCCACAACTCAAGCATATTTAGATGCACCTGGGGTTGAATTATCGGTGGAGTCAGAGGGCTCGAAAGATGGCAAGGAATACTTTGCTCTTGAAAGTTTAAACCTTGGCGAGTATCGCATTCCGGTTGATTCGAATGGAGCCGTTTTTGTCCCTTATCGAGGCGTCCAAGGAAGTTTCCCATATATCCCTGCTCACGAGGTTCTTAGTCGACAAACCAAAACCGAATTACTGGAAGGCAAAGTAGTCCTGATCGGCACTTCAGCCCCCGGTCTACTCGACCTGCGATCAACACCGGTTCAGAACATTTACCCCGGGGTTGAAGTCCACGCGAATATAATATCGGGCATTCTGGACCAGCGTATAAAGCACAAACCAGCCTGGACAATCGGCTATGAGTTCATCCTGCTAGTCTTGATCGGAGTAGTGATGGCAGTGATATTGCCGTTGTTATCTCCAGTTCTTGCAGCAGTTGGTACTTTGACCATCTCGGCACTGGTCATTGTTGGTTCATTTATTGCCTGGCAAAATAATTTAATATTACCCCTGGCCAGCCCTATGCTGCTCATTGTTCTGATATTTGTCTGGCACATGACCTTTGGATTTTTTATAGAGTCCCGTGGCAAAAGGCAGCTCGCCAATTTATTTGGCCATTACATTCCACCAGAACTCGTAGACGAAATGAGCGAGTCACCCGATGAATATTCTCTGGACGGTGAAAATCGTGAAATGACGGTATTATTTTCGGATGTACGTGGCTTCACGACTATTTCAGAAGGAATGGATCCTAAGCAGTTAACCCAGTTAATGAACGCATTGCTCACACCAATGACTCGAGTAATTCATAAAAACCGGGGCACGATCGATAAGTATATGGGTGATGCCATTATGTCCTTCTGGGGCGCCCCGATGGCAGATTCTGAACATGCGCGCCATGCACTTTATGCCGCGATGGATATGATGGATGAACTGAAAATCATGCAGGATGATTTTATAGAACGTGGTTGGCCGGCGGTGAATATCGGTATAGGTTTGAATACCGGCAATATGAATGTCGGAAACATGGGGTCTGAATTTCGTATGGCTTATACCGTTCTCGGGGACGCGGTTAACCTCGGCTCTCGTCTGGAAGGTTTAACTAAGAATTATGGCGTAAACATTATCGTTAGTGAGAGCACCAAAAATGAAGTACCTGAATTTGTATTCAGGGAACTTGATCTGGTTACTGTCAAAGGCAAAAATGAACCTGTCGCCATATTCGAACCCATTGGCCACAAAAACGACCTGGAAAAATCTGTCACCGCCGAATTGACCAGCTATAAAAAGGCGCTACAAAACTTTCGTGCCCAATCCTGGGATAAAGCTGAAATGGACTTTTTTAATCTGACCCGATCATACCCTGATCGATTTCTATATGAAGTGTATCTAGATAGAATAGGCACTTACCGGAAGGACCCTCCAGGAGACGACTGGGACGGGGTTTTTAAACACACCAGTAAGTAAGACTTACCATATTTCAGCCAACTCCTGCGCCAGGATTTCTACTCCCCTGGTGAGATCTTCCTCGCTCTGCGCTACATTTATCCTGATACAGCTCTGCCCATGCTCGGACACTTCTTTCTGTCCTGGAAAAAAATATTTACCCGGCACAACCAACAACCCTTTCAACTTTAACCGTTGATATAACAAATCGGTCGAAATCGGCAAGCCCTCGAACCATAACCAAAGAAAAAATGCTCCTTCAGGTTTATGAATGTGCAACCGACGATCGTCAATAATCTTGCTAACCAGCGCCACTGCAAACGCAGCACGATGCTGATAAAAAGGCCGTATGATATCCCGACAGAGAGGCGTCAAAAGATCATCCTCAATCAACTGTTTAGCAATAGCCGGGCCCATACCTGCAGGTGCGAGGCTACTAATCGCTGTGAAATTAGAAAAATATTTTATCAATTCTTCATTGGCAACTACGATTCCCGTTCGCGCCCCGGGCAATCCCAATTTGGATAAACTCATACAGACAATCGTATTGTCATTCCAGAAAGGGGTCGCTTTACCAAAAATGATATTTGGGAATGGTGTGCCATAGGCACTGTCGATCATTAGCGGTATATTATTTTTCCGGGCAATCATGTCGAGATGATCGCACTCGGTATCCGTCAGCACATTCCCACTAGGGTTAGTAGGTCGCGACACACAAATTAAACCGGTTGTAGAACTGACTTCCAGTTGTTCGAAATCGACCTCGTACTTAAACAGGTTTTGATCTAACAATTTAATTTTCGCCTGTTGGCTAGTCAGCATTTCGTCTTCTATTCCGACATCGCAATAACCAATATATTCAGGCACTAAGGGAATGAGCACCTGCTTTCTACTACCCGCAGATTTCCCGGCAAAACTATTGAATAGGATATAAAAAGTACTTTGACTACCATGCGTAATTGCAATGTTTTTAACGCTGACTTTCCAGCCGTATTTTTCGCTGAAGTATTCAGCCAACACAGCACGAAACGCATGGTGTCCCTGTGGGCCGTCATAATTAGATAATGTTGACATCAGTTCACCGGATTCGAGTAGCTTTTCCAGAGTTGCCTGATAGAGTTTCTGAACTACGTCTATAGGTGCAGGGTTTCCACCACCCAGCATGACAACGTCGGGCTGACTTAAGCCCTCGCTGAGGTCATCCATTAAATGTGTTATGCCCGAGTAGCCTGAAAAATGATGGCCAAAATCAGAAAATTTCATTTTCAATATTCGTTGATTTAAATCAGTAAGAATAACGTAAATCGTATTATCAGAACGAATTATCGCTTTTTCGCAATCTAGTACTGTTTGGTGTATCTGGATCACTCTGAGGCTCAACAACAGGCTTCAGAGTTTGGCTGATTGCCGATATCGCTAGCTATCACGGAGCGGGTATCTCCGTTTCCATAAATCCTCCGACGCCTGACTATTATTTTTAAGGACTCACTCCGATTTCATTTCACCTATAATTCCCTTAAAGTAGGGTGAACTAGTCGACCAAAACCGTTAATTGCTTTTCAAAATCAAGCCATATGACAAAAATACATGAAATTGAGTTTACAGTCCGTGACTACGAATGCGATATGCAAGCCGTGGTCAACAATGGCATATACCAAAACTACCTGGAGCATGCACGCCACGAATATTTATTGGCAAGGGGTATAAACTTTGCCGATGTCACTGCTCAGGGAATCAATATGGTGGTTATCAGAGCCGTTCTTGATTATCGAAACTCACTCACTAGCGGCGATCACTTTGTCGTTAAAACCAGCGTAAAGAAAGTTTCGCCACTTCGTTTTCAGTTTTCACAAAACATCTACCGGCGTCCAGATCAGAGCATTGTTTTGCAAGCCTCCATAACTGCCACTTCGGTGAACCAACATGGCCGCCCCTTTCTACCAAAGTTCCTTAAAGACTTTTTAGAAAATACCGATTAATCCTACTCATAGATAAAAGGGAGGAATTGAGCTTAGAGCCATATTTGTCATTGCAAGTATGTGCTGCTGCTGAGAAAATATATCTTTTATTCGGATCAAATAACTATGGGTTTTCTTAACGGTAAAAAAGCACTCATCGTAGGAATCGCAAGTAATCGATCAATCGCATACGGGATAGCTAAAGCAATGCATCGCGAAGGTGCAGAACTGGCTTTCAGCTACGCGAATGAAAAGCTTAAACCCCGAGTTGAAAAATTCGCCGCCGAGTTTGGTTCAAATATAGTGCTACCTTGTGATGTGAGCCTGGATGACGAAATTACCGGGCTCTTTGAGCAACTAGGCAAACAATGGGGCTCCCTTGATGCACTGGTTCATTCTGTCGCCTTCGCACCGCGTGAAGCATTAGACGGCGACTATTTGAAGAACCTCGATCGTGAAGGCTTTCGTATCGCACACGACATCAGTTCCTACAGCCTCGCTGCACTCGCCAAGGCGGGTCGACCAATGATGCAAGGTACCAATGGTTCAATTATCACCATGACTTACCTGGGTTCAGAACGCGCATTACCCAATTACAACATTATGGGGGTAGCAAAAGCCAGCCTCGAAGCAAATGTACGTTATCTGGCGGCCGCACTAGGGCCAGAAGGAATACGGGTAAATTCAATCTCTGCGGGGCCGATCAAGACACTCGCTTCTGCCGGCATTGGCAGCTTTAAAAGGATTCTTGATGAAGTCGCAACCAATGCGCCATTACGACGAAATGTCACTATAGATGATGTTGGTAATACAGGCGCTTTTCTCTGCTCGGATTTAGCGGCAGGAATCACCGGGGAAAACATTTACGTCGACTCTGGCTACAACATAGTCAGCATGGGTGTACTGGATTAGTTCTACAGGGGTATTGAACCACAGTCCCTTGTTACTCAGTTAGAGATCTTCCGCAGGGGTTTTGACAACTTCTGCGAGACTAGCCAGGTACTTTAGTACCGATTGATATTCTGCATTTGATATTCCAGTCAGCAAAGGCTTTGTCGCGGTCTGGTCAGCCACCGAATTGTTGCTGATGACTCCCGATAATTCGATCACTGAAAAATCACCGCTAGACTCAACAATGCCTTCATAGGCCGGACTATCCCCGGGCTTTGGCATAGAAAAAACGGTTTTCAACATTCGACTATTAATTTCGCTGTTCTTGCGATCTACAAAGCCATAGTCGACTATCGGCTGAGACCAGCTATCGGCTAAATCATCCAGGGTCAGTGTGTCTTTTAGCATAGCGAGGGATTTCAGACCTTCTTCTTCATTCAGCTTTGCAGCTTTCTCCCGAATCAGCTCAACTCGAATCTCCTCACTAACTT
>JBLHOA010000014.1:0-28315 GCA_047622345.1 Gammaproteobacteria bacterium | reverse complement strand
GCCCGCGCCGCGTTCACCAACAAAGCCGACCGCATGACTGTCATCCACCATCACCAGTGCATCGTATTGTTCGGCGAGGTCACAAACCCCGGGCAGATTCGCCAGCGTACCATCCATCGAAAATACGCCGTCGGTAACGACCAGGCGGAAACGGCTGTCCTGTGCCTGCTTGAGCTGTTCTTCAAGGTCGGCCATATCATTGTTCGCATAACGCAGGCGTTTCGCCTTGCACAGGCGGATACCATCGATAATCGAAGCGTGGTTGAGGCTATCGGAAATCACCGCATCGGCATCGCTCAGAATAACTTCGAAAATGGCGGCATTGGCATCAAAGCAGGAGGAAAACAGGATCACCGCTTCTTTTTGCAGAAATTCGGCAAGCTCCGCTTCGAGCGTTTTGTGTATGTCCTGCGTACCACAGATAAAGCGCACCGATGCCATGCCGAAACCATGGCTATCGAGCCCGGCATGCGCGGCTTCGATAAGCGCCGGGTGATTGGCAAAGCCAAGGTAATTATTCGCGCAAAGGTTAATCAAGGGGCCGGAGTCTGCCGTATTCACCAGGGTGGACTGGGGCGACTCGAGCGGGCGTTCGCTTTTATACAAGCCCTGCTCCCTGATCGATTCCAGTGCTTCCTTTGCGCTATCAATCAGCTGATGTGACATAATATTCCCTGGATTGTTAAAGCAGTCCGCCGATTTTACTCCTCCCCGCGGAGTATATCTCGGGTAAATATTGCGTAATTAATTGCACAGCTGTGGGCGGGTGATCTGCACCGCTTGCAACCATTTTGCTCAACATCGAAATTCAAGCGAAGGCTGAAATAAAACCGAGGATGAAAGCATTCCCGATTCAACGATACTGATTACCGGCGCCAACCGTGGCATCGGCCTTGAACTAAGCGCCCAATTCGCCAAAGATGGCTGGCAACTGCTCGCCTGCTGCAGAAACCCGAACAATGCCGCGGAACTCCGCGCACTCAGTGAACAGCATGCAAACATTGAAATCCACGCACTCGATGTCACCGATTACGATCAAATGGCAAGTTTATCCAATGCGCTCAGCGACCGTCCGATCGATGTATTGCTCAGCAATGCCGGCATTTATGGCTCGAAGAATAACAGCTTCGGAAATGTCGACCCGCGGGAATGGCGGCAGGTACTCGAAGTGAACACCATCGCCCCACTGATGCTGGCGCAGCATTTTGTCGAACAGGTCACTGCCAGCCGGCAGAAACTGATCGCAGTTATCAGCAGCAAGGTCGGCAGCATCGCCGACAACAGCAGCGGCGGCAGCTATGTCTACCGCAGTTCGAAAACGGCGGTCAACCAGGTTGTAAAAAGCCTGTCGATCGACCTCGCCGGGCGCGAAATCAGCGTGATCAGCCTGCACCCCGGCTGGGTGCAAACCGAGATGGGCGGGCCGAATGCCGAAATCAGCACCGACCAAAGCGTAACGGGGCTGAAAAGCATTTTGCAATCGGCGGGAATGAAGCAAAGCGGGCAGTTCATCGAGCACAACGGCGATAGCATTCCCTGGTAGAACCAGATGAAAATTAATGCCATAGTCTGCGAATTGCCCAAGCCCTCATTACCATTCGCCACTGTAATCAGCTCAGGAGCCAGGCCATGAATCCAACAACAATGACCGCCGCCGTTACCACCGATCACGGTGGCTTGAACAAACTGGAACTGCAACAGATTCCCGTACCCCGTCCGGATGCGGGCGAAGTGCTGATCAAGGTAGGTGCCTGCGGGCTTAACAATACCGATATCTGGGTTCGCGAAGGCGCCTACGGCAGCGATGATGACCCCGATGCGATTACCGGAACCGGCCGCGTTCCCCACCCATTCCCGTTGATTCAGGGCGCCGACATTGTCGGCCGCATTGTCGAAGTGGGCGCAGGGGTTGCAAAGTCGCGCATCGGCGAACGCGTTATCTGCAACTTCATGACCTATCGCGAAGGGGCCGAGGGGCTGGAAATGTCGGGTGGCCTGGGAAGTACCCGCCCGGGCGGATACGCCCAATATTGCGCGGTGCCCGAGGCGAATGCCTACGCCATTGAAAGCGACTATAGCGATGCCGAGCTGGCTACTTTCGTTTGCGCCTATATGACCGCCGAGAACATGCTCGAAACCGCCGAGGTCAGTGACGATGATACGGTGCTGGTTACCGGTGCCTCGGGGGGCGTGGGTACGGCGTTGATTCAGCTGGCACATGCCCGCGGAGCGCGCGTGGTCGCGCTAACCAGTAAATCCAAAATCGATAAAGTCGCAACCCTCGGACCCGCGGCCATTATTGACCGTAGTTGTCCCAACCTTCGGGACGCATTGCAGGCGGGCCTGGGAATCGAAAAAGTCAACGTAGTCGCCGATGTCGTCGCCGGAAAACGTTTCCCGGATTATTTGTCGCTACTGGGTACGCATGGCCGATACGTCACCGCCGGTGCCATTGGTGGCGCGGTGGTGCCTTTCGATGTGCGTACACTGTACTTAAAGCTACTCACTTTCCATGGCGTCAGTTGCGGCATGCCCTGGCATTTCGAGCGGGTACTGGCGCGCGTAAAAGCCGGTGAAATCAAACCCCTGCTGCACGCCACCTACCCCTTGACGGAAATCCATCAGGCGCAAAAAGACTTCATCGCCAAACAGTTTTTCGGCAATCTTGCGGTGCTGCCTTAGTTTAATCCAGGCCTCTCGGGAGGCGCTTTTCAGTATCGTAGGAAGGCAAGGTAACAATCTGGCAGTCGACCAGGTCGCCCTACCTGGTCTGCATCGACATTGTTTTACCGACCCAGTCACCCGCTTCATTGAAACGGACATAGCCGATGCCGCAGTCGAGGTCAGGAGACCAGGCGGACGCGGTGACCGTCCCGACGCTGGACCCGGCGTCTGCAATCGTGGCCCCGCCAGCCGGTGTCGCCGATCGGCATTTCAACCCGTATAGTAATGTCTGTCGATCGGCTTGCAGTAAGGCCGACCGCCCGATAAAGTCTTTTTTGTCGAGGTCGATGAATTGCCCGAGGCCTGCGGCAAAGGGCGTCATCGAAATATCAAAGTCAGAAATATTGTCCAGGATACCGGCCTCGATCCGACGTATCCCCATCGCCGCGAGGCTGGCGAATATCATCCCATGTGCCGCCCCGGCTTCGTTCAGGTCAGCCCAGAGCTGCTTGTGATCGGCAGTGGCACCGTCCGAATAAATTTCATTCTTTGGTCTATAGCCCCGTTTGTCGCATCAGACATAATTTTCATTTGAGTCGGTCCCTGCAGTTGCAGCATCCGCGACTGTGGATCCGAAATTGTCACATCGAAACCGCCACAATGAGCATGCAACCATTCTTCAAATGCACCATCTGCTTGTACGTAGCAGTAACGGTTTTCTGCAAGCTTGAACAGAATTCCGTCCATAAATATACCCCCGCCGGGAGTACAGGCGATGGTATAGCGACCGCGACCGATCGGCAGATCCTGCACTGGCCGGGAAAAAATCTTCTCCAAAAATGGCAAGGCATCCGGGCCTTCGATCTGCCAGGGTTTCTCGGGTACATCGAATAACACCGCCTTACGCCTGAGCGTCCAATAGACCTCGGTGATATCTTCGCCGTTAAAGGATGAATAAAAAAGGCCGGCCGCAACCCCAAGCACGGTTTGCGCATTCGCATAGTATTCGTAATAAGGGGACTGCTCGGATCGTTATGCGCCGATGCGCACGGTATCCGTGGGGCCGGGGCGAATCTGGCCAGTCATTCTTCTGTAGTTCCTTTGGCGCTGTTACAAGCCGGTTTCGCCTGATCACTAGCGAGATCACCCTCGAAATCTCTCAGCGGCTTTGGCATGGCAACGCCGTAACCTTGCGCATAGTTAACGCCAATCTCGCGAAGCTTTTCAAGTACCGCCTCGTTCTCGACAAACTCGGCGATCGTCTTATGCCCCATAACATGACCGATTTCATTAATCGACTAAACCGTAGCAAGGTCGATCTTGTCTTCGAGTATATCCTTTACAAAAACACCGTCTATTTTGAGTATGTCGACGGGCAGGTTTTTCAGATAGGCGTATAAAGAAAGCCCGCTACCAAAATCATCGAGGACAAATTGACGGCCCAGTTTTTTCAAGGCCCTGATAAACCGGGTCGCACTGCTGAGGTTAGAAATTGCCCCGGTTTCGGTAACTTTGAAACGGATTTTCTCGGGCGGAATTTCATAGCTCTGCAGCTGTTCAACGACAAGACTGTAAAAACCGTTGTTACTGACTGAGAGCGCCGACAAATTGATTGCACATATTTTTAGCTGGTTCAGGTGTCGCGGGTTCTGTTGCAACCAGTCGAACACATTGGTTACTACCCAGGTATCAATATCGGTTGCCAGTTTGTAGCGCTCGGCGTCTGGAAGGAATCTGTCGGGCATAATGATGCTGCCATCTTCGCCGATCATGCGCAGCAGAATTTCATAGTGCAGGCCATCATCATGTCCATCCAGATCCATAATTTCCTGCTGATACAGGCAGAATCGATTTTCGTTCAATGCGCGTGGAATACGGATAGCCCACTGGGTTTCTCCATCGCGCCGGGTCAGCTTTTCATCGGTCTCATCAAAATCCGCCAAACGATTGCGCCCCTTTTCTTTTGTTGTATAGCATGCCGCATCGGCCGCCTTCATCAGTTCATCAGCGTTCTCGCTACCACGACTAATGCTCACCACGCCAAGGCTGAGGCCGACGACGAATTACGCAGCTGTGCCAATCTCTGGGGCGTTGAGAAAGGCGACGACTGGGCAAAACAACTGGAGGTTAATCGGCAGGAAATTCTCGGCATTACCCGTTTAACCGCAGAATTAATGTACAGCGCCGTCCGCCTGGGTGGCGCACCCTGCACTGGGCTGCCCTGGCGCTGGGGGCATGGTTGGCCCGAATGTCAGCCTGGGCTTAGTTCGATTATTGAATAAGTAACTGCTGCTTCGCGAGGCAAAATCCCGTGCAGGACTATCGGCCGACAAACACCACTTAGCCAACTGAATGACGCATTTGGCCGGCGGGTCTTAAAAAGCAACTATTGTCCCCTCACTTCATTGCCGCTTGTTTAGAGGCTTCGGGGTCAATACCGGTTATGGTAATTTCTTCCTTGAGCAAGGTCACTATCCGGCCATCGAGCATGAATTCGGTATGGTCGTCGTATTCGATCATCGGTACCGATTCAAGCCTGGACAGTTTTTCGGCAAGCGATTTACGCAACACAAGCTCTTGCTCTTCCTTTTTCCGGTTCTTTCGGTGTGACTTTGAAATCCACTCAATCATCTTCAATATTCTCCCTGCTACCGGATTTACCTTTATAAATCAGTTATCGACCACAACCGCCGGAAGTAAAATCGAAAGTATAAATATAATTGATGCGCCGATCCAAACCCTGTCAGCCAGAGGCTGTTAGCCGTGAAAACTATGCGTTGTGCTTGCGCCAGAATCTGGGGCAACTGAATTGCGGCGCACCGATCGAACATAGAAATGCTGTTGAATAATTATCCATTTAATTTAAAGCACATTGTGCCGATATGGTGAACGATGGCTGCATTTGCTGAAGGCAAGAACCTGGCAATTCTGTTTGAAGTGATATTCGCCCTGCAGAAGGCCCAAAGGATAATCGTTAACTTTAAGCGGTCATTTATTTTAGACGTTAATGGACAACCAACTGTGGAATTCGCATGCTAGATCAACTACTTGAACAGGCGGGAGAACTTCCCCCACTACCTGAAATTTATATCCGGGTTGAAGAATTACTCGCCTCGGACGCCTCCAGCGCCAGCGATATTGGAAAGGTTCTACAGTCTGATCCGGCACTCACCGCCCGCGTGCTGAAACTCATTAACAGCGCGTTTTTCGGACTATCCAATGAAGTTACCTCGATTCCGCAGGCGATATCTTTACTGGGCCGCGACCAGTTAAAACAGGTGCTGGTAGGGTCGGTTCTTTCCGGCGTGGTCAAAGACTTCAACCTGCGTGATTTTCCGCTGCGCAACTTCTGGCAGCACTGCATCAAGTCGGCCATTATCGGCCGCCAGCTGGCGATGCAGAATGCGCGCATTATCGACCATGAAGCCTTCTTCACCATCGGCCTTTTGCACGACATCGGCTGGCTCGTCATTGCAAAGGTTAACCCCGGCTCTTTTATGCGCATAAGCGAGCTCGCACTCCTTGAAAACAAAGATGCCCTGGAAGTAGAAAAAGATACCTTAGGGGTCACCCATGTCGAAGTCGGTGTCGCCTTGCTGCAGAAATGGAAGATGCCGGAATTGATTATCGAATGTGTGGAAAAACACCACTATAAAGACCAGAACGGTTCCTATTTCGTCGAGACCAACATTATTTCCCTGGCAAACCAATTGAGCCGTTTCGAACTGGATGAAATCAGCGTGGAGGTGGCGTTCGATGCCGAAGATCAGGAAAGCGCGATGGAGAAGACATTGTCAGGTATTGCCAACTGGGAGGACAGCAAATGCACTTCTGAACAGATTGCCATTGCCTGTGGTCTCGCTGATGAGCAGTGGTTCGAAGTGATGGATACACTCGGCATGAATGATTTTGGTTCGGCTAACAACGAAGATGAAGATCCGCACTTCCGCACCAGTTTTCAGCGAATGTAAGCTAAATCAGCCCCGGGGTATTAACCATCGCGCGGCGAGCGAAGCCGTGATCGCCAATTTCGTCGAAAGCCAGTGGCTAGTGCCCCAACCCTTTGAGTTTTCCAGTTATTCTATTAAACCAGCTTAGGATTTATTGATTGCCGCCGCGGCTCGCTGTGCGGTATCCGGGTCCATAAACCCTTCGGTGGTCAGTGTAGTTTCCAGTGCCATGGCTTGCTCCATCGACATAAATGGTGACTGGTTGAGCGCCTGTTTTGCCCTGCCGCGCGCCTTATGCGGCACCGCCATCAACCTTGCGGCGAGAACACGGGCTTCATCCAGCAGCGCTGCTTCAGCCACCACTTTCCAGGCAATGCCCAATTCATACGCCGTTTGCGCGTCTATTTTTTCGCCCAGAAGAATCAATTCCCTGGCCTTTGGCAGGCCGACCAGATGCGGCAGAATCGACGATATTCCGCCGGTGACAAAAATGCCGAGGCTGAGCTCGGGGAAAAAGCAGCGCGTATTCTCCGCCAGGATGGCGAAATCACAATTCAGCAACCATTCGAAGCCACCGCCGGCAGCCCAACCATGAACCGCGCCGATGACGACCTTGTCGCTGCCCATAATCAAGCGGGTAATCTCCTGAATGTCTTCCAGATACTGGCGAATTTCATCCTCCGACATTGACTGCGTATGCGATTCCTTCAAGTCGTCGCCGGCGCAAAACGCCTTGCCCGCCCCGCTTAAAATAATAACGCCGACCTCGTCATTGGCGTTGGTGTCGCGTAGTGCCGCGGTAAAATCCACCAGCAACTCGTCGTTGATCGCATTCAGCCGTTGCGGTCTCGATAAAACAATTTCCGCGACACCATTGTTGACTGTGGTAATCACCGTATTGGTCATGCCGGTTTCTCCTCGTAGCTACGAATCAGCCGGCGGGCTTTCTTTTCCGTCGACAGGCTGCCCTCGGCAACCAATTCTATGCGGGTTTTAAAATTAAGATCATTGGCAATTGCCGCTTCGATATCGGCCTTCAGTAAATCCTGCGCAGTCTGCGGCGTGTCCCTGGCAAACTCGACCCGGATACGTGGTGGGTAATCGATTGGCGGCGCGCGATCGAGGATAATTTGAAATTCACCGGTTAACTTCGGGCGCATCGTCGTCAGTGTCGCCTGCACTGCCAGCGGAAAGACATTAACCCCTTTAACAATAAACATGTCATCGGAGCGGCCGAGTACGCGGAAACGAAAGGAACTGCGTCCGCAGGCGCAGGTTTCGGTAAACACCTGCATTAAGTCGCGCGAACGCATGCGTAAATGGGGACAGGCTTCGCGCCGGATAGACGTGTAGACAAACTCGCCGATGGCGCCATCGTCAAAAGCGATCGGATCCGTCGTTTCCGGGTCGATTAATTCGGTTAGTACAAACCCGGTCCCACCATAATGCACCCCGTTGCGCTGCTCGCATTCCCCACTGTGCATACCAAGTTCCCCGGTACCGTAGAGGTCCGATGATTTTAACCCCCACAGGTCTTCAATTTTGTCGCGGTAACCGGCGATCTGCATGCCGGCTTCACCCGAGAAAAAGCCCTTCACCACACCAAGGTCGCGTGGTTCAATGCCATTTTCGCCTGCCCGCGCGGCGAGCTTAACCGCGTAGGACGGTGTCGCCCATATTGAGATATCCTCGTTAATCGCGGCCATCATTTCGAGCAATCGATTCGTGTTGCCGACGCCGAAAGGAATCGTCGCAGTTCCGATTGCTTCGAAACACATATGATCGGAAACCCCGCCGGCATAGAGGTTGTAATTCATGCATTCAAACACCAGGTCTCCCGGTCGACAACCCGATGTCCACAGGGCGCCAGCGCCCATTTCGCAGTAATCGGCCACATCGCGGCGCGTCCAGCCAACCCGCATCGGCTGGCCAGTGGTGCCGCCGGTGGCCTGAATGCGGATGATATCGTCCAGCGTCGCGCATTGATTGATGCCTAACAGTGCCCCCTGTAACTGCGACTGTGCGAGGTCGCTTTTTTCCATGTATGGCAGCTGCGCCAGATCGTCGCGGTGACGGATCGATTCCGGTGTTATGCCCGCCCGGTCAAAGAACTGCCGGAAATAATCGCTGCTGGCATAGATATACGCCATTTGCGTTTGCAATCGCTCCGCCTCGAGGCGCTCGAGCGCCGCGGCGGGCATGGTTTCGAATACTTCGTTCCAGTACCTATCACGCATCGTTGGGACTTCGCACAGGAATCATTGGGTATTCAACTAGCATAGGGCAGATTATTGTCATCGAGTTTATGCAACCAGTCAATGCACAGCGCTGCTTGCAATCCGGACACTCACTTGACTTGCCAGCAATAGCTAACGAAGTGGAAACCTGTTCGTCAATGAAAACGGTGTCATCACCACGCGCACTACCGCCGACATCGGCGAAATAGACGACAATGGCTCGCCCTGGTACATGAAAGGGCATTTGCTGCTCAGCGCGCAACTCAGGTCTAATTTCGGCCTCGATGCCAGCGCCGAAAAGCACGGCTTTCTACTCACCGCCCCGGATGGCAGCCGAGACTCCGGCGGAAGACCACACTGGAACGGCACCGACGCCTGTTGCGCGGCGCAGCCTTCGACGCTCGATGATGTCCGCTATCTCACGCTGCTGCTCGACGATATCCAAGCACGGTTTAATGTCGATGCGAGCAGAGTTTATTTCATCGGCTATTCCAACGGCGGGTTTATGGTCCACCGTATGGCTTGCGAACGATCAACGCGGTATTTACGACCAAGAAATGGTTGCAGCATGCGCTTGACCCAGTTGCGTGCCAGCAGTGAGTGCAGCAATCCAAAACCCAGCCATAACAGGGCGTAGATAAAAATTTCAAACTGGGTCATAAAGCAACTTCACTCAGTTAAGCGACAAGCTGAATCATATAGTCAATCTAATCGGTTTACGTCATTTCATAAGCGATATTGCATGGCATAAACCGGACGCAGACATTAGCCAGTCCAGTGTGTTAACGGGCTAGCATTCAAAACCACTTATGACGGCTCGATAATCCAGGCGGAGTCTGGTTGCAGAACCCGAAGTTATATCGGTGGCGAGGTTGACGGTAATTTGACACTGCAGTGATTGCTGCAGCTTACTGCGAGCTAATCATCCCAGTAACTATCTTCGGTATCGTTCATTGCTTTCATCTTTCTGCGGTCATTGAGCAATTCAATTTTTCTTCGGACCCGAAGTTTTAGCTTATTACCCAGGCGATCTTCGGCATCAGAATTGTCATCTTCAAGTTCTTCTGCATCGTCGATATAGGAATCGACATCGTTGATATTAATTTTTGACATACCAGTGCTACTCGTTAAGTACCAGACACACTATTTATCTAATTTTTCCAACAAAAGACAATTAATAAATATGCATCCCTATAAAATTATTTTATTAACCCATTTCGGCCTTAATATCAGACAGTTACGGGGTAATTAAACTTGCGCAGAAGTGGATTGACGTCCCGGAACAATGCGGGAATAATCGAGCCTGTTTTTATACTCCGGGCTTACCGCTCTCCACCTTTTGAGCACTGGCATTTCTCTGATGCATTTCGACCTACTAACAAGCTTGGGCAGGGCCATCAAAAAATCAATTTTTATCCTGTTGCAGCTGGTATCGCTGACTGTCGTCGCTTTACCGGCGTACGCCGCAAGTGCCTGTAACCCTGTCATTGACCCGGTCGATTCCGATAACACGCTGATACGCATATTGTCCCGGCTGGCCGATGAAAATGAATTTTCATTGTCGATACCCACCGCACTCGATCGGCCGGTTCGACTCAGCAAAAGTATGCCGCTGGACCGACTCATAAAACAGCTTACCACTGAGATGAATACGGTAATGATTCGCAATGTCGTTGACGGATGTGCCGCAGCCGTATTGGTGAAGTTGATTATCCTGCCGCATAACCAGGACGGTGAGTCTGTCTCCTTCGAGCCAGTCAGCGAGGAAGCTACCGTCGAATATATTTACATTGCCGATATGGAGGCCTATGTCACCAGCGTAGTGGAAGGCAAAGAGCAGCCTGACCTGGAACGCATGACACCGGAGCAACGCGTGGAATTCGAGGCACAGCGTGAAGCCCGGATGAGCCAGATAGAACAGGAACCCTCCAATTGAAAAGCCCTGACTTTGCATGAAAGATAACCGTCAGGGAATTTTACTGGTCGTCGTTTCTATGACCATATTTGCGGTGCAGGATGTTTTGATTAAATTCATGTCTACCGAAATTTCAATGTTTCAGATACTTTTCTGCCGCTCAATCATCGGTGTGGTTTTAATCATCATTTACCTGAAGCTGGCCGGTAAGCCAATCAGCTTCGGAACCGCCTATCCTTTTCTCAGCGTCTGTCGTGGCTTGCTTTTTTTCTTCGGTTATTCGGCCTTTTATTTTGCCCAGTCAAAGGTACCGCTAGCGAATGCCACGGTTTTGTTTTTAGTCAGCCCTTTTTTTATCACGATCATGGCCATCATCGTTTTCGGCAGCCGGGTTGGTTACAGTCGATGGCTGACTATGCTGGTTGGATTTTCAGGGGTCGTAATGATCGCGCAGCCCGAGGCCGGTGAATTCAATTTTTACTATATTCTGCCAATCGCTACCGCCTTCACCTACGCGATTTCAATGATGATCGCCAAGTTTACTGCCGAAAAAGATACCGTGTATCAGCAGGTAATCTTTATGTATCTGGTCACCGCTTCACTGAGCGGCGGACTGGGTCTGGCAATCGGTGATGGGCGCTATAACACCGACCAGATGCCCAATATTGAATTCCTCACACAGCCCTGGCTATTCGACAGTTTCTATATCCTGGCCAGCGTGGTCAGCATTGGCATCGTCGGCACTATCGGTTTCCTGATGCTGACCAATGCCTATCGAATATCGGACCCGGCAGCGATAACCCCTTTCGAGTACAGCGGGTTACTGGCTTCAATGCTGGGCGGATATCTATTCTGGGGGGATATTCCACAGGTGAACGAAGCGGCTGGTATGGTGCTGATCGTCGGTTCCGGAATATTCCTTTTATACCGGGAAAATATCCGCGGGCAGCAGGCCGCTGCCGAAGCACCACTGAGATAGGGTATCTATTGGTGTGGGGTAACTCCTTTATCGAATTTGATCTACCGCTGAGTTTCCGCCTGGGTGCGCATCGAGCAAAGCATCGGATCCACTAGACCACTTCATTTTTGTTAAAATATATCATTTATGATCGTTATTTTATTAATATACGTAAAGTGGATCATTAATGATATATTTATTACTGCCTTTTCAGTCACAGCTATGTCACTATCCAACACAAAGCAATCATTTATGATTAAATATAGCCTATAAGTTAATAAAACTATCTAATATGATATGAAAATTGAATACATAACACCCGATAACATCATTCTCGACGAGCTCGGCCAACGGCTGGCGCGGGTTCGAAAACAGCAGGGTCTCACCCAAACTACCCTGGCGCAGGAAGCGGGGCTCGGCGTCGCCACGCTGCGTAGAATTGAATCGGGTCAAAGCGGTCAGATGGAATCCTGGTTAAAAATCATGAAGGCCTTGCGCATGACGGCAGCGCTAGATGCTTTTTTGCCGGAGAAATTTGACTCCCCCCGTGCACAGGTGCTGTCGGGTAAACCCCGCCGCAAAAAACCGGCTAAAGACAAAAGAGGCAACGCTGGGGAAGTGGCTGAAGCACCCATAAAATGGGGTGACCAAACTCCGTGACCACCGCCACCGTCAACCTCTGGGGCACCACCATCGGCTACGTGGCGATGGACAATGACGAGCGTTTTGCGCGCTTTGAATACGACCCCGACTTTGCAGCACTTGGCGTAGAGCCCGCCCCGCTACAGATGCCAGTTCAGGCCAGGCGAATTTTTCAGTTCCCCGACCTTCACCCGCGTTCATTCCATGGCCTGCCAGGGCTGATTGCCGACAGCCTGCCCGATAAATACGGGCAACAGCTGATAAATGTCTGGCTCGCAAAAACCGGACGCAAACCCGAAGACTTCAATTCGGTCGACCGGCTCTGCTATACCGGCAAGCGCGGTATCGGGGCCCTGGAATTCGAACCCTCCGAGGGGCCCGATATGGCCAACGATAAACTACTGGAAATTCAAGACCTGACTGAGCTCGCGTCGATGGCCTTTGCCAGCAAAGAAACGCTGGACGCCAAACTAACCGAAGCCGGGGGCGAACAGGCACTGCTCGATATCCTCAGTGTCGGCACATCGGCGGGTGGTTCTCGCGCCAAGGCGGTTATCGCGTTTAACCCCGAGACCAAACAAGTGCGCTCAGGGCAAACCGAACTGCCGTCGGGCTTCGAACATTGGCTGATCAAATTTGACGGGGTCGAATTCAGCGGCGACTGGGGGGTTGCCGACCCGCTCGGATACGGCCTGCTCGAATACAGCTATTATCGGATGGCCAGAGAATGCGGCATCAACATGATGGAAAGCAGGCTGTTTACCGAAAACGGGCATAACCACTTTATGACCCGGCGCTTTGATCGCGACGAAGCAGGCAATAAGAAATTTTTGCAAACCTTTGCCGCATTGGCGCATTACGACTACTACGAAAGCGGCAGCTACTCCTACGAACAGCTTTTCATGCTGATGAAACAGCTGGACTTGCCCAAGACCGCTTTTGACGAACAACTGCGCCGGGTAATTTTCAACGTCGTTGGCTGCAACCAGGATGACCACGTGAAAAACTTTTCTTTCATCATGGACAGAAACGGTGAGTGGAACTTATCCCCCGCCTACGATTTATGCCACGCCGAAGGCAGCGACTTCACCCGCTACCATCAACTCAGCATCAACGATAAAACTTCGCGGTTTAATCGTGAGGACCTGAAGCATCTGGCAAAATACGCGGGCCTGCCGCGGGGCCGGGAAAATCAAATCCTCGAACAAACCCAGGACGCTTTCGCGGGTTGGGAAAAGGTCGCCGATGAGCTGGGTATTCCGAACCGGTTAAAACAGCATGTGCTGGGTACGATCAGGCTGCAACTTTAATAGTGAAGGCGGGTTAGATTCATGCAGCGCTGACACCTAGCGGTGGAAAGATTGCGACTCGGCGGCCGCAATGACTGCTTGGGGAAAGATTGCGGATCGAGCCCGCAATGACCGTTTGCGGTGGAAAGGTTGCAAACCGTGCCCGCACTGACGGTTGGGGGATGCTGGCTTCCCTTACTCAGTCATCCCGGACCCCGACCCTTGATCTAGCAACCTGCAGGCTCCATTAGATTGCGACTCGGCGGCCGCAATGACTGTTTGGGGAAAGATTGCGGATCGAGCCCACAATGACACGCTTAGGTCGGCCCCGAGGGGTCCGCAATGGTGGTATTAATCGGGGCCAGAAAAAGCATAAAATAATTTTTAACTGGATAAGTTTATTTTATCGATCGCCAAAGAAAGTTGATTGGTTATTCTGGTCCGCTTCATTAGGATACACGGGTTGAAGTTAAGCTATCGGAGTTACCATGTTCACCAACCCATTTTATGATTTGCCAGGCTTCGTGACGCCGGCCGTTCTGCAAACCTACGTTGTTGCTATGTTCCTGGCTGTTATCGCCGGCACCATCTTCGACGTTATCCATAAGAAGAGCGCGCAATACTTCTTCGAGAACGCCAAAAAAGCCAAAAAAGCAGCCACGCGTACGGTAACCAGTAGCGAGAAGACTTCGCTGGCACTATCAACTCTGGCCAACGAAGTGCTGACGTCATCTGAATTCGCCAACCCGAAGCGCCGCCTGTCACACCTGTTGACGATGTACGGGTTCATCTTTTTCGTGGCCTCAACGGCAATCATTATTTTCGGCTACCCCACTCCTTTTGACCCCGCTCCCGACTTTCTGGTTGCACTGTGGCATATCGGCGCGCTGATGATTTGTGTCGGCGGATACTGGTTCTGGTTTTCCATCCGTTGTGATGTCAACTCAGAAGGTAACCCCTGGTATCGCCTGGTACGCGCCGACCTGTTCGTCCTGTCGTTGCTGATGAGTGCAACTTTTGCCCTGCTGTGGTCAGTCATTCGTGATGTCGACTTCATCAGCCGCATTGCCTTCGGACTTTATATTATGGCTTCCACCACCCTCTTTACTACGGTGATCTGGTCAAAATTTGCGCACATGTTCTTCAAACCGGCCGCCGCCTACCAGAAGAAAATTACCAAGGCTGATGGTTCGCAGGAAAACCTGCCCGACCTGGGCGACCTTAGCGATTCCGAGCTACAGGCTAAATTTCCAGACATCCCGACCTACATGGGAGAAACACCACCCGACATGGGGCTTGGAATCAAACGTGAATCTCCAAACCATTACTAAACCTGCGTTTAACTAGAAACCAAGAATAGAGAATTACTATGCCTACATTTGTATATATGACTCGTTGTGATGGTTGTGGACATTGTGTCGATATCTGTCCTTCAGACATCATGCACATCGATAAAGTCACTCGCCGCGCTTACAACATCGAACCTAACATGTGCTGGGAATGCTACTCCTGCGTTAAAGCCTGCCCGCACAACGCGATCGACGTACGGGGTTATGCTGACTTCGCCCCGCTCGGCCATTCGGTTCGGGTAATTCGCGACGAAGAAAAAGGGGTTATCGCCTGGCGCATTAAATCCCGCAACGGCGAGACCGACATGAATCTGCTCGCGCCTATCACCACAAAACCCTGGGGTACCGCAATTCCCAAGCTGGCTGATGCGCCTGCACCGAGTAAGGAAATGCGTGATAGCCAATTGTTATTTAACGAGCCGAAGTATATCCGTATGGATGAAGGCGATATTCACACATTGGAGTCCAACGGACTCAAGATGAAAGTAGGGGTTTACTACTAATGCCTAAGACTATCCTAGAAGACAATATAGACATCCTGGTTGCCGGCGCTGGCCTCGGTGGTACCGGTGCTGCTTTCGAAGCCCGCTACTGGGGCCAGGACAAGAAGATCGTCATCGCTGAAAAAGCAAATATAGACCGTTCAGGTGCTGTGGCACAGGGTTTGTACGCGATCAACTGTTACATGGGAACCCGCTTCGGTGAAAACAATCCTGAAGATCACGTGCGTTATGCGCGCATGGATTTGATGGGCATGGTTCGCGAAGACCTGTTGTTTGATATGGCGCGCCACGTTGACTCGACCGTACACCAGTTTGAAGAATGGGGCCTGCCGATCATGCGCGACCCTAAGAGCGGTACTTATCTGCGTGAAGGACGCTGGCAGATCATGATCCACGGCGAATCCTACAAGCCGATTGTGGCTGAAGCCGCGAAGAAATCGGCTGACAAGGTATTCAACCGTATCTGTGTCACCCACCTGCTGATGGATGATTCAAAAGAAAACCGGGTTGCCGGAGCAGTCGGCTTCAATGTACGTACTGGCGACTATCACGTCTTTAAATCGAAAGCCGTTATCGTCGGTGCCGGTGGCGCATCCAACATATTCAGGCCACGTTCGGTCGGCGAAGGCGCGGGCCGTGTCTGGTATGCACCCTGGTCATCGGGGTCAGCTTACGGTCTGATGATCAACGCTGGCGCTAAAATGACGCAAATGGAAAACCGTATCGTGCTGGCTCGATTCAAAGACGGTTACGGACCCGTTGGTGCCTATTTTCTGCATCTCAAAACCTACACGCAAAACTGTAATGGTGAAGAGTACGAGTCAAAGTGGTTTCCTGAACTGACCAAAATGGTGGGTAAGGAATATCTCGATACCGAAGGTCAGCATTTATCGCATAAGCCTATTCCGACCTGTCTGCGTAACCATGCGTTCATTTCTGAAGTTAACGCGGGTCGCGGACCCATTCACATGGTCACCATGGAAGCCTTTCAGGACCCGCATCTGGAGGAGATTGGCTGGCACAACTTCCTCGGTATGACCGTTGGTCAGGCTGTCTTGTGGGCCGCCACCGATGTTAATCCAAAATACGAAAATCCTGAACTGACCACGTCTGAGCCCTATGTCATGGGTTCACACGCGACCGGTAGTGGTGCCTGGTGTTCCGGTCCTGAAGATGTGTCTCCCGACGAGTACTTCTGGGGCTACAACCGTATGACAACCGTCGAAGGTCTATTCGGTGCGGGTGACGCCGTTGGCGGCACACCGCATGCATTCTCTTCTGGTTCGTTTACCGAAGGTCGTCTGGCTGCCAAGGCTGCCTGTAAGTACATTGACGATGGTAAGGCCGATGGTATTCGTGTTTCAGAGGAGCAAATTGAGAAACGCAAAGCCGAAATCTTCAAGCCGATGGAACACTACAAGCTTTATCGCAATGAAATCACTGCGGGTAGCGTTAACCCTAATTACATCAACCCGCGCCAGGGTCTTGATCGCTTGCAGAAGCTGATGGACGAGTACGCCGGTGGTGTAATAGTTAACTACATGACCAACGATAAGCTTTTGCAGATCGGCCTGAAGAAATTGAAGCTCCTGGAAGAGGATCTTGAGAAGGTAGCTGCAGAGGATATCCATGAACTGCTTCGCGCATGGGAATTGAAACATCGCCACCTGACTTCTGAGTCGGTCGTGCAACATACTCTGTTCCGAAAGGAAACCCGTTGGCCGGGTTACTACTACCGTGGTGATGCGATGAAACTGGATGATGAGAACTGGCATGTACTGACCGTTTCCCGTCGTGATCCCAAGACTGGCGAATACACCATGGAAAAAGCACCTCTTTATCACCTTGTAGGCGATAAAGAGTAAGTAGTCACTGTTTTTTCCAGCAAGACTATCAAGGGCGGAGCAATCAGTCAGCCCGTGGTTGAAAAAAGACCAACACTATTGTTGGTCTTTTTTTTCTGCCGATAATCCTGTCTAATCGATGACCCTCTCCGGCAGGCAAACAGACAGCAAGTTGTCTGCAAGCTGGAACATTTTATAGCGAGTTTGTATGAATATTATTGATAAGACTGATGAAGAGCTTGAGAAAATCGCTTTTACTTTCTTTGATGACCTGATCCAGTATTCGAATAAAGGACAATATGGAAAGTTCATTCTGAACTTCTCCTACGACCTGCTGATCGGCCTGAATGAAATGGAGGTCGGAAAGCAATTTGCCAAAAGCGAATTAACGCGAAGTCTGAAACCCGAATATGATTTCCTGGGCTTTATTCGTCGTGGCGAGCACGTGACCTGTTTGTTCAGGGTTCGCAGTACTAAACGCGAAGGTGAATGGCTGGGACGCATGGTCATTGGCTATGAAAAAGGCGAAGTCAAAATTTTTGCCGCTTCAGTTTTCTAGCCTGCATATATCACCAGCCGGATTCGGGCCTTATCGTGACATATTGAATCAGCATAAATTTATGGCCCTTTCAAAATTCAGTTTAAATCAACAGTCCAAAATCGGCTCGGGTGCTATCCCGGTGCTGGTAACTAATGCAGGCTTAAAGGTATGACCGATATGACTAAAGAAATTATAGAAGACGGTAAGTACGTTGAACTCACCTATAAGGTTATCGACCAGAATTCCGGCGCTGTACTGACCATGGTCGAGTATCCGTTGGGTTACGTACACGGCACCAATGAGATTCTAGCGCCGCCGGTAATGGCCGAACTGGCAGGCAAGTCAGTCGGTGATGTCATCGAAGTGCCGATTGACTGCAATGAGTTATACGGCCCACGTGATGAATCGCTGGTTATTGTCTCGCGCAGAACCGATGTCCCCAAGGAATATCAGGAAGTCGGCATGGCCATTCTGATGGAGAATGAACAGGGAAAGAGTAAAAGTTTTCTGGTCACCCGCATCGATGCAAAATCGGTAACTATCGATGGCAATAATCCACTCTGCGGTCGAGAAGTCATTTTTCGGTTGGAGATATTACTGGTTCGTGATGCATCGGATGAAGAAATCGAATATGGCGGCAAGGTAGAAGTCGGCCCCGATCTCGAAGGCGTCGAAGGCGTCACCCCGGTGCCCCTTAACTAATCAATAATCCTAATAGACAATCCCTAATCAACCATTCCTGACTAACTAATTAATAACTCGTTAGTTAAACCAGTATTGCGAAATAGCCATGATTGAACAAACTGTGCTCGCCGAAGGTGAAGCCTGCCGATTCTGCCTTTCCAAACCCGGTCGTAGCGTTATGATCGAAGGAAAATTCGGTTTTGCGGCCTATGACAAGCATCCTGCCAGTGCCGGGCATTTTCTAGTTATCCCCTATCGACATTTTTCAGACTACTTCGATATCACCGCCGAAGAAAGCGAAGAACTATGGCGATTAGTCGCTGAAGGCAAGAAATTAGCCGATGAGAAGCATAAGCCCGACGGATACAATGTTGGCATCAATGTCGGTAAATGGGCCGGCCAGTCAATTCCGCATCTGCATATTCATGTAATTCCCCGCTACCAGGGAGACGTGGAAAACCCGAAAGGCGGCGTACGTAGCGTTATTCCGCGTAACAAACTCTACACGGTTAACCCTGATTAATACCCCGGAAGAGAACTATGCGGCAATCAACGCCGAAATCGATTCGGTCAATATGTGGCACAAAAAAAACCGGCCGGACTTTCGCCCGGGCCGGTTCTTGTAATCAATGTTATTTACGGGGAAAGCCGCTCTGACTGACCGGCGCGACCCGCGCTGCATTAAGGACGCTTGGGCGTCTCGTATTTAATTTCTTTCTGAAATGGTTCCCAGATAGTTTCATAACCAACGTAGCCTTTTTCATTGGGCTCCATCTGGCGGGTAGTAAGATAACGCGCCTTACCTTCAGGCACCTTGGGTCTGGTATTCTTTGGTTCGCTCACGTTTCACCTGCTCACATCAATTAATGGTTGAAATTTATCCGGAATTTTCAGCCCCGGTCGCTGACAATTCAGCACTGGCAATTCAGGGTCAATAATGCAATTTCAAGACCGCAGATTATAGCAATAACTGCTTATAAGTCCCATCAGTCATTTTTATGCAATGCAAACCCTATTGAATGACAACACCGGCCATGTTACCGGTTTTAATTTATTCATCCCTACTCCATTAATGATATGAAATTCATTGAAATAGCGAATAGCGTCGGTTAAAGCGATCCTCTACTAACCAATCTATGGCCATATCTGGCGAAGCGGTGTGGCCCTGTAAACTGCCGGCTCAAGGGGCTTTATCTTCACCGGTTTTCGTTTTAAAGTGCGCTCTCGATCGGGACGCTTCGCGCAAGCTCCGATATCCACAAACAGATAACAACCGGTTAGCCATGAAACTCGTTCAGAAACAGCTGTTCAAAGGCGTCAAGGAATTCGAAATAGTCGATAACGTATTAAATTTTCGAATGAAAAAAGGCTTCAAGGAAGAAAAATTAACCATCGACCTGTCGATACTCAATCCGGAGCCCGAAGTAGATCCTCCCCTGCTGCATTTTCACAGCCGCATTAAATGCGACCCGATGCTGTCGCTATCAATCGACGTTCCCGATGCCCATACATTTAATGCCTTTGTCGACGAACTGAAGCGGCGTGCACGTGAGGAATATAACGCTTTCGCCGGGCTCAGATCCGGCAAATCTGCCAAAGCCCCGGGGGGCAACAGTTACGACGAACCACCCGAATTTGGCGTCCTGGGGGAGCCAAGTGCAAAGAACAAGTTAATCAGCGCCGAGCGTATCGGTGAAACGATTCAGATGCTGGAACTACACCTCGCTGACGACGACCTGAAGGACTTGCTCGACGCGCTCAAGGGGCTACAGGCCGAACCCGAAAACGAAGCGCATTTCTCACGGTTGGTAAGCGCATTCGAAGCGCTGGGCCCGCGCCAGGGAGCGGTTTTAACCTACGCCCCTTACGTAGGTCTGCTACTTTCCGACGACCCCTTCGGGTTTTAAAGCAGAGTCTTGCGGTGCAATGCCCTGCGGTTATTGCACCCTACGCCTACTGCGCACCCCATCTGCGGCGTTGGATATTTCTGCGAGACCATCGCGTACTATTCGTACGCTCAGGCCTTCTTAGAAATACCCGCCTTGCATATGGACCGCTCGCGACGGCGGCGATCTCTCCAACATCAAAAACTACCGCCGGATTCGGGAAGCAACCGTAGAACGATACATTGAGTGTCTGTCCCATCGATTCACAGCAGGTCATCCCGGGCTTGATCCGGGATCTCGCAATCTACCACCGGTCTCTATGATTGCGGGTCGGTGCCCGCAATGACAGAAAAAGTGTCTGTCCCGTAGAAAGTGGGTATTTCTCTGGCGTTCTGTGTGCAGTCAGATCAAGGCGAAAATACTGGAAATGGCGTAAGCATACATAACGTATGTGAGCGTTATTTCCAGTATTTTTAACGCAGGAATGGCTGCTCACAGGACGTCAGTGGGCAAAAAATCTAACGCCGCTATCGCTGCACCTACAGCGTCAGCTAGAATAGAGCGCATCTAAAACTCTGACGCGACCCATATGACAACACTCGATCTGTCTGCCAACGAATGCCGGGTTATCGGTTGCCTGATCGAAAAATCGATCACCACTCCCGATCAATACCCACTCACGCTGAATGCGCTGACCAACGCCTGCAATCAAAAATCGTCGCGCGAGCCGGTGATGAACCTGAACCCGGGATCCGTACAGCAAACCGTTCGCGAACTCGAAACCAGACACCAGGTAAGGGTTGAAGAAAATTTCAGCCGCGGCGTCGAGAAGTACACCCAGCGCTTTTGTAATACCAAATTCAGTGAATTTCAATTTGAGCCCCCGCAGCTGGCCATCGTTTGCCTGATGTTATTGCGGGGCGCGCAAACTCCCGGTGAACTGCGCGCGCGCAGCGGACGCCTGTACGAGTTCGCCGATAACAACGAAGTTGTTGAAGCTTTAAATGGTCTGGCCGGGTATCCGAATGACCCACTGGTGGTGCAACTACCGCGCTCAGCAGGGCGCAAAGATTCTGAATATATGCATCTGTTTGCGGGCCCGGTCGACATCGAATCCTACACGCCTAAAGAAGCGGTCAGTTCGGCTGACAAGACATCAAACCGAGTTTCAATGGCGGAGTTAACGCAGCGTGTTGCTAACCTTGAGGCCGAGGTCGAGCAATTGAAGGAGCTATTGACTGGCTCAAATAATGGCGGCTGATTTCCCTTGCCTGCTGCCGAAAGAATGTGGGCCCAGCGGGTCGCGTAGGTCGGCCCACGCAGGTAGACCCGATGTGGCCGCAATAACGGTTAGTTGTGAAAATTCCAGCGTCACGAAGATTGCGGCTCAGAGCCGCAATGACAGAATTTTGGAGCCTCGATGACAGCTATTGAGTGGTGATAATAGAAATATTCCCGACCCCACTAAGTGGGTTCGGGAAGTAACTAACTATTCTTCGAAGATGATGAAGTTGCCGGTGTTGTACAAGCCGGGGGGCCGAAAGTGGTGACGCCATTACCCGCACTGGGGTCTACGTCAGTAACGTCACGATAGTTGTACACCATGCCAACGCCGATGATCTTACCCTCCGATTTCATCGCCGCTACGATCACGCGACCGCTGTCGCCGAGCTGGTCGAACTTGAACAGGCCGGGGATGGTGTAACTACCTGCCAGCACCGAAGCGCCGTAGGTGCCCGGAACAAGGCCGAAGTCTGGATAGGTAGGCGCGGTTGCCGAATCGCCGGTGCCGATAGCCATCAAACGCAGGCTTTGCGGCGCACTGCTGGTAAAAGACACGTCAACGCCAGAGATGCCGCCGGCCACGGCACCAAAGACGGCGCGCAGCGCTTCAGGGGAACCGTTATCGGGAAAAGAGATTCCAGTGAACGACTTACCGGAAAAGTCTGCCATAGTAGCCGCGGTACTGGTTTTGAATGACACCAGGCCACCCTGCCCGGGTGCTACACACTGCTGGTCGGCAGGTGGTCTGGTACATGTCCGAACTAATTCAACAAGTCGACCTGGAAAGTCTTCCCGCTTATTACTTTCCGGTCTCGCTGGCCGTAAAAACAGGTAAATTCAGTGGCGCCAAAGGCTGCTCTTCCAGGATCAGGGCGGCCGCTTTTTCAGCAATCATCAGCGTAGCGGCATGGGTATTTGCGGTGACAATCATCGGCATGATAGAAGCGTCGACAACGCGCAACCCCTCGATTCCATGCACTTTCAAGTTGCCATCGACAACGGCATCGTCACCGACGCCCATTTTGCAGCTACTGGTAGGGTGATATTCAGTTTCGCCGTTAACCCGCGCCCAGTTCAGAATTTCGTCGTCACTGTTAACCCCCGCCCCCGGGTTTAACTCGCCACCATCAAAGGGGGCAAAGGCTGCCTGCCGGAGAATGTTGCGGGTCAAATGAAAAGCATCGATGACGTCTCGCCTGTCCTGTTCGGTTTGCAGGTAATTGAACAATATCGACGGTGATTCATGCGGGTCAGCTGACTTCAATCGAATGCGTCCCCGGCTGGATGGTTGCATCATGTCCATATGCGCCTGGTAGCCATGGTCAGCATAGCTGTCGGAGCCATCATAGCTGGCCGCAATCGCCATGAACGCAGACTGCAGATTGGGAAATTCAAGCCCTTCGCGCGTGCAACTATAACCGGCAACATCTAGCAGGTTGGTCGAACAGACACCACCTCCGGTGAGCCACCAGCGCAGCCCCGCGGTCAACTTTCCGAGCCCTTTACTGGCCGGGTACCAGCTCACCGGTTGTTTGCATTTAACCTGTATGCGCAAGTCCAGGTGGTCCTGCAGATTGGCGCCCACGCCGGGCATATGCTGCTTCACTTTAATCCCTTGCTGTTGCAGATGATCGGCGTCGCCAAGGCCGGATAGCATCAGTGTCTGCGGTGAATTGATACTGCCGCCACATAATATGACCTCAGCCCCATGCACTTTCTGAATGTCGCCCTGCGATTCAAATTCGACACCCACTGCGCGGTTACCATCGAATAGAATCCGCCGACAAAGCGCGCCCGAAATCACCTTCAAATTGTCGCGCAGCATGGCGGGTTTCAGATAAGCGTCGAATGCCGACCAGCGCCTGCCGCGATAAGTGTTTTTATCCGACAAACCAAAACCCTGCTGTCGATAACCATTGGTATCTTCGCTATAGCCAAACCCGGCCTGTAGCGCGGCATCCAGAAACGCCTGATCAAGCGGGTTCTGGATGGTAGCCGGGGTAACGTGTAGCAGGCCGCTTGTCCCGCGATATTCGTCGACCTCGCCATGATAATTTTCCAGCTTACGAAAGTAAGGCAGGCAGTGTGCATAGCTCCATTCGGGCAGACCCAGCGCCGCCCAGTTGTTGTAGTCCTGCGCATTGCCGCGCACGAACTGCATGCCGTTGATGGTTGACGACCCACCGAGTACGCGCCCCCGCGGGCAGTACATTTTGCGTTCGTTCATGAATGGCTCGGGGTCGGTGTGGTAATACCAGTTGTAGCGATCGTCGTGCAGCGCGAAGTCGAGCGCGGCGGGAATTTTTGAGAGCAGGCCCCGCACTTCGTGGCCGGCTTCGAGCACCAGCACCGAACGTTGCGATGATGCGGTGAGTCGATTCGCGAGTACGCTACCGGCGCTGCCGCCGCCGATAATGATGATGTCGTATTCCAGATTCAACCGGTTGAGTCCCGATGTCGCACTAACGAACCCTTGGGAAGCTTGCACACTCCATCGAACCGCCGTGCACCAGGCCCTCACCTCGATACGGCGGGTCGGTTTCCTGTGGCTTGTCGTTATAGGTTATATCGTCGCCAATCCAGTGCGTTGCCAGTGCGCGCCGGCGCGTGATTTTAAGGTTATTCCCAGGCGCGCTGTGAAAGCAGCGACGGTTAAACACCAGGCAATCGCCGGGTTCCATCGGTGCGAACACGACTTGGTGATCGCCCGGCTCCTGATCCCAGTCTGGCGGCGGGGGCAGGTCGGGCAGATTGTCGTAGGTCAGTTTCGGGTCAAAATGCACCGCCCGGTAAGACTGCGGCCAGCGATGTGAACCCGGCACAAAGCGCAACGCAGTTTCTTCGGGAATATGATCGAGCGAAATCCACAGGTTACAGATCTGGTTACCGCTTACCGGCCAGTAAGCCTCGTCGTAATGCCAGGGTGTTTTCTGGCTGGTGCCCGGCTCCTTCACCAGCATAAAGTCGAAGTAAAAAATGAGCCCGCGCGAGCGCATCATGTTGGCGGCAATGTCGGGTACATGCGAGTCGAAAACGAAGCGGCGGAACTGATCGATGTGCTGCCACATGAAGGTGTCGTAGAAAAAGAAACCGGGCTCGCCGGGGGCGGCAATATTGAATTTAGTATTTTTTTCTATCCCTTCGTGGATGGCAATTTCCATGCCTTCGGCAAGCAACTCGATCCAGTCGGCACTGAAAGCCTTGCGCATTGAGACCACGCCGTCGCGTTGGTAGGCTTCGATGGCCGCGGCCTCCGGCACGCCCTGGCTCTCAAAGCCGAAGGTCGGTAGTATTTTCTGGTTCTGGCTCATGAGTGCTCCTGATTATTTAACTAACCCAACCAACTAGCGCAGTAATGGAAACACCGTACCCGCCGGCGGGGCTCCGTGCTGCAGCGCCGGGTCGACATCCGGCGAATCGATAAAGCCTTCACGCGCATCGTAGCTCACCCCGTCACCGCCGAAATTAAACGCGGTCGAATGGCGGCGGGTGGGCAGCGTATTGCCCGGCCCGGCGTGGAAGGTACGCTGGTAAAAAATCAAGGCGTCACCCGGTTCGACCGCCCAGTAAACGGTGCGGAATCGCGCGTCTAACTCCTGCTGGGTTGGCATCGGCGCCTGTTCGGGCATCGCCTCATCGTATTCGACCCCCGGGACAAAGGTCGGCCCGATCGACAGCGGGTCGTCGCGCAGATGCGAGCCCAGTTTAAATTTGAGCGTGGTTTCGGCGGGCATCACGTCAAAGCTGATATTCATGTTGATGACATTGTCACCGACAAAACGCGAATAGGACCCATCTTCGTGCCAGGGCGTTACCTTGTCCGCCGCGCCCGGGTCCTTGACGAAAGTATTGGTGTAGTAAAGTGTCACATGCCTCGAGCGCATCAAGGCGGCGGCAATATCGGGCAGGTGGCTGTCGAAAGTTACCTGACGGATAACCGGGTGGCGACGCCACAGGTTGAATTCATAGTAGAAGGTTTTGCTGTCGCCCGGCGGATTGACGAAACGTGCCTCGCTGCTTGGTTCGGCAACTGCTCGATCGCATTCTGTGCGCAGGGCATCGATGGTTTCGCTGTCGAGCAGCTCGCGGATGCAGACCACGCCATCGCGCTCGAGCTGCGCTACCGCCGCTTCGGGCACGCTGAAATCGGGCCCGAGCGAATAACTCGGCGGCATTTCACCGTCTGCTCCACCCGGTGCAGGGATATCATAAAGACTGTCGTAATCCCGGGAGAATTTGGTAGAAATAGTCTCTGCCATCCTTAACTCACCTGCCCTCTTGCGATCGATGAACCGGCAGTTTACCTAATTAATGCTGCTGGAGTACACTCCAGTTTCGAACAGAATACGGATAAAGATTATGTTGTTAACGGGTAAAACAATCCTGATTACCGGCGCTACTTCGGGCATCGGTGCTGCGACTGCAATGAACTGCGCGGCTGAAGGCGCACGAATTCTGGCCTGCGGACGCAATGCCACGGCCGGGGCCGAACTGCTCGATCAGCTTGCTACCGGAGATCAGCATCGTGATCATCAATTCTTACCAGCAGATCTGGCCGACAAAACGCAGGTCGAGGCATTCATCAAGACCGTCAAAAGCGACTTCAAAGTCGATGGCCTGGTGAATAGCGCCGGTGTGGTGCATCACGCAACGGTGCCAGACACCAGCGACGAACACTGGGACAACACCATCGCGCTTAACCTGAGCGCAGTTTTTTATTTATGCCGCGGCCTGATCCCGGCGATGACAGACCAGGGCGGTGGCGTAATCGTCAATGTGGCCTCGACCTGGGGACTGGTCGGCGCCGAACAAACGGCGGCTTATTGTGCCTCCAAAGGCGCGGTGATTCAGCTCACCCGCGCGATGGCGATGGACCATGCACGCAGCAATGTTCGAATTAACGCGGTAGCCCCGGGGGCAGTGGATACGCCGATGCTCGCCGCCGAAGCCGAAGCCTTCGGTCTCAGTGCCGATGAAGGACGCAAACTCTGGGCGGCCGACGCACCCACGCGCTCGCTCGCCAACGCCAACGACATTGCTGACGCTATCGTGTTCCTGCTGTCCAATAAATCACGCCATATTCACGGCACGGTGCTACCGGTTGACGGGGGCTCGCTGGCGGGTTAGTCCTGATTTTAAAAAACTGTGGGCTTAAATACGAACGGTTTTGTCGTCCGGTCTGAGCTCGCTGACGCGTTGATCAACCTCGCTGGGCTGCAAAGACCCAAGCTCGGCAAACAGTTTTTCCGCGGCTATCGCCCAATTCAGGTAATAAGGTCTCGGTTCGCCATGCTGTTCGCTGTGGCTGATTTCGTTAACCAACAGCTGCTGAAATTGCAGCCATTCAAAGCGCCCCTGCTGGTGCGCACTGACCACGAGCGCGAATACCCGGGCTTCCCAGGGTTCGACAAAAACAGGGTCGCCGTCGCTGCCGAGCGGGATTTTCAATTCCGCGGGAAATTCACCCTGCCGCGCTTCGTTATTCATGCAGGCTCAAGATAGGCGTCCCATAAGTCGAGACACAGCGTATCGCCAGGGTGCGCTTCGTCGCCCCATAGTTCGCTCGCGTCAAATTCTACCGTGTAGAGCATTTGCGGGTTCGCGCCCGCGTTAACCGAATTGGTATCGGCGAAGATGTACATGCCCTGCTCGGCGATGACCCGACCGGTCCTGCCGCGGGCGTATCGGGGTAAGCGGGTATGCGTTGCCGTGAGATGAGTTCGGGTAATTATCCGGTCATCAACCGCAAACCGATGCGCGCCACTGGCATCGGGCATCGCCTGCGAAGCGCCCCCTTCGATAACCACCATCAGCCCGGCGGCTTGCGCCTGATTGTTGATATCAAATTCCGTTGGCAGTGGATTAATGCTGACGGCCTGCTTCAATTCCTTATCGCTAATCACATTCAGTTCTTTCAACTGGGCGACCATTCCGGCGAACCATAATTCGTAATAGCTGGAGTTCAGATATTGCTGCGGGGTGAGTTGTTCGATCTGCCGCCTGAACTGGTCGTCACCGAATTCGGCGACAAAGGGGGCGGCCATCGCCATCGCAAATACTCTTTGCTCCCAATTGTGATGAAATACGGGTTCGTCGTGCTCGATATCAACTGGGCCGAAACCCTGCATGCCGCCTAGATCGTGAATACCATCCATCGTCGTATCCCCTTAAACCAACGCCGTTCCAATCATCCCGTTGCGGGTGACCAGTTCAGACAACTGCGCTTCGGATAGACCTTCGCTACCTGCGGGGCGTTGAGGCAGCACCAGATAGCGGATATCCGCGTTACTGTCCCAGACTTTAACCGCCTGCTCTTCCGCTAATTGCGTACCAAACTCCGCCAGCACCGACCGCGGTTGACGCACCACGCGGGAACGATAGGCCGGGCTTTTGTACCACACCGGTGGCAGGCCAAGCATCGGCCAGGGGTAACAGGAACAAAGGGTACAGACGACGACATTGTGTGTATCGCTGGTATTTTCGATTACTTTTAGCGTTTCGCCCTGAATCCCGGACAAGCCGAGTTCGGCCACTGCAGCTGTGCCGTCTTCCAGTAGCCGCGCTTTGAA
>JBLHOA010000013.1:0-29815 GCA_047622345.1 Gammaproteobacteria bacterium | reverse complement strand
CATTGATTTAGGTCGATAGTCATTCGAGTATGCTAGCATTCTTTGCACTGAAAACAGCAGCGCACTTTCCCGCCGGGACAGGAACGCTACTCCCGGAGAACCAATGAATCGAACCGTCTATTTAAATGGCGACTTCCTGCCCGAAGATGAAGCCAAGATATCTATTTTTGATCGTGCGGTTAATTTCGGCGATGCTATCTATGAAGTCGCCGGGGTGCTCGACGGCAAGCTGGTCGATTTTGAACATCATATGCAACGTTATTACAGCTCGCTGGAAAAACTCGACATCCCGCCGCCACTGAATGCGGCGCAGATACTCGAAGCCTTCCGCCAATTGATCAAACTGAATCAAATCGACGAGGGCATGGTCTATATGCAGATTACCCGGGGTGTCGCCGATCGCGATTTTGTCTGGCCACAGGGCCTGACCCCGACCGTATTTATGTTTACCCAGCAAAAATCAAACGTCGAAAACGACCAGGTCGAAACCGGGGTGACGCTTGCCAGTGTCGACGACATTCGCTGGGCACGACGCGACATCAAAACGGTGAATCTGCTCGCCCAGGTGCTCGCCAAAAAAGAAGCTGCCGCCGCCGGGGCCGACGAGGCCCTGATGGTCGACGGCGACGGCAATATCACCGAATGTGGCTGCACCAGTTTCTTCATGGTCAAGGGTGATCAAATTTTAACGCGGGCATTGAGTAATGACATTCTGCCCGGAGTCACCCGTCGCGCACTGCTTGCCCTGTGCGAAAAGCACGGGCTAAGCCTGAAAGAAACTACCTTTACCCTGGCGCAGGTGCTGGACGCCGACGAAGCCTTTATCAGCAGTGCGTCGAGCTATGTTTTACCGGTAGTAAAAGTTGACAATCAAGCCATCGGAAACGGTAAGCCGGGGGCAATCTATCAACGCTTGCACGGCCTCTATATCGAACAGATTAAAGCCACGCTGACTTAATCCCAGATCAGCGCTGATAGATTCAGCGCTTCCCGGTAAGAGATTCCTAACTAGTTCCAGCAGCAAAACCTTCAAGCCGGTCAAGCAGTTCGGTAGCCACTTCTACGCCTTGTTGCTCAGCCTTTTTCTTACTTTCATGACGACGTTCACCGGGTAGGCGCACTCCGGGTTCATTTGCCAACGCGGTCAACATGGCTTCCAGGCGGTCGGAATAAACCGCATCCCCGCCCGGGGCGAAACTGCCCGGGTCAATCGCAATAAAAAACTGTCCTACCTTCGGTTCGCCACCAGTATTGTTCTTGAACACGGGCGCCTGAAACGAACAATTCGGGCCGCTGAGCACCCCGGCAAGAATATCGACAAGCAAACCCAACAGCATCCCTTTGGTGCCGCCGGCTGGCGCTAATGCGCCCCCATTGATAACGGCGTCGGCATCGGTGGTGTCGTTACCATCCTTGTCATAACCCCAGCCTAGTGGAATAGCCCGACCTTCGGCCGCCGCTTTTTTGATGGTTACCAACGCGACCTGGCTGGTCGCCATGTCGGCAATAATCGAAGGCTCGTCGCCGCGCGGCACGCCAAAAGCCATCGGATTGGTTCCGAAAAACGGGCTCGCGCCGGGCGCCGGGGCTACGGCGGACGGTGAATTGGCAAAACCTAATCCGATCAGCCCTTCGGCGGCCATGCGCTGCACAAACCAGCCGACCACTCCGGCCGAATAGGAGTCGACAATCGACAAGGCCGCAATGCCCTGTTGTTTCGCCAGCGCATATAAATCGGCTTCGGCTTCGGCAAACGCGGCGTGGGCAAACCCACTTTGCGCATTGGATCGGATCGCCGACGGCGCAATTTGCTGATGCGAGGGTTGTGCATCTTTATTTAATTTACCGACCTGCAAATGCCCGCAGTAGAGCGGCAGGTAACCAAGGCCCACCGTACGGATACCATCGCATTCGGCGTCGATCACCGACTGCACGGCCATGTTTAATTGATGCCCGCGAGCACCACAGGCTGACAGCGCGCGGCGGGTTAAATCATCGACCTGTTGCAAAGACAGGGTTTTATTTTCTGCAGACATAGCTTACTCCGGGTAGTTTTATGAACCTCTGAATAATTCATCCTGAATTCTCAGAGGTCGGAAAAACAAAAATCGGGATTTTTGATTTTCTTTCATTTTCATCGGCTTAGAATCCAGCACCCTTCGCCATGAGCGAGGCGCAAAGTATCATTCCGGCAATTAAAATCAGTTGCCAGTGAATGCTGCGTTTGATTTTTCTGACTTCTTCCAGGGTCAAAGACGGTGCTTTACCAGCGGCCAGATCAGGACTCCAACCGATAAATCGACTCGTAGGGTAGATCGTCAACACAAATACGCCGGCGAAGAGCGCCAGAGCCGCGATGCCGGCGGCGCGGTCGGCGCGCTGGATTCGCATGGCAATTTCGACGCTAAAATTCCCGGAAATCAAAACCAGCACGATCACCAATGCCGCGGCGAGCGCAAAAAAGGCAACGAAATGGGCGAAGGCGATAAACGAAGCAGCAATCATTTAAGTAGCAACCAATGAAACCCCGGCATTAGGGCGAAAGCCGTTTTTTCTGCCAGGCGGATTCAACGGGAGAATAAACAATGCGGTCGTGCAATCGATTTTCTAGCCCCTGCCAGAATTCGAAATAGTCGGGTTTTAGAAGATAACCAATCCAGGCATCCGGGCGTGGCACATCACCAGCGGGATACTGCGCCTGCAATGCACTCACCGTTTGCACAAGCACGCCACGACTAGCCACTTCGGTAGACTGATGCGACGACGCCGCGCTGAAACGACTGCCCTCGGGACGCGAATGAAAATATTGGTCAGCTTCTTCGGCGGACAATTTTTCTACCTTGCCCTGGATACGTACCTGACGGCTGAAATCACGCCAGTGGAAGAGCAGCGCGGCGCGCGGGTTTTGCGCCAGATCCTGACCTTTGCGGCTACGTGAATCGGTGTACCAGCAAAACCCCTGCTCGTCGAAATGCTTGAGCAATACGATTCTTGATGAGGGTTGGCCAGCCGTATCGACGGTGGCCAGATTCATCGCGGTTGCATCGAGCACTTCGGCTTCGCGCGCCTGTTGTAACCAACGTGAAAACTGATCGACTGGATTGTCAGCCAGATCTTTACTGGCCATACTTTGCGACTCATAACTACGTCGGATTTCGGTTAAATCTACCTTGCCGGTCATTTAAATACCTTATTCAACAAGGTCAGCATCGCAGACCAGGAGGCCCGGTCGGCGGATTGCGAATAGCCGAGGTCAATTCCGTATAGCTCAGCATTGATATCAGACTGCAGATTGCTGAAACCATGCTTCGCGCCTTCGAGCAATAATATCTGATAATTGGCCTGCGCGAGTTTCATTTCCCCCTCAAAAGCTTCGACTGCATTCATCTTAACCATGCTGTCCGATTTGCCATGGCAGAGCAGAATCTCCGGTTTTATGGTCCCGGGTTCGGCCCGATGAAATGCATTCAACGACCCATGAAAACTGACCACTGCTTTTAACGGCATCCCGATACGCGCCATGTGCAAGGCCATGCCACCGCCGAAGCAATAGCCGATTGCAGCGGTGCGTGTATCATCGACCAGTTCCTGTTCGAGCAAAGTTTGATAACCCGCCTTCAGCAGTGATTCACCCGCATCCATATCGTCTAATACGCCATTCATCAGCGCAGCTGCTTCGTCGGGGCTTGACCCTACCCGGCCTTCACCATACATGTCGATCGCGAGGACAAAATACCCCTGCTCGGCAAGCATATGTGTTCGCTTGAGAATATATTCATTCAACCCCCACCACTCATGCACTACTATAATGCCCGGCCTTGAACCCGGCTTTGAATCATCAAAGGCCTGATAACCCCGATATTCCCGCTCGCCTACCCGATAACTAATTTCATCACTTACAATCGACATAAGACCCCCAGACATCGTTAACTTTCAAATTCTACGCGCTTAAACTGGGAACAGAAAGCCCGCTCGTTTAAACTGCGCGCATGAATCGAATTGACCATATCGTAATCGCAGCACATACCCTCGCGCAGGGAGTCGACTTTGTCCGTGACCGCCTCGGTGTAGACATTCCGGCCGGCGGTTTTCACCAGACTATGGGCACCCATAACCATTTGATGCAACTCGGCAATCAATCCTACCTGGAAGTAATTGCAATAGACCCTGCGGCGGTCGCTCCTCGCCATCCACGCTGGTTTGGCCTCGATGATGCTCTGATGCGCGCCGCGCTGGAACAGCAACCCCGCTTGATTACCTGGGTAATGAATACCACCGACCTCGCCCAGCTCGCGGCGCAGACCGGCTTCGATATCGGCTTGCCCACAATGCTGGCGCGCAATAATCTACGCTGGGAATTCGCGCTTCCCGATGATGGCCGTCTACTCGCTAATGGCCTGCTGCCTTATTGCATTCAGTGGCATAGCGCGCATCCGGCACACAGTATGGCTGATCCCGGCTGCAGTCTGGTCAAGTTGAGCATTTATCATAATCGTATCGACTGGATTCGAGCCCGGCTCGACTCGATGAACGCGCTCGATCTGGTCGAGTTAATCGAAATCGACGACAATCAAAAACCGCGATTAAGCGCGACTATCGCTACTCCTAAGGGCAGGGTCATATTATAGTCTGCCGCCGGGACCCAGCTTGATTCCGGTCTCAATTCCTAAATCAATTTTTTACCTATAAAACTCAAGGGAGTTAACAATGAAAGTCGCTTATATTTTTTCCAGCCAGGGACATACCGTCTCCTATAAGCTCGGCAAGATGATCCTGCCACAGCTCGAGGAGCAGGCGCATGGCCCCGAGGTAGTCGGCATGTTTTTTTTCGAAGATAACAACTACGTGCTGGTCAAGGGTGACCCATTGGGCGAACGCCTGGCCACAGTCGCTAAAGAACAGAAGATCCTGCTGATGGGTTGTGACCAGTGCTGTTACGAGCGTGAAATCGACGGCAAACTGGTCGATGGCGCGGTCATCGGCTGTTTCCCCAACCTTTACGAAGCACTGGCCGGTAATATGCCCGATCAGATAATTACTTTATAAGTTGCCTCGCCATTGTGAGGCCAAAAATTGTTCTGCCCGATGATCTCGCGGGCAGAATATTAATTCAGCCTTTTAAAAAAGCGTTCTTGATCGCACGAAAATATGTCAACTCGCATCGATCTCCGATAATATCCCCGCTATCAACCCATAAAATTATAACCTTAGGGCTTTACTTAACCCATCGACTAAGCGCCCGATGAAGTAGTAATGACCAGTAAACCGGACAATCAATTTTGAACGAAATTTCAGCCGCAACAGGCATTGAGAGCCAACTCTCGACGCAACAAATATCGCAATTAATCGAAAAGATCTCGGGTCGAGAGCAAGAGCTGGGCCTGGATTCGGTGTTGCTTAAAAAGGGTGCAATGCTCATCAAGGAAGGCGATAGCGGCGACGGGTTTTTCCTGGTGTGCAGTGGCAGACTCGGGGTTTCGCGACGCAAGCCCGACGGTAATGATCAGGTAATTGGCGAAATCGGTCCCCATTCCATCGTCGGCGAACTGGCCATGCTGAGCGGACAGCGACGCAGTACCTCCATATTTGCCCTCGAAGATTCTGAATTATTATCGATGGAGCGACAGGATTTTGAAAAGCTGGTGGTCGAATCCGATTCTATTTTAGAAGAGATAAGTAATATCGCCAGCATACGCTGGCAAAACCTGCACCTGGTCGGAGCACTCGGTGAACTATTCGGTGATCTCGATATCAGCGCCTGGCATGAACTGCAGGAAAATTTCGAGTGGCTGTTATTGCCTAGTGGTGAAACTCTGTTCCATCAAGGCGATGAACCCGATGGCATGTACATAGTGGTCAATGGCCGGCTCAGAGTCGAAGTTACCGATGGCAATTCAAAAATAGACCTGAAACGCGAAGTTGGTCCAACCGAAATAGTCGGTGAGTATGCACTGATAACCAACGAACCCCGAAGCGCTACCGTCGTTGCCGTACGCGAAACCAACCTGGCAAGATTAAGTCCGGCGAAGTTCGAACTGCTACTCAAAACATACCCTGAATTAATGCGCAAGATGACTTTGCTCATCATCAAGCGACAAAAAGAAAACGCCCTGTCCTCGCAGGGAGAACCACCGGCACGGATGACTTACACGCTACTGCCGACCCATCCCGGAATAGATTTGCTTGCACTGGCTGACGAGCTGGCCAAGGAGCTCGGTCACTACGGTAAGACTCTGGTGCTTAACGGCGATCGATTCGATCAATTTTTCACCAATAGTAATGGTACAAAAGCGACTCTGGACGCATCGATTCAACCCCTGGTCATTGCCAAGCTGGACGAACTCGAAGCCGAAAACCGCTACCTTATTTTTGTCGCCGATGACGAATATACACCCTGGTCACAACGCGTGGTTGGTCAGGCTGATCGCCTACTTATAGTAGCGCGGGCCAGCAATAGCCCGGCGCTAAGTGACATTGAAACTGTGATTAAAGAATCTGCCCATGACACACGGACCGATCTGGTGTTGTTACACGAGCCCGATGTAAAAATACCGAGCGGCACCGGTAGCTGGCTCAAACCGCGTTCCATCCGCAACCACTACCATATCCGCAGCGGTGACAATGCCCACCTGGGGCGAATGGCCAGGCGAATGAGTGGTCATGCAATCGCCCTGGTAATGGGCGGGGGTTCCGCAAAAGGCTACGCCGAAATGGGTTTTTACAAAGCCATGCTGGAAACCGGCATTCCCTTCGATTACGTCGGGGGTGCCAGCATGGGTGCCATCATGGGAGGGCAGATGGCGCTCGAAAGTGACTATGAGGCATTCGAACAAAATGCCCAGTGGACTGCCGATATCGGGGTCATTGATCGAACGCTACCGCTGGTAGCAATGGCGGCTTCCAATAATGTTAAAAAAATAAATCAGCATTGTTGCGGCGAAACCCTTATCGAAGATTTATGGTGCCCGTTTTTCTGCGTATCAACGAGTCTATCTACTGCGTCATTAAAAGTGCATCAAAGCGGTAGTATGTGGCGCGCGATTCGTGCCTCGATGTCGATTCCAGGGGTATTTGTTCCGGTCGTCGAAGACGGTGACGTGTTAGTCGATGGCGGCATAATGGATAATTTTCCAGTCGCCCTGATGCAATCTCTGGCCGAATCGAATCGAATTATCGGGGTAGATGTCGTGCCTTATCGCGAGCGACTAAAACACTATGACATTGATACCAGCATTTCGGGCTGGCGCGTACTATTCAATCGCTTGAACCCGTTCAGTAAAAAAATGAAGACACCCACGCTAGTGGAAATTTTGATACGAACCCTGGAAGTCAATGCGACAAAATCCAGCCGCGACCAGGCAGCTTTGACCGACTTGCTGATCCAGCCCGATACACGAGGGTTTGGCCCAACCGCTTATGATAAGTGGAAGCCTTTGGCGCAACGTGGTTACGAAGCCAGCATCGAACCATTAAAGGCCTGGAAACTGAAACAGGGTTTAAAATAATTCGGCAATAAGCACGTAAAAATGACTGCCGCCTGAGCTTACAGGCTTAAGCACCAGGCAAGACTAGAATCAGCTGCCCTGAGCCATCGATTGCTTGCCTCTGGAAACCATCTGATCTTTCATTTCGACAATTCTCGACCATTCGTTCGGGAATTGTTTAGCCAGTGCCCCTTCTCGCTTTAGATATAAAGGCAGGAACTCCGCGGCATTTTTTTGCCTTGCTCAGAATTTCGAAATGTTCCATATCGAGCATGCTTTCATCGGGGTAAGCAGATTTGGCTGCAACGATAAACTCGAGTCCTTCGGTATATAATTCATAGCCGATATAAATATCGATTTCGATACATACTTCATTAATCGAACCTAGTTTGATTTTCTTCTTTCGCGATTTTTCTCTAATTTCAGTCGTATCTTCTTTGAGCAGCTCTGATTTTTTGCCGATAAAACTGACATCCATTCTATTAACTTTGGGTTGGGCCGAGCGGGAATAACTCGATGCCACTTTTCCTGTTGCGGGGCGTCTTCTTTTTCCTTGCGCATATACAAAGCCCAGACCAGCGCAAAAGCCATTAGCAGAATCACAATGACCCGCAGGGCGATTATCAGTGGCCATGAATTACCCGACTCAGCCGGCGATCGGTCTTCGGTGAAAATTTCCGGTGCCAATCGAATCACCTCGGGGATAGTAACGCTCGGTGGTGGCGGCGGAACAGTAACGGGTAATACCACAATCTCCGGAGGCGGTGAAACTATTCTGGATGCTGCAACCTTGGTATCTCTATTAATCAGCGGTCTTTCAAGGGATTGATTTGCAGTAGGTTCTAACTACATTGCAAGCCCGTCATTATCGTTGGTATTCTGCCCAGACGTTGCGCTGCTGTCGTTGCTGCTAACGACTGATGCTATATTTTTTGAACTGGCTGAGTTGAAGTTTCGGTCTCAGCATTAATCAATTTTGGCTCAGCAGCGGTCTCTGACCCGCGGGTTACAGCGTTCGAAGACATGGCCTCTGTACTTTTCGACTGCTCGTCGGGCAACGAAGTCGGTCTATTTAGCTGCGGCTCTTGCGCCGTATTCATTGCCGACTCTAACTGTGCCAACTCGCCTATACCGGCAGCAGAATCGGGATAATCAAGCGACACAGACAACACAAATTCTATCGCCTGGTTTCGACTTACCTGGCCGATCAATTCATCAACAGGCACCGTCAGCAAACTCCCGGACAGACGTTAGCTTGCTTATATTACGCTTTTCAAAAACGTCACCATTTTCCAGGTAAAAAGCCCGCATAATTTGATACACGGAAAAGCGTTGATGGAGAACCGACTCCTGAGCGATCAACGATATGCCCTTTCCCACTACCCTGATTGTTGCAGGCATTGCCGTATTATTCGGCTCGGCGACCGACGTCGAAGTAACCACCGGCACCACTTCAACAATCTCTTCGGTGACTACTTCGGGTTCTAACACGGCAATTAGCGCCCCTTGTTCAAGCGGTTCGCTTTCTGAATCGACCTGATCTGGCTCGAGTATGGAAAAGCTCGTTGCCGGTGCCGATTGCGTTCTGATCGGAGGATCAATTAGGAAGGTATAGAGCTGCAGTGTTCGACCCTGTTTCTCAATGATTTCCATCAGAAACTGTACAATCGGCTCCTTGATCGGCTTGACAGTGTTCACCAGAATTTGGTGCCGACCCTGTTTACCCGCAACAATTTCAAATCTAAGCCTGGGAAGGTTGGTGGGAGGAATGAGACCGAAATAACGATAGCTTTCTCACTCGCGACCGAAACTCTGATATCGATCAGGTCTATCCCGGCAATATTAATTGGCACCTTCAGCGGTTCATTCAGAAACGACTCGACACTCGCCTCACCCAATTCAAGCGCCTGCTAATTAGTGGACACCAGTAGGAAACTATCCCTCATTTCAGTTTTTCCATGGACATTTCACCTCTGAAATCTTAGACTCCTCTCCGGAAAAAAGTGTGAAAAAAGGTTTAGCGGGTTTCAAACAAAAATAAACGGTACCGGCACTCAGTCTGCGGTAATAAAAAATAATAATAAATAAATTTATCCGCTATTTTGAGGCTAGCGGATCGTCCCGTGACAACGGACTGTGGATTAATAGTGGTAATTACAAGGAGTTTAGGGGCCATAATATGTGGGTTTTCGGCGCAGCACATTGCTTACGGAATCAGACTCGCGTTCCTGGCGGGTGGAATCATCGCCACGCTGATGATACCAGCACCTTACTGGTTTATTGGGCTCGACCTGATGATCGCATACCTGCCAATGGCCGCTATTGCGATCTATCTGGGCAGCCGCCCGCGAAAAAAACTCCACTCCTTTTATCGAAATGAGCGCTGAGCAGATACATCAAGTCATTTATGCGAGCACTGCGGTCGAACCTCTTTCGATGGCGCAGCTGGTTGAAATAATGAATGTTTCACACACCCAGAACCTTGTTCATGAATTAACTGGGCTATTGCTCTACGCCCATGAACGTTTTTTCCATGTACTGGAAGGCTCCGAAGATAATTTAAGGCAAGTGTATGATTCTATCCGCTTCGATGGCCGTCATAAAAATATCGATGAGCTGCGCTTCGAACCCAGAGAGGGTCGTAACTTTGATGACTGGCAAATGTCATTTCGTACGGATGACTTTGATCAGGTCGCCGGGAATCCCGGTTCTCGCTTTCTTTACCCTGATTTTGATATAACCAGATTTGAGGCCGAAGAAAATGAAGCTTTTCGCATGCTTCTCGCGTTTCGAAAAATCCATGATTTCTAGAAAATTCCCGGCGCATAATGTCTGACCAAAACAATAGCCACAACCTGCTAATTGGTTACCTATTATGGATTTTCGGTTTCATCGGAGCGCATCGCTTTTATTACGGCCGCCCGCTATCCGGAACTCTTTACTTTTTCACCCTCGGCCTTTTCCTGATTGGATGGTTAATCGATTTTTTTCTTATCCCCGGGATGGATCGCGCGGCCGATTTGAAATATCGCGATGGCAACAAGAATTACACCCTGTCCTGGGTGTTACTAACCTTTCTAGGCGTATTGGGAGCACATCGGTTCTACCTTGGCAAATGGGTAACTGCGCTCATCTGGTTACTGACCGGTGGTCTTTTCCTGCTCGGGGTACTGTATGACTTGTGGACCGTGAATGAACAAATCGATGACGTTAATCACAAACGTGATCAAACTGCCTGACTCGAATAGTAAATTTGATTGGCCTCGCAAATAACTTCGCCTCGAAAATCATAAAGCTAAGCGGGCTATTTTCAGTTTCGACCCTGGCCTCGGCCTGCTCCAGCACCAGCACCAGCACCAGCACCAGCACCACAATACCCCCGATCGAGATATTCGAATGTTTATCGCCTCGATCGCAAATCTGTACCCTGGATTATCGACCGGTTTGCGCCACCCGCAAAACCGATATTCAGTGCGTGACTACGCCTTGTCCTGCAGGTGAATTGAAAACCTATGCGAATGCCTGCAGCGCCTGCGCCGATGGCGCAGTTGCTGACTACGTCGAAGGCGCCTGTAAGGCACAAAAATAAACGGTTTCAGCGACGGTTCAACCATGATTCGGGGCCCGGAATTTCGGGGCGAAAATAACAGATCATGCGCCCGTAAGGTCCGGCCAAAGCCGCCTTTCCCCAGGGAGCAATACCGTGCAATAACAAACGATGGGCAATAAAAGCTTCCCCCGGGCGAGCATGTATTTCGACCCGCTTGCAGCTTTCGAAAATTTGCCGGCGCAACGTATGATAAAAGTCGGTCAGGTCTTCCTCGCCCCATAGCTCGGCATCAATGCCGGATAAACGTTCACCAAATGCACACCGCACCAACTCATGTGATCGCTCCCAGACAACAAACGGTGCCGCCTCAGCGCTAAAGTCGACCAGCGGAATACCGAGGATAAAACCGTGATGTTCGCGCAGGTGGCGGCGTCGCTCATCGCCTTCCGGTAGCAGGCCATCGAGATGCGCCGCATCGAACTTGCGCCGGTAATTGGCAGCGGCTACAGTCTCGCCATCCATCGGCCGGGGATAGCCTGGAAAACAAACCGAAACCTGCCCGGCATCCCAGTCGAAGCCCTGCAGATTTAATACCTGGTCGACAAAGTCGATGGCCTGCCCCTGCAGTGGAACCCCATCTGTCAGCGACCCATCGCCACGATTGGCTAACACATTGACCCCGGCAAACCAGGTATTGGCACAGCGATGCCAGTGCGAAAAGGCAGGATTGATCAGGCTTGTCCCGGCCGGCTCAAGCGCCGACTCGACCCAACGACCTAGCCCGGGGTCATGCTCAAATCGGCACCAGCCCTGCTCAAAAAATTGTCGACTCAGATTGCGCATCATTTTACCGATGCTATCATGCCTCGTTGTTATCCACGATAGGACCATCACATGGGCTCCAACCACTTCGAGCGTATTGCAGATCTGCCTTGCTGGCAGGGTGAAATCGATATTGAAGCGCTCGATGGCGGCATGACCAACCTCAACTTCAAAGTCGTCGATGGCGATCAATCCTATGTTGTTCGTATGGGCGAAGACGACCCCATTCATTTAATTTCACGCAGCAACGAAATAGCCAGTTGCCAGGCTGCTTTCGAAATCGGGCTGTCCCCTGAATTAGTTCACCACCAGCCAGGCATGCTGGTGGTGCGATTCGTCGAGGGAAAGGTGCTGTCCGAAGCCGATGTCCGCAGCGGCAAAAATCTGCCACGAATCACCGACCTGTTAAAAACCTTCCACCGACAAATGCCTCTGAAATTTCAACAAATTCCGATCATGTTCTGGGTTTTCCAGGTTCTACGACATTACCAGACGCTGTTACGCAATGCCGATAGCCGACACCGGCCTGTGCTTGGCAAGCTGGCCGACTGCGCCGATATTCTGGAACGCGCGGTCGGTCCGGTAGACATTGTTTTCGGGCACAATGATTTATTAGCGGCCAATTTTATCGATGATGGCACAAAAATCTGGCTGATCGATTTTGACTATGCCGGGTTTAACAGCCCACTGTTCGACCTGGCTAATCTGGCCGCTAACAATGAACTTGATCAGGTGCAGGAACAACGAATGCTTGAACAGTATTTTGCAGAGCCCATTGGAGAGCCGTTAGTTAACCGTTACTATGCGATGAAGTGTGCCTCGGCGCTACGCGAAACCCTGTGGTCGATGGTTTCAGAAAACCATTCGCGGGTAGCGATGGATTTTGCCGAGTACACCCAAACCAACTTGACCCGGTTTGAAGCGGTGTATGCAGAATTCAGCCAGAACTGGCGGACGTAGTGACGATTTACCTTAGGCGGCTTACCTCAGCCGATTGACTTCAGGCCGGTCAAACAACAATAACGGAACTAGATTATGAAAATCGACATTGATTTTGTGCGCAACCAGTTTGATCAACTCAACGACGACCCGGCCTTTGTATTCGCTTCTAACGCAGGCGGCAGCTACGTCTGCAATCAGGTCAACAAAGTGACTGAACATTACAATCACCATACCCGGGTGCAACCCTATTCGCGTTTTTCCCCTTCGGCCGAAGCGGGCATTGCGATGGATCGCGCGCATAGCGGCTGGGCGGAAGCGCTGAATATCAACCCCTCGGAATTGACCATCGGCCCGTCGACATCGATTAACAGCTATGTCATGTCACAGGCAATAGGTGACTTGTGGAAGGCCGGCGATGAAATAATAGTCACCAATCAGGACCACGAAGCCAATAGCGGCGTGTGGCGCCGCAAGGCGTTAGAGAAAGGCGTCACCATCCGTCAATGGGAAGTCGACCGCAAAACCGGATTGCTCGATATCAAGTCATTGCTGCCTCTGCTCAAGGACAATACGCGCTGGGTGTTTTTCAGCCATTGCTCGAATATAGTCGGCACCGCCAACCCGGTGGCCGAAATAACCCGAACCATTAAAGCGGGCTGCAAGGCACGTGTTTTTGTCGATGCTGTCGCCTACGCCCCACACCACATCTGCGACCTTAAGGCACTCGGCGTCGATGGCTATGCCTTCAGCCTGTACAAGGTTTTCGGCCCTCATCAAGGTCTGCTCTATGTCAATGGTGATATCCACGGCGAGTTAATTTCGCAGGCACATTACTTCAATGCGGGTAACGCCAATAAAGATTTCAACCCAGCGGGTCCGCAACATGCGCAGGTTGCCGCCTGCGCCGGTGTGCTCGACTATTTTGACGACCTGCACCGGCACCACTTTGGCGATGAGGGCAAAAATCGGTCGCAAAAAATGGACGATTTACACGGGCTGATTGTCCAACACGAAAATGAACTGGCAGCACCGATCCTCGAGTTCCTAAGCAGCCACAAAGATATTCGATTAATTGGTAAAACTCATATTAATGACAATGATCGCGCACCGACTATTGCTTTCCAGCCGCTAAAACAAAGCTCTGAATCGCTCGCCTTTCAACTACAGGATGCCGGAATCGGTACCGAGAACGGAAACTTTTATGCACATCGCCTGATTACCGACCTCGGCATCGACCCCGATGACGGCGTAGTCAGACTGTCGCTGGTGCACTATGCCAACCAACAGGATGTCGAACGAATCGTTAAAGCACTGCACGGCGCTTTGGCTTAGCCGTGCACGATATCAACCCAGCGCTACAGCCGCCCGACAGTGTGCTCGTCGAAGCACAAGGGCGAGCGCTGCAAATGGGTAAACCGGTTTATCTGTTTCAAAACCAGAACGGATGGGACTGGGTAGAAAAAATTGCCCATGTTCCGCCGGGTTCGCTAATCACCGAAATTGTCGGTAATTCAGGCGCCCCGGAGACCTGGAATACCGGCGGTTGCTAGCTTGATGCCGCTGCCCTGGCCCGCTGCCGGGTAACCAACGAGTCTCGGTGCGCCATGTAGCTGATCGCCCCGACAATCAACGCTGCTCCCACTAACACCCAGACGTCCGGCGTTTCATCGAATAGCCAATAACCGAAAACAATGGCCCAGATCAATTGCAGAAAGGCAAAGGGCTGGGTCACCGTCAACGGCGCATAGGCAATCGCCTGGGTCATCGCATAGTGGCCGCTGGTCGCGAATACGGCAATCAGCGCCAGCCAACCCAATTCGAGCAGGCTCGGCGTTTGCCAGAAATAGATTGCCCCCGGCAACAGCGCAAGCGTACAGAACAGCGTTAGCATGGCGAGAATATCGACGGAACTTTCGCTGTGGGTGAGCCGCTTGGCAAACAGAAAGGAAATCGAAAAGAAAAAGGCCGCGCTTAACTGGGCGAATGAACCGATTTGAATTTCCCGGAATCCGGGGCGCAGAATGATCAACATGCCGATGAACCCGATCAGTATCGCCATCACCCGGCGCGACTTAATCCGTTCGCCGAATATTATAATCGCGCCAATCGAAGTAAAAATCGGCGTGGAATAACTGATCGCGGTCACTTCGGCCAACGGGATTCGCGCCATAGCAAAAAACCACAGCATCACCGCAGCGCCGTGTGCGATGCCACGGACAATGTAAATATGCATGTGCTTTCGGCTGATCCGTTTCCATTGCAGGCGCATGAAAATGGGTATCAACAGAATCAGTCCGAAAAGGTATCGAATAAAAGCCGTTTCAACCGCGGGCATTTCCGAGCCGAGATGGCGCACCATTATGGTAACGGCGACAAATATTAATCCGGCGGAAACCATCCACAGGCTACCGAGTAAATTTGACTGGTTGGGCATTGGCTTTGATCAGGCTATGAATTAGGATTGAATCATCATTCCCCCAGACAACGCAAACGATAAAAACAGGCCCGATGAAATGACCGATACCCTTCCGCATGATTGGTACCATAAACCGGAAATCTACGCGCTCGAATGCGAGCATATTTTTCGCAGGCACTGGTGGCTGATCGGGCCCGAAAAACAATTTAGCAACAATGGCGACTACCTGGCGTTACAGCTGATGCGTTGGCCGCTGCTGATACTGCGCGATCAGAATTCCCAACTGCGCGGGTTTTTTAATCTCTGCCGGCATCGCGCCGGGCCATTGGCCGATGAGGGCACCGGGCAATGTCGCGAGCTGGTTTGCCGATACCATGGCTGGCGCTATGCCTGCTCGGGCGAATTATTGAAAACACCCAACTTCGGCAAAGAAAATCCGATCGAGCGCGAGCACATGGGTTTATTGCCGGTTCGGGTGGATTGCTGGAACGGGCTGGTTTTTGTCTGTCTGGATTCATCCGCGCCCGATTTAAGCTGCTGGCTGGGTGACATAGTGACCATTGCCGAGGGCTTCCCGCAGGTCAGTGCGATGCAATATGACAACGAGGTGATTAAACCGGGCAATGCTAACTGGAAGACCTATGGCGATAACTCCTGCGAGGGCTATCACGTCGGCATGGTGCATAAGACTCTGGGTTCGTCGATGCTGCGTGAATCGGTCAGTATCGACAATTATGAAAATGGCGAATTTGTCGGCTTTGACGTCAACTACAGCGCCGAAGGCGAGGATCAAAGCCGCGCTGGCAAGGGCTTCTGGATTTATAAATTTCCGGGATTATTACTGCACTTTGCCGACTTCACCTTCAATGCCGAATCGGTTATTCCGCTATCGGCCGATACCCTCGAACTGCGGCGCTGGTTCTGGGCCGATGAAAAACTGGCCAATGAACGCAATGTGGATACGCGCAGCATCTTACCAAACTCGGCGCAGGTGATGGACGAAGACATCGCCATTTGTGAACGCGTGCAGCGCAATTTGAGCTGCGGGGAGTATCCCGGTGGTGAATTGTCGAAAACCCAGGAATCGGGTACCGCGTATTTTCAGCAGCTGGTACGCAGGGCCATAGCCGAACATCTATAGCCCTGGCCAGTCAATCAAGTCAATCGATCAAGCCACCGATTAAGGAATTCTGATCGCCAGTCTCGACGCTATCAAAGCGGACGATACTGCGGTCACCGCGGCGAGCAATAACGCAAGCTGGTATCCCGCCTGCCAGTCAAAAACCAGCCCCGCCACCCAGGGAGCCACCAGCCCGGCAAAACCCCAGGCGGTAAATATGCGGCCATAGGCCTTTGCCCCGAGGTCGCCAAAGTCATTCGAAATGACCACCGGGTAGATGGCAATGATCGATCCATAGCTAAATCCAACCAGGCTCAGCAAGCCGACGATGACCGCGGCTTCGTCGACCAATGCCGTCAGCAAAAGTGCCAGCGCAGATAACAATGGCAAGCCAACCAGGAACCGTTTTGGCGGCCATCGATCGATCAACCACCCGGCGAGAAACCCTCCGCCGGCGCTACCGATACCGATGATCATCGCGCTTAAGGTCGAAAGTTCGAGGCTGGCACCCTTGTCAACGGCTATCCCGGCGGCATGCCCGATCGCCATCAACCCGGCGAACACGCTGGTCATATAGGCTAGCCAGTAATGCATTATTTTGGCGCTATCGATGCCGCTGCTAGTAGCGACATCCGCCAATTCGACCCGTCCGTAATCGGCCCGCGCCAGATGCATCATCAGCGCCGCAAGCAGGCCGCAAATGACCAGACCCACCGCGAGCAGATGAAAAGCTCCGCTTACCGACGAATCATCAATGGTGGCGGCGAACAAATACGAAAAGACAATCGATCCAACCGCATAAGCGGCGGTCACGGCCCCCATGGCAAACCCTTTGCGCCCGGGCATTTCGCGCCCCACCAATTGCAGGCTGAAACCATAAGCAATGCCGTTGCTGACGCCGAACATCACACTGTAACCAGCGAACAACTGCCACCATTGCTGCGCCGATGCCGCAAGCAGTAAGCCCAGTGCGGCGGTTAAACAGCTTGCCAATACCAGCCAGCCCGCGCGCAGCGAGGCGTAATATCGATAACCGAATAACACCGCAACGGTAATGCCGACCAACGCAAACGAGTAAATCAGGCTGATCTCGGAGCGTGGTAACTTCAATAGACTTTCAAGGGGCAGAACAAAGACTGAAAACGAATGAACCGAGCCGGTGACAAAGGTCACCAGCATCGCCGCGAGCAAAATTACCCACTGCCTATTCATTCCTCAACTGCCCCGGTTTAATGCCAACTGTTCTGCTTTTATTGCGGCGTAGAAAAATAATGAGCCCGCTAAGGGTGATCACGGCAGCACCCAGCCAGGTGGTCAATACCGGTACTTCCTGCCAGAACACATACCCAACAATAGCGGCGAATACCATGGCCAGATATTCAAAGGGGGCGAGCAAACTCGCTTCGGCATAACGAAATGAAATGGTCAGCCACCATTGCTGCAAACCGCACATCAAGGCGAAGACAAGGAATAGCAGCCAGTTTTCCGATTGCGGAGCAACCCAGTCGCCAGTCAGTACCCACAGAATACAGAAAAGCGTGCCGAGGCAATTATAGTAAACCCCGATGGTGACTGATTTTTCGCTACTACTGAGTTTGCGCAGCCAGATTGCAACCAGAGCGCCGAAAATCGCGGAAGCGATGGCGGCCAGCACACCGGGACTGACCCCGCTTACATCCGGCCTGGCGATGAGCAAGACTCCGGCAAACCCGCCTATAACAGCAAAGATCCGGCGCAGACCGATTTTTTCGCCCAGCAAAAATACCGATAGTATGGTTATGAAGATCGGGGCCGAATAGGCCACCGCCGTGGCATCGGCAATCGGAATTCGGGTCAGCGCAAAATAAAACAGACCCAGGCTGATGATCCCGGAAATACTGCGAATCAAATGATCCAGCGGTCGCGCCGTCGCCAGCGAGGCAACACCGCCTCCGAGGTAAAGTAAAATCAGGAAAATAGCGGTGGCCGCGATATATCGAAATAGCAGAATTTCAGCGAGCGGATAGTCATTCGACAACAGGCGCACGGCTGCACTGATTAAGGCCATAAGCCCCAGATTGCCGATAAATACCGCGATACCGAAGGTCGGGCGGTGCTGGTGTCCACTGCCGCTCAGCGATGTCGCGTTCATCCACCCACCTCGCGCCGCCGGGTTTCTCGGTGAATGACGTAGAGACCACTGAGGACAATAATCGCCGCACCGGTCCAGACATGATTCCCGGGTATTTCCTGCCAGAAGAAATACCCCAATGCCACCGCCCATACCAGAGCCGTATATTCAAACGGTGCGATCAAAGACACCTCGGCACGGCTGAACGAAGCGGTAATCGCATAATGTGCAATCAGGGCGATCATTGTCATTATCAGTAATTTGAAAACAGTCAGTAAACTGACAGGAGTCCAGACCCATGGCAATAGCGCTGTAGCGATTACACCCATGCCCAGATTGAGGGAAAAAACCATCGAAATAACCGAGCTCTGCCGTGACAAATGCTTGCCCATCAGGAAGGTGATCGCATAAATCGTAGTCGAACCAAGCACCATCAAATAATCGCCGATAGCACCACCACCTTGCGGGTTCATCGCAATGACGACACCAACAAATCCGATCACCACCGCGCTCCAGCGATGAATCCCAACCTGCTCCTTAAAGATCAGTGCTGAGGCGGCAGTTAGTATAAAGATCGCCGCAAAAAAGACGACCGCGGCATCGGCGATCGGCACCGTTTTCAACGCGCTGAAATACAGAAATGGTGCAAAGAAAGCCAGCATCCCGCGCATGGCATTGAACCCGGGTTGCGTCGTACGCAATTGTCTTAAATTCCCGCTCAGCCCCAGTATCAGCAGAATCACCGGTAACATTATCCAGCTGCGGAACGCAATCACCTGAATCGCCGACATACCGTCCAGCACCAACCACTTCGCCATCGCATCCATCGCTTGAAACAGTAACATGGCGAGCACCATCAATCCGATGCCGGAGAGGTTTTTGTTAGCCGGGGATGACATCCGTGCCTGAATTTAATAGTCGAAGGCAGCAGTCAGGCAAAGGCAAAATTATTTTTTCCCGATTGTTTGACCTGATACATGGCCCGATCGGCCGAGCGCATCAATTCCTGTGCGCTTTCGCCGTTTTCCGGATACAAAGCAATACCGATACTGGCCCCGACAGCGGCACTATTATTTTCGATCTGAATCGGTCTCGAAATTTCAGCAATCAAGCTGCCGGCAATGCGCTCGACGATGCCAAGTTCGGGCAGGCTCGACAGAATGATAATAAATTCATCACCCCCGATTCTGGCCACGGTATCGGTTTCGCGAATTTCAACTTTTATCCGGTCGGCAATAACCTTTAACACCAGATCACCGAATTCGTGGCCGAGGCTGTCATTAACCGCCTTAAAACCATCGAGGTCGAGAAACATGACCGCGGTCACCTGCTTGTTGCGCCTGGCTTCGGCCAGGGAATGCTCGAGGCGGTCTTTGCACAGGCGCAAACTGGGCAGGCCGGTGAGCGCATCGTGATTGGCCATAAAATCAAGTTCAGCAGAGACTTTTTCGCGCTCGGCGATTTCCTGTTGCAACTGTTTTATTGTCGCTGCCAGTTCGCGGGTACGTTCGTGCACCTGCTTTTCCAGCGTATTACGCGCATCGATAATTTCCTGTTCGGCAAGCTTCTGATCGGTAATGTCCTGAACAACCCCGACTGACTGCTCGGGAATTCCACGGTTAGTCACATGCGCCTTGCCCACCTCACGCACCCACCGAACTTCACCATCCGCACGGACCAGCCGGAACTCAACATTCCAGCTATCACCCATCGATAAAAAGTCATCGTAGACTTTTTGTACGCGCACGCGGTCGTCCAGGTGCAATAAATCTATTTCGCTCACTTTGGAGGTAACGCGCGTAGTCAGCTCAGCAGGGTTCAGGCCGAAAATCTGCCCTAGCCCCTCGCTCGCAAACAGGTACTTCTCGTTGATTTCATCGTAAACAAAATGACCGATATCGGTAATCGATTCGGCCTGGGTGGCCAGCGCATCTTTGAACACGAGCTCTTTTTCATAGACCACCCGGTCGGTAATGTCCTGCACCACGCCGAGCGTTTGCATAACCTGGCCATCTTCCGATAAATGGACACTGCTCAGTTCACGCAACCAGCGAATTTCACCATCACCGCGATGAATCCGGTATTCGATTGCGCACTCTACCCCGGTCTCCAGGTGGTATTTATATTCGCTGGCGACTCGCTCCCGATCCTCGATGTGAATATCAGATAGATCATCTTCCACCGATACCGTTGCCGCCATATAGGCGGAAACCGAAGTGCCGTAAATACGGGCTAAACCGTCGCTAATATAGAGATATTTCTGATTGGCTTCGTCGTAAATAAAATGGCCGATATCGGTAATTGATTCGGCGTGTCGCGCCATTTCATCGCGGTGTTCGAGATCGCGCTCGCGCTTAACCTGGCTGGTTATATCCTGCAGTATGCCAAAGGTAACCCCTTCGGCATTGTGGCGGCCGGTATAGCCCGTGCCTATTTCACGAATGTGTTTGACTTCATCGTCGGCTAGTAGAATTCGAAAGTTGATATCAAATGCGCTTTTCAGGTATTCGCCCGCGAAGGCAGCTTCGTAGCGCTCGCGGTCATCAGGATGAATAATCTGCAACACCTTGTCCCAACTACTATCGGCTACAATTATCTGTTCAAGATTCATGTTGAAGATTTCCGCGTAACCGCGTGAACATGATTTCAGGCAATTAAGCGCGTTATCCCATTCGTAGTGGCCGATTTGAGCGAAGTGTTCGCTGGCATCAAACAGTGTTTCGCGATGGCGCAGCAGCGAAAGTTCGGCCTCCAATGCTGACCTGGTGATTTTTGTAGGGTTGTCTGCGCTCACGCCCGTGCCTGTCTTGACTGCGATTAGGTCGGAATCTGGCACCGAGTAAGAATCGAGCCGAATACCATTCAAAAATCGAGTATATACGTCAGCTCAGGTTTGTCTATGCATTGGCAAACAGGGTGGACATAATATCCCGCTGTAGCATAATTCCAGCTTGTCCCTAACAATGAAGCTGACCATGAATCAAGCAGCCACGCCGATGACCGACCGCCAGGCAGTGATTAATCAATTACGCGACCTGCTGGGAAAACGCCTGTCCACCAGCCCTTCGGTACTCGATCAGCATGGTAAGGGCGAGTCCTGGCATCCTGTTCAGGCCCCCGATGCCGTCTGTTTTGTCGAAACCACCGAAGAAGTTGCCCAGGTAGTAAAGCTTTGCGCGCAGTCCCGCACCCCGGTTATTGCCTTTGGCACCGGCACCTCGCTGGAGGGGCAGGTGCAGGCCGTGCAGGGCGGCATTTGCATCGATTTAAGCCACATGAACCAGGTCATCGAAGTCAATCAAGAGGATCTGGACTGCCGCGTTCAGGCCGGGGTGACGCGACGCGAACTCAACCAGTATCTCCGTGACAGCGGATTGTTTTTCCCGATCGACCCCGGTGCAAACACCTCGATCGGTGGCATGGCGGCAACCCGCGCCTCGGGCACAAATGCGGTGCGTTACGGCACCATGCGTGAAAATGTGCTTGGCCTGACCGTGGTCACCGCGCAGGGTGAAATCATCAAAACCGGTACGCGTGCGCGAAAATCGTCCGCCGGCTACGATTTAACCCGACTTTTTGTCGGCTCGGAAGGAACCCTGGGCGTAATCACCGAAGTTTGTCTGCGCCTGTACGGGCTCAGCGAAGCCATTTCTGCCGCCATTGTTAACTTCCCGGATGTCCGTTCGGCCGCCGAAGCAACCATCCAGACCATTCAGATGGGGATTCCGGTCGCACGCATCGAAATTCTGGACAGCGCCTATATGAAAGCCATCAACAATTACAGCAAAACGGATTACCCGGAACTCGATACCTTATTTCTTGAATTTCACGGCACCACTGCCGGCGTTGCCGAACAGGTGCAGATGTTCAATGAAATTTCGAGCGAGTTCGGGGCCAGCGGATTTCAGTGGGCCGAAAAAGAAGAAGACCGGCGGCAGTTGTGGCGGGCCCGACACGATGCCTACTACGCCGGGCTCGCAGTTAAACCTGGATATCGAGGCTATGTTACCGACGTCTGCGTCCCTATTTCACGGCTGGCTGAATGCATAACCCAAACGCAACAGGACATCGCCGAGGTTGGGCTTTTCGCGCCGATCATCGGCCACGTCGGCGACGGTAATTTCCATTCAACCGTGTTCATCGACCCCGACGATGACAGTCAGTTTGAAAAAGCGCTCGCCTTCGACAAACGACTGGTGCAGCGCGCGCTCGACATGGGCGGTACCTGTACCGGCGAACACGGCATAGGCATGGGTAAGCTAAAACACATGCGCAATGAACACGGTGACGGCGCGGTGGACACCATGCGCGCGATCAAATTTGCACTGGATCCGCATAACATCATGAACCCGGGCAAAGTAATCGATTGCTAGGATTCCAGCGCCTGTTCGGAAATGTGCGCCCTTAGCTGCGGATAGAACTCTAAAAACCCCTCCTCGATTTGTGCTTCGTGCGCACGAATATCATCAATCGCATGGTCAAATCGATTGGGAAAGCGAATTCGCCCGGCAACCCGGTCCATCGCTTCGGCCATCGCATCGATGGAGACGTATGACCCGAACCAGTCTGCCGCGACGATACGCTGACTCACCCGCTGCATTTCCGCCGGCATCAAATGCTGCCCCTGCGCCAGATAATGATAGCAATCGTCGATGGCCTGCCTGAATTCACCCTGCTCGAGTCGGCCCCAGTGCCTGATCAGTAAATGATCAAAATACATATCCAGCGCAATACCGGCGAATCGCCGCCGCTGCGCACTGAAGCAGCCCTTCATTTCGATCACCAGCGGGTGCGCGTCGGTAAATCGATCGACGGCCCTGTGATTCAACAGGCCAGCCCTGACCGGGCCGGGTAAATCCGCAATATTGACGCCGCGGGCAAAGTCGCCGAGCAGGTTTCCAACCACCGATTCGACGGTGGGTTGCGACAACACCAGGTGAGCAAAATGATTCATTGCATCAGTGTTTACAGAAGCGCAGGCAGAATAACAATGGTCTGTATCGAAAAAAAGTAATTGCTGCCACTATGCAGCTGGGTTTTAATTCATTTTTATCGCATTTCCCGAGGAAGAAGCAATGGCCATTTCAGCCGTAGATTCGCAATCACAATCGGCCGCAACCGATCCTTATTACGAAGACAGAATTAACCTGGCCGCCGTTTTTCGAATGAGTGCACGTCTCGACTGGCATGAATCGGTAGCCAATCATTTCAGTTACGCCGTGTCCGAAGATGGCAGTCAATTTCTGGTCAATCCTCTGGGGCGACATTTCGCTAATATTCGCGCCAGCGAACTTTTGCTGCTCGATGCCAACGATAACTCGACCATGGACAAACCCAATGCGCCGGACCCCACCGCATGGGCAATCCATGGTGCGATGCACCGCAATGTACCGCAGGCCCGTTGCGTATTGCATGTCCATTCAAAGTTCGCCACGGTGCTGGCGTCGATCGAAGCGTCGGGCATACCTGCCATCGACCAGAACGCGATGCGTTTTTTCAATCGCGTTTCGCTCGATACCGGCTTCGACGGCATGGGCCTCGATGACGAAGCCGAGCGCATGACCACCACGCTTGGATCTAACCGGATTCTGATTATGGGCAACCACGGAGTGATGGCGGTTGGTGAAACTATCGCCCGCGCTTTCGACGAACTCTATTACTTTGAACGCGCCTGCTCGAACTACATCACCGCGTTAACCACCGGTATGAAGTTACGTGTTGTTAGCGATGCGGTCGCGGAAAAAACCGCACTGCAATGGGAGGACTTTGTCGGCAACACGCGATATACCGAAAAACACCTGAGTGAACTGCGCGAAATTCTTGACCGTGAAGAGCCCGATTACAAACGCTAAAAAAAACCTGTGAATATAGCCCCTGGGGTGGAAGTCCCGGGTTCGCATGGCAACGCCGTCTAGCTGAGCTGAAAATAGGATATCCATGTTTGATCACTATCACCTGCCCGGCACATCGGCCATCACCGGGGACGACCTCGCCATCCAGCAATTGGTGCGTAAATTTGCCCGCGACCTATTACAACCTGCGGCTCAGCAGCTAGATGAAGAAGCCGCCTTCGCCGGCAGGCACCTGCAGGACCTTGGCGAGTTGGGCATTATGGGATTAAATCTTCCCGAGTCGGTCGGGGGCGCCGGGGCATCTTATTGTTCGCTGACCCTGGCCATCGAAGCGATTGCCAGTGCCTGCGCGTCCACCGCCTCAATGATAACCGCACACTATCTGGCTACCGATGCCATTTTCCACGGCGGTAATGCCGACCAGCAAACACGTTATCTAAAAAATGCGGCCAGCGGTAAATCGCTCGGGGCTTTTGCGCTAACCGAACCCGATGCCGGTTCAAACCCGGCCGCGATCACCACTTTGGCAACTGTGATTGATGGCGGATACCACATAAAAGGCAATAAGCAGTTTATTTCCAATGCCAGATATGCCGATTTTATTATTGTCTTCGCCCAAACAGACCTCGCGGCAGGGCATCGCGGTATTGCAGCATATATTGTCGATAGCGCGACCCCCGGCATCGAATTCGGTCTGGCGGAAAAAACCATGGGTTTGAAAGGCGGCCAGGTATTTCCAATCACCCTGGATTGTGAAATCAAAAATGAAAATTGTCTCGCCCGTCCCGGCGATGGCTTCAAACTCGCCATGCAGGTACTCGATCATGGTCGCATCGAAGTCGCCGCAATTTGTCTGGGCATTGCGCAGGCGGCTTATTCGGCGGCCTGCAAATGGGCCGGTGAACGCATGGTTGACGATGACCCGCTGGCGAATCGCCAGGGCATTCAGTGGATGATTGCCGATATGGCTACCGATCTCGAAGCAGCGCGGTTGATGGCCTTAAACGCGTCGATGCTGCGCGATCAGCAGCGAAGTTTTTCACGTGAGTCGGCGATGGCAAAGCTGTATTGCTCCGAAATGGCCGGTCGGGTAACCGACACCGCGCTGCAGATTCACGGTGGTTATGGCTATGCGCGCGATTTTCCACTCGAGCGTTACGCCCGCGATGCGCGCATTTTGCGCATTTACGAAGGCTCGTCTGAAGTCCAGCGGAACATCATCGCACGCAATATTCTGGCGCCATAGCTGTTGCGATAGCGGCGTTAAAATTTTTTGCCGAAACGCTCTCATACGTTTATGTATGCTCGCGCTATCGGCAAAAATTCTGCCTTGCTCTCACAACAGCTACGACGCCAGACAAATCCCGATAAATGTCGATAACCGAGATCGGTTCGTTTCGGCGCTGTAATCCGGAAAGGCTCTCGCCGTCACGAGCGACCCATATGCAAGGCGGATCTTATTGAGATGGCCCGAGCGTACATAACGTACGCGAGGGTCTCGAAATAAAATCCAACGCCGCAGATGGGCCGCGCAGTAGGCGAATACATTCGGCGCAATGCCCGTTGGTTATTGCTCCCTACGGTACTGTCATTGCGGGCTCGATCGGGCCGCGCAGGTCCGCAATCTTTACGAACATCTGTTGATCGCTAGATACCGGACCCAGTGGGCCGACCTGTGCGGCCCGCTGGGTCCGGTATGACTGGAAGTCTGAAAGGATTACTGCCAGCTAACCAGTTCGTCAAGGCTGTCTTTGAAATTCTGGTTTTCAGGATCGAGCTGGATTGCCTGCTTGATAGCCGCCAGCGACGGTTGATTCCTGCCGAGCTGCGCCAGCGTGTAGGCCAGGTTGTTCCACAGCGAAGGCTGTAGCGGATTGATATCGAGCGCCGCCTGAAAAGCGACTTCGGCTTCGGCGTAGTCATTCATCGCATAGGCGGTATTGCCCAGGCCGGTAAGGGCAAGCGTGCTTTGCGGCCAACGGACTATCGCCGTCTGGTAGGCTATTCGGGCGGTTTCGACCCGCCCTACCGATTCCATGTCGATAACCGCATCGAGGTAACGTTGTTCGTTCGCCGACGCGGGAATGGAGCGGGCATCCACAATGGACAATGCCCAGTAGCCGGCGCGTTGCCAGACTCGCTCGAAGACGGCAAATTCGCGGTAAATACGCTTGTGTTCACCCGAACGTAAAATGAATATGCCGGCGTCGATGTCATAGCCGATAACGACTTCGTAATGCCAGACCGGCGCGATATCCAACCCCAGGTTCTGCAACACGAACACGGGATTACCGGCGGCAATCTCGCGCAGGATAGAATCGAGCCGACCATCAAGCTCAACCGGCAGCAAGTCAAATTGCCGCGTGGCCGATACCACTTCCGCCTGCAGGCTGCCTTTGAGTCCGGGCACATAAATTAACGGCCCTAACTGCTCAGGACTAACCGCTATTCCACGATAAGAGATAATGCTGGCGAGGGCGGCGGGACCACAGTAATACTCAATCTGAGGGTTAAACGGGACCTCGCTGAGCTCTACCAACTGCGGAATATCCGGGGGATTTTCAGAGAGCAGCCTGGTTTGCGGTGTACTCGCACAGGCGGCGACAAAATAGATCAGAAAAAGCATGCCCACCCGCTGGTGAGCATGCCGATTGGTCATTTTCAATTACTAATTGACGGGCCGGATAAATGGAAATATATCGGTAACTCCGAAAACATCCAGAAGAACCAGCACCAATAAAACCGTTACCAGCGCATTACCGCCCGCGGGTTGCTCATCGATGCGTTGATAAATTTCGCCAACCTGGACGTCGGTCAAACTCGCCACCCGTTGCACCGCGTTATCCTGGGCAACACCCCCGACAACCAGCTGCTCGACGATCCAGCCGCGTTTTTCGACACTGCTTTTACCATCGATCCCTTGCAGCGTATTGCCCGATTGCAATTGTGCCGTTCCGACCATCGCCGCCTGCGCCGGCATCGCCGCACTGACCATGATTGTCAGGCTTACCAAAAACGCAGGTAACAGTCTGTTCATTATTGTTTTAATGTTCACATCTCCTCCAGATTATAAATTACGCCCGGTTTCTATTCCTGCCTCGACCGATACGTTAACCTCGCCGACAAAAACAATGTCATCGTTGGGATCTTCATCGTCATCGTTAGTGTCTTCGGCATCATAGTCCTGATCAGCCATACAAGTAAATGCCAGCGTCTACTCATCGGCATTGTCGCCGGTTTAACCTAATTTCGCCCCGTTCGGCACCTTTTGCTCCGGCCTTACCAGTACCACCGCACCATCGTCGTTATAAAAACCGGTGACCAGACACTCCGAACGCATCGGCCCGATCTGCTTCGGTGGAAAATTGACCACGGCGACTATCTGGGTTCCGATGAGATCGGCTTTCTCGTAGAGATCGGTAATTTGTGCGCTCGATTTGCGCAGGCCGATTTCAGCGCCGAAATCGATTCGTAGCTTGTACGCCGGTTTGCGCGCTTCGGGGAAGTCTTCAACTTCCACAATCGTGCCAACGCGTATCTCTACCCGGGCAAAGTCATCCCATTCAATGTTTTCCACACTTATGCTCCGGAAAATTCGCGCCGAATTGATTTACTGTGCTCACCAATTGAAGGCACTTTACGTTTTTTGTCGGCCTCATTGGATCGAATGGCCGCCACATCGACCAGCTGAACTGATCCAGAAGGGGTGTCTACGGTAATCCGGCGCAGGGCCGGGTGCGTGGATAAACCCGCCATATCATTCAGCCGCCCGAAGGCGATTCCGGCCTGCTGCAAACGCTCGATTACGGCCTGTTGACTGAGCCCGGAGAATACCCCGTTAATAAGTTCGTCGACGTAATCACGGTTTTCGACCCGGATTTGATTTGAACTTAAGCGCGCGTCGGTCGATAACGCGGCATCACCCAGCACCAGCTCACAGAATCGCTGCCATTCGCGTTCGTTTTGAATGGCCATGACGATATCGAGGCCATCGGCACAGCGATAGGCACCGTAAGGCGAAATGGTGGCGTGATTAATGCCGACGCGGGGTTGAATTTTTCCCGCATAGTCGTAGTGCAACAGCGGTACTGCCAGCCATTCGGCCATACCATCGAATAACGATACCTGAACAATACAGCCCTTGCCGCTGGTTTCCCGTTCGATCAGCGCTTCGAGGATGGCCGCGTAGGCCTGTTGCCCGCAATTGATGTCGCAGGCAGATACCCCGATCCGTCCGGGGGCTTCAGGGGTACCGGTAATCGAGGCCATCCCGGACTCGCATTGCACCAGCAAATCATAGGCTTTCATATCGCGATAGCTGCCCTGGTCACCGTATCCAGAAATATCGCAACAAATTAACCCTGGGTATTTTGCACACAGCGCGTCACTGCCAAGACCCGATCGTGCCGCCGCACCCGGGGCCAGGTTCTGGATGAAAACATCGGCTTTTTCGAGCAAACGATGCAACAGGGCGGCGTCATCATTCTGCTTGATGTCCAGCACCAGCGACTCCTTGCCCTGATTTAACCAGACAAAATAGGCCGACTCACCGTCCACCACTGAATCGTAGGCGCGCGCGAAATCACCCTCTTCGCGTTCAATTTTAATCACCCTTGCACCGGCATGCGCGAGTCGGTTGGAGCAAAACGGTGCGGCCACCGCCTGCTCCAACGACAGCACCAGAAGGTCTTCGAATTTAAACATTATGCGGCAATAATATTGTGCTCGGGCCCGTAAGGAAAACCGGTTATGTTTTCCACACTGTCCTCACCGATAACGACAATATCGTGCTCACGATAACCACCTGCTCCCGGGGTTCCCTGGGGCAGGGTCAGCATCGGCTCCATCGAAATCACCATGCCGGGTTCGAGCACAGTATCGATATCTTCGCGCAATTCCAGGCCCGCTTCACGCCCGTAGTAATGTGAGAGCACGCCGAAAGAATGACCATAGCCAAAAGAGCGGTACTGCAACAGGTTGTGATCCTCGAAGAAGCGATTGATTTCGGCGCAGATTCCCGAACAGCTCGCTCCCGGCTTGATCAACGACAGGCCCAGTTCGTGGGCGCCGACATTGGCCTGCCACACGCGCAGCGATTCCGCATCAGGCTCACCGAGAAACAGGGTGCGTTCAAGCGCCGTGTAATAGCCGGAAATCATCGGAAAGGTATTCAGGCTGAGAATATCGCCGGCGACCAGTTTCGTCGTAGTCACCGGATTATGCGCACCATCGGTGTTCATGCCGGCCTGAAACCAGACCCAGCTGTCACGCAATTCACTGTTCGGAAAAGCGCGTGAAATTTCGATTTCCATGGCATCGCGACCGGCCATCGCCACGTCAATTTCGCGGGTTCCGACCTTGATCGCATCGCGAATGGCTTCGCCACCGATATCAGCAGTGCGCGCACCACCTTTGATCAATTCGATTTCTGCGGGGGACTTGACCATGCGCAGCGTCATGATCGCCTGATTCAAGTCCTTGCTTTTCACGTCGCTGAAAAAATCGCTCATCATTTCGCG
>JBLHOA010000012.1:0-31286 GCA_047622345.1 Gammaproteobacteria bacterium | reverse complement strand
CGCGATCATTGCGGCCATGAATGGTCGCTTTGAAACCGCAGCAGTGGCGATTTTTCTGGCGATGATACTCGATGGGCTGGACGGGCGAGTCGCCCGCATGACCAATACACAATCAGCCTTTGGTGCAGAATTCGACAGCCTGTCCGATATGGTTTCATTCGGCGTCGCTCCCGCTTTGATCGTTTATATGTGGTCGTTGGTCTTTCTGAAAGAAGTCTCGCCAATGATGGGGAAAGTCGGATGGCTGGTCGCTTTTATCTACGCCACTTCGACCGCATTAAGACTGGCACGTTTTAATACCCAGATCGGTATCGCTGACAAGCGCTATTTCCAGGGGCTTGCCAGTCCCGCGGCCGCGGCTGTGGTAATGGGGGCTGTCTGGGTCGCCGAGCATTACGGAATTGACGGTCGCGATGCAACCGTCCCCGCACTGTTTATAACCCTCAGTGCCGGCTTGTTGATGGTTTCCAAGTTTTCCTATTACAGCTTCAAGGATCTCGATTTACGCAAGAAAGTCCCCTTTGTTGCCGTATTTGCGGTAATGCTGATTTTTGTATTCCTGTCGATTGAGACAGCGCTGATATTATTTTTCGCCTTCTTCCTGTACATGCTTTCCGGTCCCGTGGTTTCGTTGTTTCGCTGGAACCGAAAGCGTACTCGAGTCGACAGTGCAGGGGCTAATACACCGGATAGCTAAGCGCTAAAATCGACCCGCCAACGGGTTGGGGAAATTTTTACTTGGCAATATTGCCGGAGTTGGCTATATTCCGTCCATGCATCTCAACTACGCATCTGTTAATTCTCAAAAAGTCGGCAAACACCTGCCTGCTTCCGCAACTGCGTACCTGCTGCTATCTCTGCTAGTCACTCTGCTGCCGTAAGGCAGACTAGAGAATCCTGACGAGGGCAAACGTACTCCACCACATTTAAAAATAACGCTTAACTAAACGAGATAGTCATGAGCAAAGACAAATTAATTATATTCGACACCACGCTTCGCGATGGTGAACAAAGCCCAGGTGCGTCGATGACGCGAGACGAAAAAATTCGAATCGCCCGCGCCCTGGAGCTAATGAAAGTCGACATTATTGAAGCTGGATTTCCAATTGCCAGTGATGGCGATTTTGAGTCAGTACAAGCGGTAGCGAAGATAGTGAAAGACAGCACTATTTGCGCCCTCGCCAGGGCCAAGATAAATGATATCGATCGAGCGGGTGAAGCTATAAAGCCGGCAAATTCCGGCCGCATCCATACTTTTCTTGCAACTTCGCCCATTCATATGGAACACAAGTTGCGCATGAGTCCGGATGAAGTCGTCGATGCGGCGGTTAAAGCGGTACAACATGCCCGACGATATACCGACAATATCGAGTTTTCTCCCGAGGATGCGGGTCGTTCCGAACCTGATTTTCTGTGCCGGGTGATCGAAGCGGTGATCAGCGCTGGCGCAACAACGATCAATATTCCAGATACCGTGGGTTATAACATTCCGCACCAGTTCGGTAATTTGATCAAAGATCTGATCGAGCGCATTCCCAATTCAGACAAGGCCGTATTTTCGGTGCATTGTCACAACGACCTTGGTCTCGCCGTAGGCAACTCGTTATCGGCAATATTAAACGGCGCCCGACAGGTAGAATGCACCATCAACGGCCTCGGTGAACGCGCGGGTAACGCTTCCCTGGAAGAGATTGTGATGGCGGTCAGGACCCGTCAGGATGTATTCCCCTGCGACACCACGCTTGATAGCACCCAAATAATGAACTGTTCAAAATTGGTATCGGGTATCACCGGGTTTAACGTGCAACCAAACAAGGCGATCGTCGGCGCTAATGCTTTTGCCCATGAGGCGGGAATTCATCAGGATGGCATATTGAAATCGAGGGAGACCTACGAAATCATGCGTGCCCAGGATGTCGGTTGGTCGAACAACAAACTGGTATTAGGTAAGCACTCGGGGCGCAATGCCTTCAAATCAAGAATGGCGGAGTTGAACCTCGAATTTGCTTCTGAAGAAGAATTGAATGCTGTCTTCGCGCGATTTAAAACGCTCGCCGATAAGAAACACGACATCTTCGATGAAGACTTACTCGCGCTGGTCAATGAAACATCCCTCGAATCCGAAAATGAAACCATTAAACTGGTGAGTTTAAAGGTTTGTTGCGAAACGGGCGAAACACCTAATGCTACTATGACCTTGAATATTAATGGTGAAGAAAAATCTGCCGAGGCGACTGGTGATGGTCCCGTTGATTCCTGCTTCAAGGCAATCGAAAAACTCACCAAAACCGGAGTAATTCTGCAGCTCTACTCGGTCAATGCAATCACCACCGGCACCGATTCGCAGGGAGAAGTTACCGTACGAGTGGAAAAGGACGGACATGTTGTCAATGGTCAGGGCGCCGATACGGACATCGTCATTGCCTCGGCAAAGTCCTACATCAATGCGCTCAACAAAGTAGTCAACAACAGAGCGCGCACGCATCCCCAGCTAGGTGATGTTTAACCTAAAATGTTAAGCGCCCGGCAACAACATTGCCTGAAGGGCATCGGCATTCGCTATTGGGTCGACAGGTCCGCTGCCTTGGTTATGCAAGCAGCGGATTCTGTTGCTGAGCCCATTGTCGATAGCCAGGCTCAAATCGAAGAAGTGGCACCGCCTGTAGAAACCGCCCCGCTACCCGTGGTGGCGCGCCAACTCGACAACTGGGACCAGATTTCAGCATCGATTACGCATTGCCAGGCCTGTGAACTGGCAAAAAGCTGTACGCAGAAAGTCGCCGGCACCGGAAACCTGAATGCCGATGTCCTGATTATCGGCGAAGGGCCCGGGCACGATGAAGACATACAAGGCGAACCATTTGTCGGTCGATCGGGCAAACTACTCGACAAAATTCTGGCCACGATAGGCCTTTCCCGTGACCAGGTTTATATCACCAATATCGTTAAATGCCGGCCCCCTAATAATCGCGACCCTCGTGCGGAAGAAGCGAAACAATGCCGCGCTTTTCTTGATGCACAAATAAAGCAAATAGCACCCAGAGTTATCTTGTCGGTGGGTAGAATTTCGGCCCAAAATTTACTCGAAAGCAATCTACCCGTAGGCAAGCTCATTTCCGGCAAGCATCGATTACCAGAGAGCGAAATCCCAGTCAAGGTCACTTACCATCCGTCTTATTTATTACGAAATCCTGCGGCGAAATCCATTGCCTGGGAGGGCTTGAAAGAGCTGCATAGCATGTTAGCTAATGACTGAATCAGCACTTTTTTTTCGTCCTATGACCGTCGAAGATATCAGCCTGGTTATGCAGGTCGAAAATTCGGTTTATCAGTTTCCATGGAGCGAGCAAATATTCAACGATTGCATCCGTGTTGGTTATAACTGCTGGATAGCCTCAACCAATGAAGATGTCGTCGGGCATGCGGTTATCAGTATAGCCGCGGGAGAAAGCCACATGCTGAACCTGTCCATTGCAAAAAAACATCAGGGCATGGGCTATGGAAAATTATTCGTCGCGCATCTGGTCGAGGCGGCACAACAACAGGATGTAGAAACTATGCATTTAGAGGTACGACCAAGCAACCTGCAGGCCATTAGTTGCTATAATTCCTCGGGCTTCAATGAGATCGGGAGTCGTAAAAATTATTACCCTGCTGCCGAAGGACGCGAAGACGCTTTGTTGTTTGCCCGTTATATCGGCACGACATCAACAACAGCCAAGAGCTGAACCACATTTAACCCGGATAGATTGAATAAATGTCTGACATAGACGAAATGCGTCGACGGCGCACCTTTGCAATTATTTCTCACCCGGATGCAGGTAAAACAACGGTAACCGAGAAATTACTACTGTTTGGTAAAGCGATTCAAATGGCAGGTACGGTGAAAGGCCGTAAAGCGGCCAGGCACGCGACCTCCGACTGGATGGAGCTGGAAAAGCAGCGCGGTATTTCGGTAACTTCCTCGGTAATGCAGTTTCCATACAAAGAAAGCATTATTAATCTACTGGATACCCCGGGACACGAAGATTTCTCAGAAGATACCTATCGCACGCTAACCGCAGTCGACTCGGCGCTGATGGTCATCGATTGCGCAAAAGGTGTCGAAGAAAGAACCATAAAACTGATGGACGTCTGTCGCTTGCGCGCTACACCGATCATCACTTTCATCAATAAGGTCGACCGCGAAGGTCGCGACCCTATCGACCTGGTCGATGAAGTCGAAGATATACTCAAAATTCAATGCGCGCCGATTACCTGGCCGATAGGCATGGGTAAAAACCTCAAAGGTGTTTTCCATTTGCAAAATGACTCGGTGCATCTTTTTTCATCTTCCAACGCAGAAAAAATTTCCGATGGCGAAATCATCCAGGGCCTCGACAACCCCAGGCTCGATGATGTCCTTGGCGCAACAGCCGATGAATTCAGAGATGAGATAGAACTGGTACGCGGTGCATCAAACGAATTTGACCTGGCCAGTTATCTCGCAGGAAAACAATCACCGGTATTTTTCGGTTCGGCCATTAATAATTTCGGCATGGCGGAATTACTTGATGCCTTCAATCAATATGCGCCATCGCCAATGTCACGCCCGACCACAACACGCGATGTTAACCCTGAAGAAGATAAGCTCACCGGCTTTGTCTTTAAAATTCAGGCTAACATGGATAAACAACACCGCGATCGCATCGCATTTGTGCGCATATGCTCGGGTAAATACACGCGAGGCATGAAAGTAAAGCACGTACGCCTGGGGAAGGAGGTGAAAATTCCCGACGCTCTGACCTTTTTTGCGGCAGACCGTGACCATGTCGAAGAAGCCTTTACCGGCGACATAATCGGAATCCATAACCACGGCACGGTACGCATTGGCGACAGTTTTACGCAAGGGGAAGATCTGGTTTTTACCGGCATCCCGAATTTTGCTCCGGAAATTTTCAGACGTGCTCAACTCCGCGATCCATTGAAAATGAAAGCCCTGCAGAAGGGTTTAATGCAGTTGTGCGAAGAAGGTGCAACGCAATTGTTCAAACCACTGGCTAATAATGATCTTATCCTCGGCGCCGTTGGTATTCTCCAGTTCGACGTGGTTGAACATCGATTAAAAGATGAATACGGCGTCGACTGCCAGTTTGAGGCAGTGAATGTCAACACGGCTCGTTGGGTAGTCAGCAAAGATCCGGTCAAACTGGAGGAATTTACGCGTAAATTACAAAGCAACCTGGCACTGGATCATGCCGGTGACCTCGCTTATGTCGCACCTTCCAGGGTAAACCTGACCATGACCCAGGAGCGTTGGCCTGAAATCGAATTCCTGGCAACCCGGGAACATGGGATTTAACCCCCAGTTTTTATTTTTCCTGGTCATCGCCAGTATCACAGCTAACGCTCCGGCATGGGCGCAGCCGGGGCTGGCAACACGCAATCTCAACCCGATATTACTACCGTTTTATCTGCCTGCTTACTCATCTCCATCGATCGACAATAAATGGCAAATAAGCCACAGCTTTTACATCACCAATAATTTCAGCGTTGAAGAAAGTGATGATGAAATGCTGATTATCGATGTCGAGAATTATCGCTATGTATTCGATTTGAGTTACCGAAGAGAAAACTGGGTTTTGCAAGCCAGCCTGCCACTAATGTTCAGTCGCGGCGGGGAATTCGACACGGCAATTGAGGAATGGCACAAGTTTTTCGGCCTGCCCGGGGGAGGTCGAGGCGCATATGACAAAAATCAGATTGCTATCGAATACCAGAAAAACGGTGTTACCCACTATTCGCAGAAGTCACCCGGAAATGCCCCTGGAGACCTGTCATTCGCACTAGGGTATTTTCCGGTAAAGAGTCAGACCGGATTCTATATCGGGGTTGAACTCCCGACCGGATCAGCATCGGATTTCAGTGGAAATGAAGCCATCGATTCAGCCACCTGGGTCACCCATCGGCAAAAAATTAACGCAAAGGCGCAGTGGCAGGGCCTTGTCGGGATCAGTTTTCCTGGAAATGGAGAAGTCCTCGACGGCTTGATTTCAAATCAGATTTTATTCGCACAATTGGGTATTGATCATCGCTTTAACGAAGACCTGTCGGTGATGCTTCAGTTAGATTTGCATTCCGCAACCATAAAAGACAGCCAACTCAGAGCGTTCGGGAACTCGGTACAATTGCAGCTAGGTTTCAAATTTGACCAACTCATAGAAGATCAGTCCGTCGACCTGTTTTTTTCCGAAGACATTCTGGTAGGAAGCGCCCCCGATATCGGCATCGGTCTACGATTAAGCCAGGAATTTTAGACTCATCCAGGTAACCTCTGAATTGTCAGAGTTTATCTAGATCAATTCTGTAACAATACGGGGATTATTTTCCAGCGTACGGTGAACCGGACAGTGATCGGCTATTTCCAGTAAGCGCTGCCTTTGCTCTTCATCAAGGGCGCCGACCAGGGTAATGCTTCGGCTGATTTCATCAATATTCTTTTCGCAATCATCACAATCTTCGGCATGCACTCTATGGTGCTTTAAGCGTACCTCGATATCATCCAGCGGCATATTTTTCCGGTTGGCGTACATACGCAGGGTCATCGAAGTGCAGGCCCCCAGGGCCATCAGTAATAGATCGTAGGGCCCTGCCCCCTGGTTACCCCCACCGTATTTTTCCGGTTCGTCAGAGAGCAGAAAATGGCTGTCACTGCGCAGGCCACGCAGAAACTTTTTATTCAACTCGGTAACCAGTATTTCTCCAGCTTCAATTTGAACGGCCGGTTCTATTTCCTTTATCCGATTCTGATTTAAGTAGCGAGTACTCCAACTGGCAATAATAGTTGCAACGTATTTCGCATCAGCACTTTTACTCAACAGATGGTCAGCCTGGTCAAGTGAGACAAAGCTCTTCGGGTGTTTAGCGGACTGGAAAATCTTTGTGGCTTCATCGATAGACACAATCGCATCAGCTGGAGAGTGAAGCACCAATAACGCCGCATCGAGGTTTTTAATTTGATCGGTGGATTGATACTGGTCGATATCATCCAGGAACTGCTTCTTCACCGTAAAATCCCGGTTCCCAAGTCGCAATGATGCCACTCCCTGCGTCTTTATCTGATTGCTCTGTGCGCTAAAAAGATCGGTTAAGTGATGTGCCGTCGCAGGTGATGCGATGGTAACAACCGCCTTGATGGACGGAAGTCTGGTCGCGACTGCGAGGGCTGCGGCTCCCCCGAGGCTATGCCCAATAATCAACTCGGGGGCCTGAAATTGTTTCTCCAGTTCTTTTGCGGCATACAGCAGGTCTTCGATATTGGAAGAAAAATTGCTGTTCGAAAAATCGCCATCGCTATTCCCAAGACCAGTAAAGTCAAAGCGTAAAACGGCAATGCCCTGTGCGGCAAGTGCCCGACTGATCCGGGTAGCAGCAGCATTATCCTTGCCGCAGGTGAAACAATGCGCAAATAATGCGAAGCTGACCGGCTCGAGTGCAGTTTCAGGCAGCTCGAGCAGGCCCGACAGTATTTCTGCGTTGCTATTTGCAAATTCAAACTTTATTTTTTTCATTATTCACTCCCGCACAGGTTATCATTCTCTGACTTGATTTATTATGGCTGGTTCCATGAAATCCCTGTTTCTGCGTTTTGGGCGCTGGTTGATGTTCCTCTGGGTTCGCGTTGAGGTCTTCCCAGACAATGACCCTACATCAATACTAAAGCCCGAACGACCAATACTTTATATTCTAGCTGATCGCGGCCTCAGCGATAGTCTGGTATTAACCGAGGTATGTGGCCGACTGAACCTGCCCGACCCACGAAAATTCATTGCTATCGATTCGGTATCCGACTTCCATTCAGTCTACAGGCTTGCTTCCACCAGTCCATTTACCGATTGGGTTAGACGTCGGGATAATCAACCCAGTCATTTAAAGCTCCTGGTCGACCTGCTAGAGACCGAAGAAGAATTTGGCTTACAGATTGTGCCTGTCTCTGTTTTCTGGGGCAGGCCCCTGGCCCGGCAGAAGCACTGGCTGCAAGTTCTGTTTGCCGACACATGGGCGCTGGCTGGTCGCAGTCGCAAACTACTGACAATTCTCATACACGGACGCCAAACGCGATTAATTTTTTCTCCGGCCCTGGAGTTCCGGGAACTTGCCGAACAGGTTGAGTTTGATCCCAACAAATTACATGAACTTCTGATTCAGAGTTTGGGGCAACAGCGCGAAGCAACCTTCGGCCCTGAAGTCACCAGCCGGAATAGACTAATATCTGCAGTGGTTGAGGATGAAAAGATTCAGCGATTTTTTTCCGAAAATAAAAATGATGGTAAAAACTACCCGGCAAAGGCACGCAATTACTGCCGTGAAATTTTCGCAAATAACACGCTATTAACTATCGAAGTGATGCGACGGATATTGCGCTTTTTCTGGAATCGCTATTATTCGGGTATCGAAGTACACAACATTACCCGGGTTCAGGAAATTGCGTTAAGCCATCAACTGATTTACGTCCCCTGCCATCGCAGCCATGTCGACTACCTCCTGCTTTCATATGTAATTTTCAACGAAAACCTGGCTATTCCCTATATAGCCGCCGGCAGCAATCTGAATGTTCCCGTCATCGGACGCATTCTTCGCGGCGGCGGCGCCTTCTTTATACGGCGGAGTTTTAAAGATAATCCGCTATACGGCGAGGTCATGCGCGCCTATCTCAAACAGCTGGTTGCGCTGGGCGCACCGCTCGAATACTTCATCGAAGGCGGGCGTAGCCGCAGCGGTCGATTGTTAAAACCTAAATTCGGCATGCTTACAATGACCGTCGATGCCTATTTGCACAACCCCACAAAACCTCTCGCATTTGTACCGGTTTATATCGGTTACGAAAAGTTAATGGAGGGGAAAAGTTATCTCGGAGAATTATACGGCGCTAAAAAAGAACGCGAGACCACGATGGCAACCTTGAAGGCCATATTCAGGGTGAAGGGCGAATATGGCAAAGTATCCGCCAGCTTTGGCGAGCCTATCGAACTAAACCCCTTACTCGAGCAACATAATCCCGACTGGCGCGCTCAGATCGACAATGCTGGAGATAAGCCTGATTGGTATCAATCATCCCTGACCCAGCTCGCCCGCCAGATAATGCACGGTATAAATCGTGCTGTTGTGGTCAATCCGGTAAATGCTATTGCAACGGTCCTACTGGCTACCTCAAGACAGAGCATCGAAATTGAGGAACTGATCGATCAGGTAGCCCTGCACAATCGCATAATCGGATCTGCAACGGCTACCAGTCAAACCATTATTTTGGCAACCGTTGATCGCAAGGAAATTGAACGCATTGCCGAACTGAAAATGATAACCATTAAGTCTCATCCACTCGGTGACATTGTCCATCTCGGACCCGATGATGCCATCCAGATGAGTTACTACCGCAATAACAGTTTGCACACACTGATCATTCCCGCATTAATTGCCGCTTGCTTTGCCAATAATCTAAAGCTTTCGCGGGCCAAATTAATTCGAAAAATAATGATTCTTTTTCCATTTCTGAAATCGGAAATGCAACTCGAATGGGAGACAGATGAACTCGCCGGAATTATCGACGACTACATCGCCTGCATGATAGAAGTATCTCTATTAAAAAACAGCGAAGGTAAATTGGCTCGACCACGCCGCAGCGACCGCCAATTTGTTCGCCTGTTCCGCCTTGCGCAGATCGCGCAACCGATACTCGAACGCTATTACATGACGTTTGTTGTGCTTTGGCAAAGTTCGAAATTGCCACAACTCGAAGATGAAATTGAACACCGCTGCCATTTGCTAGCACAGAAAATTTCGATGATTTACGGGATTAATTCACCCGATTTCTTCGATCGCGTATTATTCCGCGAATTTATCTCCACCATGCTGGATGCCGGATACCTGCTCAAAAACACGGAACAGCAATTGATCTTTTCGAAGGAATTTAGATTTATCAGCGTTGATTTACGCGGCTTACTCAGCCACGAAATACGCAGCAGTATTCTGGCGTTAATTAATCAGTAAGTAACCGACTACTCCAATTTCCCGAAATTTTCTCCCGACCCTGGCATAAATCATCGCTCAGCACATACATCCATGCCTCGCCATAATGGGTCTCGATAGTCATTCGCTGATAATAATCGGGGCATAGTTCGAGCTTATCGAGTTCTGCAAATTCCGCAGCGGTAACCACGTAAATTTCACCTTCGATGCTGCATTCCCCCCCGACACACACTGCAGGATAATCATCGATTTCGAACATACTGTATCCATTTAAAGTGGCAAACTCGCCGAGAAATTCCGCCCGGGATAACAGGTAATTGTTCCGTTGCCCGCGTTTCAATGTCCCGTAAACAAAAACGCAAATCATGTTTGTTCTTTAAATCGGTGGATTTGACGACGTTGTTTTTTGGTCGGGCGAGCGGCCGTGATCGGTTGCGCAAGCGCCGCCAGTTTTCGCTTTTCGGATTCCAGCTTGCGTTTTTCTTTACTGGCATCGGTTTCCCGATAAAGCTCCGCTGCTGACAATGCCGACCCGCGCCGGGCAGAGAGCCCGGTGACGACAACCTCAAAGCAATCGTATCCGCGTCGAACTTCATAACAATCGTCAATTTTTACCGGCCGGGATGGCTTAACACGGTTACCCTGCAGGTGCACCTTTCCACCTTTTATTGCATCAGCGGCCAGGGCACGTGTCTTGAAAAAACGCGCTGCCCATAGCCACTTGTCGAGGCGATAGGTTTCCGCCTCAACGGTCACGAATTATTGGGCCGGTAAATAACACGACCTATCGGGCCGACGCTGATGTTACCGGGTCAGTACCCGCTTGAACTATTGTTATATCCTCTGTTATCAAACTCATGTACCGTTTCTCTTGTTTACAAATTTCATCACCCGGTCAGCCATGGAAAAACCGCTGAGCACCGCACCCTCAATTCTTGGCGCTGTGCACCAATCGCCGCAGGCCCCGATAGCTTCCGAGTCAATAAATAATGAATCCTCACCAATAGGATTTATCGGTAGCGCGTGCTTCCAGCAATGTACCGACGAGGAAATCGGTTTTTGAGGCGCGATATCGGTTGACTGCCAGAATGCGTCGAGCAATGCATGCATTACCCTTCCGCGAAAGCTAGCCGCGTATTGTTGCGACCATTCGGGGGTGGCATGCAATACCCAACAGTCCGCATCAATCGCCTTATTTGTGAGCTGGTGACGTGAAATCCATGACAGTGGTGAGTCGATAACATGCGCTGCCTCATAGGGCAGATCAAGCTCTTTCTCAAAGGCAAACATTCCACTCCAGCAAACGGTCATATCCACCTTTTCAGCTTTACGACTAATGGCGGGAACTGATCGGCACAAGGCAGCAACCTGGTGCGCGGCAGTCGCTACGATGACGACATCAAATGCCCCCATGTAGGCGCCCCGCTCATTAAACAACCGCCACCCACCATCTCTCTGCTGTTCCAGTTCTGCAATGTTTGCTGAGGTGACCAGGCTGCAGTGCCGGGCCAGGTTCTCGGCTACAATCTGCATTCGTGGCACACCGATAAATCGCTGCGTGCTCATGTCACTGTTAATTACCTGACCTTGCTGTAACTCGACAATCCAGCCATCCCATGGGCGCACTATCCCTTCGGTTTGCCAGGAAGATACAATATTCCAGAACAAAGGGTTATTGACTGTGAAGTATTGCGCACCATGATTAAATTCATACTCGCCAGCGCGAAATCGATTGACCCGCCCACCAGGGTATACATCCTTTTCAAAAATTTTGACCTGATCTACCAGACCATTTAACGCGGTACCACAGGTAAGCCCGGCGAGGCCGGCGCCTATGATTGCGACTGAACATGAATTATCGGCTGACAAGACTATAAAGCGGGGAAATCACCGGCATAGAGCGATATCCATTCGTTTGCGGCTTGTTGAATATCAAGCTCACGACCTTCGACGCGGGCAACTTCTTTACGGTAATGCTCGATATGGCAAACCTGTTCGATCATGCGTAAGCGAAACACATCATCGCTACGGTCGAATTCAAGCCCGATCTCGAAGCCCTGGCGCGATGGCTCGCACCAGATCACCGTTCCGCACAACTGATTATCCCTTTCTAAAATAGGAATACTGATACTGACCTGGTCACCCAGCGGTAGCGATTGGGGAGAAATAAAAGAAAGCCCACCCAAACTGACATTGGTCAGGGTGGTGTCGTCAGAATCGTTGGCTTCCACCCGATCCAGACACACTTGAATCGGTATGTCTGTAGGGTGGCGAATAAATTTTCTGATCTTTTCCTTATTTTGCAATGGTCACCAGCATCTTGTTTAATTTGGCAACAAAGCTGGCGGGGTCCTCAAGTTGACCACCTTCCGCCAGTATTGCCTGATCAAACAATATATCAGACCAATCGGAAAACTTCTTTTTCGATTTTTCCTTATCCAGCTTTTTCACGATTGGATGGTCTGCATTGATTTCCAGAATCGGCTTACTCGATGGAAGTTCGTGCCCTGCATCTTTCAATATGCGTTGCATGTGCATCGCCATATCCTGCTCATTCAACACGATACAGGCTGGCGAATCGGTCAGGCGGTTGGTTACGCGCACATCGGCTACGCGCTCGGCCAGTGCTTCCTTCATTCGCTTTAACAGCTTCTCCGAAGATTTAGCCTTTGCCTGTAATTCCTTTTCCGATTCTTCGTCATCACCAAGGTCGAGCTCGCCCTTGGCCACCGATTGAAGCTTCTTGCCTTCGAATTCGTTCAAGTGTGACGTCAGCCATTCGTCCACGCGGTCAGAAAGCAGCAAAACTTCGATGCCTTTCTTACGGAAAATTTCCAGATGAGGGCTGTTTTTCGCGGCGGAATGGGTATCGGCGGCCACGTAATAAATTTTTTCCTGGTCTTCTTTCATTCGACCAACGTAATCATCGAGTGAAACCAATTGGGTTTCGTCGTCATTCTCGGTGGTGGCAAATCGCAATAATTTAGCGATTGCTTCGCGATTGGCAAAATCTTCCGCCGGCCCTTCCTTCAGTACCTTACCGAATTCTTTCCAGAACCCCTGGTACTTTTCCGGATCATTTTTGGCAATTTTGGCCAACATACCGAGTATTTTCTTGATCGAACCGCTGCGAATACTGTCGATAACTTTGCTGCCCTGCAAAATTTCGCGCGACACGTTCAACGCCAGATTATTAGAATCGATAACGCCACGAACGAATCGCAGATACCGCGGAAGTAACTGCTCGACATCTTCCATGATAAAAACACGCTGCACATAGAGTTTAATACCCTGTCGCGAGTCCCGATCATAAAGATCAAAAGGCGCACGCGCGGGAATATAGAGCAAGGAAGTATATTCATTGGTGCCTTCTACACGATTATGACTCCAGTCGATCGGGTCCTGAAAATCGTGCGCGGCATGCTTGTAGAATTCTTTGTACTCGTCTTCGCTGACCTCGGACTTTGAACGCGTCCATAAGGCAGAAGCCTGATTAACGGTTTCTTCTTCAATAACCGTTTCGCCACCTTCTTCAGGCTCGGTCGTCTTTTCCATAACCACTGGAAAATCGATGTGGTCGGAATAAGAAGTGATTATCGAACGCAGTTTATAGTCGTTCAAAAATTCGTCTTCACCTTCTTTTAATTTTAGCGTGATCTCGGTGCCACGACTTTCCTTTTCGACCGAAGAAATACTGTAGTCACCTTTACCTTGCGATACCCACTCAACGCCACTGTCGACCGCTTCGCCCGCTTTGCGGCTACGTAATGTCACTTCGTCCGCGACTATAAAAGCCGAATAAAAACCAACCCCGAACTGCCCGATTAAATTGGCATCGCTCTTCTTGTCTCCGGTGATGGAATCAAGAAAAGAGCGCGTACCCGATTTGGCAATAGTGCCGATATTTTCAATCACTTCGTCACGAGACATACCCACACCATTATCGATAATGGTGATGGTGCGATTTTCCTTGTCGAAACTGACTTTTATTTTCAGCTCGATGTCTTCTTCATAAAGTGACGCGTCTGAAACCGCGGTAAATCGCAGCTTGTCGCAGGCATCCGACGCATTGGAAATCAGTTCCCGCAAAAATATATCCTTATTCGAATATAAAGAATGGATCATTAAATCCAGTAACTGGTTTACTTCGGTTTCGAAACCTCGAGTTTCTGAATTAGCACTTACCGTCATGTCTGGTTATCTCCGATCGATTGAATGAAATACTGCTTCAGGCAGCATTGTCGATTTATGCCGCATAATATGCGGGCAATTATTGCTGTTTCAAGGATTTTTCCAGCAATTATTGCTGGCTCGCCTGGTTTAACCAGAGCTGTTGTATTTTCTGGTTAAGTACCGAGCGTCGAGCCGGTTCCCGGGTAACTTTTAACAAACCCAGATATATTCGTCGGGCATCGTCGATATAGCCCGATTTTTCCAGATTTTCAGCGGCATTAAATCGGGCGGTTTGGGCCCAGGGATCGAGCGTTTCAGGGCCAGGCAACATCGCCGATTGCAGGTAGAGCAAGGCAGCGCGGTCATATTCTTCAAGACCGTTATACGAATCAGCAATCCAGTATAAAATCTCGCGCCGTTGTTTCGGTTCTACCTCCAGCGATAGCAAGCGGCCGAAATACTGGATTGCCTGCTGATGATAATTAATCGTCTGTAAATCGAACAGGATCTGCAATATCCGGTCGGTTGATTCAACATCGACTTGCTGATACTCATCGAATAGAACCGATAACACCTGGTTCCCTTCCTCATAGCGACCACCGAGAATCAGGATTCTGGCCTGCCTCAATTGCCAGTCAAACTTATTCGCTGAGCGGGGCATAGTATTCAAACCCGACATTAGTCGTGTTGCCTCGGCTATATCAGCCGATTTTAATGCCTGGTCGACCAGTTGATAACGCATCTGCGCTGGAATTCGGTTCACATCAGAATAGGATTTGCTCTGAATGAATAATGCCACTAGTAAATTTCGTGGCGTCTGATCGAAATTTACAAAACTGTTCAAGTAACCCTCTGATGCCAGATCTACAATTTCACTATCCTCAGATCGCGAAATTAACAAAGCATAAAGCGATCGCGACTTTACCGGAGTGACCTTGGCCCCTTTTTCGGCTAACTGCAGCCATTTTCTATCCTGACCTATTAAGAGCTCCGCCCTATTACCAACCAGTTCTGCGTAGTCAAAATAGGCCTGCCACAAGGCATCGACGGGAACCTCAAATATTTCCATTGGCGTGCGCGTGCTGATTTGGAGTAGCGATTCCAGGGCAACAACCCTGTCAACCGGGGACATATTGAGCGCTGCCCGGTAACCCAGAGCCCAGATCGTGGCTAGCTCTTCTTCCGAACTGGATTCGACCTTGCTTAATTGCACCGCTGTTTTCCAGAGCTCATTGGTTTTAATTCGCCCACTCAGATACCTGGCAAGTAACAGGGTAAGTTTTGCCTGCCAGGCTTCTTTTGGCTGGAGCAGTTGGATGGCCTGATCGTAACGCTCAGACTTAAGCAATACGGTAGCGCGCAGGAGTAACCATTCAAGGCTTTGATTGTCGAAATCCTGATCAAATCTCAGCAATGCGATACGCGCATCATCAATTCGATCTTGCTGAATATAAGTAACAATAAGCTGTCGGCGCCAGGTTTCGTACTCGGCGGAATTACCCGCAGGAAGCTGCCATAAAAGCCCCCGCAAAATCTGCCGGGCCGTATCGGCCTGCCCCAATTCCAGGTAAGCCCGCACCTTGTAAGTAGCGGCTTGATTCTTGAACTGATCAGGAATATCGTCCGGCAGGTTTTCGATGCGTAACAGCAAATCATCCCATTGCTTCCATTTAGTCAATATGACGAATCTTTCCTGTTCCCACAGAATCCACTCGTATAAATCGACATCAACTTTGGGCTGGGTCTGATCGAGCATTTTTAGCGTCAATGCCGGTGCGCCCACCGCGGAAATGCTCTTTAACAGATTCAATCGTTCATTGGCAGGCGCTGCTGTTGCCAGCCCCAGGCTGATCAGAAAGAGTAAAATTAATACGTTCAGCGATTTCATTTTCAACTCAAAAAAAAAGGCGTGTAGCTATCGCAGACACGCCTTTTTCTAATAACTAAACTTAACGGTTGCCCGTTATAGCTTTTCTCTAATACGTGCTGCCTTGCCGGTACGACCACGCAGAAAATACAATTTAGCACGGCGCACTCGACCACGTCGTTTCACCGCAATTTCAGCAATCAACGGGCTGTGGGTTTGAAACACCCGCTCTACCCCTTCACCGTGTGATATTTTTCGTACGGTAAAAGCGGAGTTGATTCCACGGTTACGCTTGGCAATAACAACCCCTTCGTAGGCCTGTAATCGTTCGCGTTCGCCTTCCTTAATACGAACCTGAACGACAACGGTATCTCCAGGTGAAAATGCCGGAACATCAGACTTCAATTGTTCTGCATCGAGTTGTGCGATTATGTTGCTCATGTCGATTCCTCTAAAAATCACTTCATCAACGGTTCAATTACCGTTATCGAGTTTCTTCAAACTCGTTAATAAAATCTTCCAGCAGCTTTTGCTGCCTGCTATCCAGCTCGATTTGCGCAAGCAAATCGGGTCTACGCTGCCAGGTTCGTCCCAGAGCCTGTCGCTCTCGCCATTCACCGATTTCACGATGATTGCCGCTTAGTAGTACATCCGGTACGCGGCTCCCGGAAAACTGTTCCGGTCTTGTATAGTGCGGGTAATCGAGCAGCCCCTGGCTGAACGAATCCTGTTCGGCCGATTGCTCATGGCCCAGCGCACCGGGTATCAATCGCGCCATGGCGTCAATGCAGACCATTGCAGCGAGTTCGCCACCACTGATCACATAGTCACCAATCGACCATTCTTCGTCGACTTCGTTCTGTATCAAGCGCTCATCTACACCTTCGTAGCGACCGCATAAAAAAATTACCGCTTTCTCGTCCAGCTGCCGCTGCAGCCGTTGCTGGGTAACCGGCGTCCCCTGCGGGCTGAAATAAATCAACCGGCTATCATTTTCTTTTTTGACCGCTTCGATGGCCTTCGCCAGCGGCTCGACCTTCATCAACATACCCGGTCCACCACCATAGGGCCGATCGTCTACGGTGCGATGTCGATCGCTGGCATAGTTACGCGGGTTCCAGCAATGCAACGCTATTTTCTGCTGCTGTGCCGCCCTACCTACTACACCGCAGCTGATAACCTGCTCTACCAGCTCTGGAAACAACGTGATGACATCAACACGCATTTCAATACTCGGGTAACCAATCAACAATAATGCATCGATTTTCCAGGTCTACCTCACGAACCACATCGCCGATGACAAAGGGTATCAACCTTTCACGATCGCCACTTAACACCATGACATCGCTAGCACCGGTTTCCAGCATCGACTCGACCACACCAAGCGCCTCGTCTTGCAAACTTTTAACTTCGAGCCCGATCAAATCGGACCAGTAGTAATCGTCATCATCCAATCGAGGTAACTGGCTCGACGGGATATAAATTTTTCGTCCGGCCATTGCTTCCGCCTGGGTCCGGTCCTCGACTCCGTCGAGCTTGGCAATAATATTTTTGCCCTGCACCTTTCCTTCGATGCCTGTTTTCCTGAGTTCTTCGCCCCCATCTAAATACCAGGGGCCATAACTCACGATATTTTCACGCGGACTAGTATTGGAAAATACCCTGACCCAGCCTTTTAAACCTTGCGCACCCAAAATATGTCCAACACAAAGCAACTCATTGTTGTGTTGGTCCATAGTACTAAGCAACCTCAGGCTGCTTTTCGAGCACCCTTGATCAAGCTTGCTACTCGCTCGCTGGGCTGGGCACCTTTGGACACCCAATAATCAATACGGGTATCATCAAGACGCAGTCCTTCTTCCTGGCCACGGGCCTTAGGATTGAAAAAACCGACGCGCTCAATATAACGGCCGTCTCTCGGGCAGCGGCTATCACTTACGACCACGTGATAAAATGGGCGCTTCTTAGAACCACCTCTAGCCAATCGAATTGAAACCATAAAAACCTCTAAATGTCATCAGACAACAGTATGCCGCTGACCATGGGGTCAGAAGACCGCGTATTGTACCTATTTAATTTCTGCTGTGAAGTCCGAAATCGCTGTTTTTACCAGGATTGATCAAGGAATTTTACAAAAAACGACTAATTTTAAATTGATCGCGTGCCGGCTATCAATTCAATGCCCTTATTTACTCAAAAACCTGCTCAATAACGCAGTCGGTTAAAACGACATGCCCGGGGGTAGTTTGCTCTTCATTCCGCGCATCATATTGGCCATTCCACCCTTGCTGCCCATTTTTTTCATCATCTTCTGCATTTGCTTGTGCTGCTTTAGCAAGCGGTTCACATCCTGTATCTCGGTACCCGAGCCCTGTGCAACGCGTCGCTTGCGCGAACCATTGATGACTTCGGGTTTGCGACGCTCGATCGGCGTCATTGAGTCGATAATCGCGACCATACGCTTCATCTGCTTGGTATGTGCAGGATTTTGCATCGCCTGGGAAACACCGGCACCCATTCCGGGCAACTTGTCCACCAGGTTGCCGAGCCCACCCATTTTCTCCATCTGGGTGAATTGGTCACGCAAATCTTCCAGATCAAACCCCTTCCCTTTTTTGACCTTGCGCGCCAATTTCTCCGCTTTATCAAGGTCAACTTTGTCCTGCGCCTGTTCGACCAGCGAAAGAATATCGCCCATGCCAAGAATTCGCGAGGCAATCCGATCGGGGTGAAAGGCTTCGAGGGCATCCGTTTTTTCGCCCGAACCGATGAACTTGATCGGCTTACCGGTAATATGTCGAACCGATAAAGCGGCACCACCGCGGGCATCACCATCGACTTTAGTGAGCACGACACCGGTGAGTGGCAGCGCTTCATCGAATGCCTTAGCAGTATTGGCCGCATCCTGCCCGGTCATACTGTCGACTACAAAGAGCGTTTCAACGGGTTCGACGGCGCGATGTATTGCCTGAATTTCAGCCATCATTCGCTCATCGATGTGCAAACGACCCGCGGTATCCAGAATCAATACATCGGCGCCTGATTTCCTCGCGGCATTCAGTGCTGCAAGCGAAATATCGACCGGCTTCTGCGAATTATCCGATGGAAAGAAATCCGCCTTGACCTCAGCCGCCAGGGTTTGCAGCTGGTCGATGGCCGCAGGACGATAGATATCGGCGCTGGCCACCATAACCGATTTTTTCTCGACCTCGATCAATCGTCGTGCCAGTTTCGCAACCGTTGTCGTTTTACCCGCACCCTGCAGTCCGGCCATCAATACTACCGCCGGCGGCCGGGTCGACAAATCCAGCCCGTCATGGGATTCACCCATAATCGTGACCAGTTCATCGTTGACCACTTTGATCAAGGCCTGGCCAGGGGAAAGACTAGTGAGCACCTCCTGCCCCTGAGCTTTTTCACCGACCTGCTCGATGAACGCTTTCACGACCGGAAGCGCCACATCGGCCTCCAGCAAGGCCATGCGGACTTCGCGCAGGCTATCCTTAATATTCTCTGGGCTGAGACGCCCCTGACCTCGCAAATTCTTCAGCGTACGGGACAGTCGATCGGTCAGGTTTTCAAACATCGATTAAACTCGAAAGGTAACAGTTCGGGGGATTATAGCAGCGCAGTATTGACTATGGGCAGGCTAAAACTTGAATTTTTCACCGCCTTTCAAGTGATGTACTTTAAAATCGGGCATCGCTTCAACGCATTGCTGATAAATTAATTCTTCTTCGCCGGGTTTAAAGTGAGTGAGCCAGATATCCGGGCGATGCTTTAGTTTGCGTACATCCTCGCCGAGCAAACTCGGGCAATAATGTTTGGAAATCTTGCTGATCTCGAGGTCATGATTGGCAAAAGCACTCTCGACAAACAGCAGGTCGATATTATCGTAGCTATTGAGCACTTCCCATAAACTATCATTGGTTGTGGTATCACCGCTAAAGGCAACCGTTGCTTTGCGGGTAGATACACAGTAGCCCACTCCGGGAACAGTGTGATTCACCGGTATCATCTCGATTTCCCGGGATCGGATCGTAACCTTGTCGCCGGGGTTCATAATCTCGAAGCGAATCGAGGGATTTTCTTTACTCGGCAATTCTGAAAAATCGGGCCAGATAACCCAATTGAAAATGTGCGCTTTCACCGCCTTAATCGTTTTTTCCTGAGCATGGACAACTATCGGCTCGTCATGCACGCCAAACATGGTATCGGCTAGCAGCGGCAAACCGACAATATGATCCATATGCGAATGGGTCAGAAAAATATGCCGAATATCGGTCATACTATTGAGCGGCAGATCGCCCAGCCCGGTGCCGGCATCGATCAACAGATCGTCGTCGACAAGAAAGGATGTTGTACGCAAATTAGCGCCTATTCCCCCTGCCCAACCAAGTATCTTTATCTGCATAGATCTCTATAATTCCGTACCCGGAAAACCGGGATAGATTTAGCCACTGACTGGTAACTAAGCAATCAATCATGGACTAGAATGATATATTTTTATAGTTTGTATGTCGTTTAGCACGAATTGGCACCATATTACAGACTATTATTGATAAATCCGAGCAGGTTCACAATTAATAACGCTGCTTTTAACCTGCCTGAGTCGGAAATAATTGCTTTCAGCTAATTTGCCGCACTAGTGCGAGCATAAGAATTTTCGGTTACACTTTGCCGCCTGTATGAATGACAAAAAATAATGTTCCCCACCCTGGCTAGCGCCCTTACTACAATTCTTTATAGTCTGTCTGCATTTTTGATTTTCAGACAACTCGGCAGAGCACAACATCAACGCTGGTTGGCATTATTGCCGGCGGTGCTGGCGGTTGGCCTGCAAGCGCTTATTCTGGCTGAGCTGATACTACAGGACAAGGGCCTTAACCTCGGTTTTTTTGTCGCCTTCTCACTGATTAACTGGTTGATCACCATTCAAATTCTTATCAGTTGCTACTTTCGACGTATCGACAGTCTGGGGATTGTGGTATTTCCAATCGGTGGTCTGGCCACTATTGCCGCCACTATGCACTTCACCGATGAATTGATCGTGGTTACCAGCGCAGGAATCCAGACCCATATTCTGGTTTCGGTTATTGCCTATAGCCTGATCACGCTGGCTGCCTTTCAGGCCTGTCTGCTCGCATTTCAAGATCGTTCGATCAAACAACATCACCCCGGTGGGTTTATCCGCTTTCTGCCACCGATACACGATATGGAAAGCCTGTTATTCAATTTTCTTATTTTCGGGTTTATCGGCCTTAGTGCGTCCCTTGCCACGGGCTTCATTTATTTGCAGGATATTTTTGCCCAGCACCTGGTACACAAAACCGTGCTCTCGATTTTCGCCTGGTTTGTACTAGCCGTCTTGTTATTCGGCCGGTTTAAATTTGGCTGGCGGGGTAAAACCGCTATTCGCTGGACCCTGTCATCTTTCCTGTTACTGATGCTGTCATTCTTTGGTAGCAAACTTGTACTCGAATTCATCCTCTAGCGATCTCAGAAAGGCTATCTTTTGAACGATATTCCGTTATACCTGTTAATCATTGCTTTTTTTGTGCTGATTTTGCTGTCTGGTTTTTTCTCCGGTTCAGAAACCGGATTGATGAGTCTCAATCGCTACCGGTTGAAACATCTCGCCGAAAAGAAACACGGGGGCGCCATGCGGGCGGTCGAACTTCTGGAAAAACCGGAAAAGTTAATCACCCTGATCCTGCTCGGCAATAATTTTGTTAACATAGTGATTACCCAACTCGCCACCTATATCGGTTATCGTCTTTATGGTGATGCCGGAATTGCGATCGCGGCCGGAGTGCTTACCTTATTGCTGTTATTATTTGCCGAAGTCACTCCGAAAACACTGGCGGCGAACAATCCCGAAAAAATCGCCTTCCCAGCTGCCTACGTCTATAAACCTTTGTCGCGCATACTATGGCCGCTGGTTTTCATTATCGATCGCCTGGCAAAGCTGGTATTGAAGCTATTTATGTTGTCGCAGCATACTTCGAGCAATGACGCCCTGAACTCGGAAGAGTTGCGCGTCGCCGTACACGAAACCAGCGGCCTGATTCCTGATTCGCATCGAGACATGCTGCTCAGCATCATCGACCTGGAGAAGGTCACCGTCGACGATATCATGGTGCCGAGAAACGATATTATAGGAATCGATCTGGAAGAAGACTGGAGCGATACGCTCAAACAAATTACTACGCTTTCCTATACTCGGATCCCGATCTATTCGGGTCACATCGACAACCTCATCGGTATTGCATTGATGCGCAAGATTTTGCCGCTACTGCTGACCGACGATTTTAATCAACAAAGCCTCAGCGACCTGACCCGTCAGAGCTATTTCATTCCCGAAGGAACCACCTTAACTACCCAGTTAATTAATTTCCGAAAAAATAAACGGCGCATCGGATTTGTCGTAGATGAGTATGGCGATATTCAGGGATTGGTGACGATTGAAGATATCCTGGAAGAAATTGTCGGCGAATTCACCACCGACCCGACCGCTTTGCGCCAACCCTTCTTTCAGGACTCCGACGGTAGTTTTCTCATCGACGGTTCCACCCATATTCGCAAAATCAACCGTAACCTCGACATTCAACTGCCCAGCCACGGTCCGCGCACCTTAAACGGTCTTATCCTGGAACACATGGAATTCATTCCGGAAGCCGGAACCAGTTTAAAAATCAGCGGTTATCCGATCGAAGTCATGCAGGTTAAAAATAATATGGTAAAAACCGCACGAATTGCTCTCGGTAAACCCCTGCAAAGCGATCAACCGCAATCAGAATTACCGCTCGATGGCTAAAACCTCTGCTCAATATCAATGCCGCGAATGCGCCAGCCTGCTGCCTAAATGGTCCGGGCAATGCCCCGATTGCAAAATCTGGAATTGCATCGAAGAAATTCCGGCAATCAACAACGGCCCGGGAGCGAGCACAAACTGGCATATCGGCAACGCCCAATCGAGTGTAACCCGGCTGAATGAAATCCCGATTTCGTCGACTCCGCGCTTTAGCAGTTGCATCGAAGAGCTCGACCGCGTGCTCGGCGGAGGACTGGTCGAAGGCTCGGTTGTGTTGCTCGGTGGCGACCCCGGAATCGGCAAATCAACCCTTTTATTACAGTGCCTGACTCAGCTAAGCCTGAGCAAAAATGCGCTTTACGTCACCGGTGAAGAATCACCCCAGCAGGTCAGTTTGCGCGCGCAAAGACTGCAGCTGCCCAATGAAGATTTAATGCTATTGAGTTCAACCTGCATCGAAGAAATTATTGCCCAGGCGCAAACTTGCAAACCGGTGGTAATGGTTATCGATTCGATTCAAACTATTTTCACCAACAGCCTGCAATCGGCGCCGGGGTCGGTGACTCAGATCAGGGAAAGCACGGCCATGCTGGTGCGCCTGGCGAAGCAGAGTAACATCGCCATATTTCTGGTCGGCCATGTAACCAAGGAAGGCCATCTGGCGGGGCCCCGGGTTCTCGAACACATGGTCGATACTGTTCTTTATTTTGAAGGTGATTCGAGCACCCGCTTCCGGGTTATTCGTGCCGTAAAAAACCGTTTCGGTGCGGTTAATGAACTGGGTATATTCGCGATGACCGATGAAGGCCTGAAACAGGTGAGCAATCCTTCGGCGATATTCCTGGCGCAGCACGATAAACCGGTATCGGGCAGCGTGATAATGGTTTCACGCGAAGGAACCCGTCCGTTTCTGGTCGAAATTCAGGCGCTGGTTACCGAATCACACGGCGGTCATCCAAAACGCCTCAGCGTCGGTCTCGAGTCAAATCGGCTCGCCATGCTGCTCGCTATTTTACAACGACACGGCGGTATTCCGCTGTACGATCAGGACGTATTTATCAACGCGGTTGGCGGCGTACGCATAGCCGAAACCGGGGCCGATCTGGCCATTATTATGGCGATCCTGTCCAGTTACAAAGACCGGCCCGTCGGCCAACGCACGCTGGTTTTTGGTGAAGTGGGCCTTTCCGGTGAAATTCGTCCCGTCAGTAACGGCGAAGAAAGGCTTCGAGAGGCCAGTAAGCATGGATTCGAAAACGCCATTATCCCGAAAGCCAACATGCCCAAACGCAATCAATTTAAAGAGATGAAATTGATTCCAGTGAATCATTTGGTTGACACTCTGGATGCTCTATAATCGCCCCATTATCTAAGCATGTGACTGGTTATGACCGATAAAAAAGAAAAACTAAAAGATTTTGAAAAATCATTGCAGCAGCTCGAGCAAATCGTTTCTCGCATGGAGGGCGGTGATCTTGGCCTGGAAGAGTCTCTCGATCAATTCGAAAAAGGAATTAAACTGGCCCGAAGCTGTCAAGACACCCTGGAAAATGCCGAGCTGCGCGTCGAGCAATTAATCGAGAAAAACGGGCTCCAACAAACTATTCCCTTCGAAGACATTGATGAAGATTGATCCCGAAACTTTTTCTGCCTACGTTGAAAAGTTCCAGTTACGGGTCAATCAATCACTCGAGCACTGGCTCCCCGCGGAAAAATTACATCCGACAAGCTTGCACCAGGCCATGCGTTACGCCGTGCTTGCGCCCGGAAAACGGGTCCGACCGATTCTGATTTACGCCACGGCTACCGCTTTAGGGATCGATCTGGATAAAGTAGATGGCGCGGCCGCGGCGGTTGAAATCATTCATGCCTATTCGTTAATTCATGATGATCTGCCCGCAATGGATGATGATGACCTGCGGCGTGGTCGTCCAACCTGCCACAAGCAATTCAACGAAGCCACTGCGATTCTGGCGGGTGACGCGCTACAGGCGCTGGCATTTTATATTCTCAGCCATGACCCGAAAATGACCGACGATGCATCGTCACGGCTCGAAATGATAGAGAAGCTATCGCTGTTTTCCGGATCGCGGGGAATGGCTGGCGGACAGGCTATCGATCTCGCTTCGGTCGGCAAAACGCTCAATATTGCCGAACTGGAAACGATGCATATCCATAAAACCGGCGCCTTGATTCGAACCTGTATTCAGCTGGCCGCTTTGAGTGCAGATCGATTGCAGGAAGATCGCTTCAACGCCCTCGACTCTTATGGTAAATGCATCGGCCTGTCGTTTCAGGTGCAGGACGATATTCTCGATGTCGTCGGTGATACCGAAACCTTAGGTAAGCCGCAGGGATCTGACATGGCGCGGAACAAACCGACCTTTCCTTCCATCATCGGCCTGGAGGCTTCGCGTGAAAAAGCCCAGGAATTGCATGCACAGGCACTGCAATCGCTGTCGATATTTGGTGAGGAAGCGGACATTTTACGGTATATTTCGGCCTGGTTTGTGGAACGCACACACTAATTTCGACAACAGCCCAAGCGCTGGACAGTTATACATTGAATAATATCGCCAACAAATTCCCAATACTGGAGCAGATAGAGTCTCCCGACGACCTGCGCAAACTGGATGAAGATCAACTGCCCGAACTGGCGGCAGAGATGCGCGTGTTCCTGTTGCAAAGCTTGTCAAAAACCGGCGGACACCTGGCCTCAGGGCTCGGTTCAGTTGAAATTACCATCGCCCTGCATTATCTATTCGACACCCCGAATGACCGACTGATCTGGGATGTCGGCCATCAGTGCTATCCGCATAAAATCCTGACCGGACGTCGACATCTAATGTCGGGGCTGCGCCAAAAAGGCGGCATCTCCGGATTTCCTAATATTTTCGAATCCGAATACGACCAATTCGGCGCCGGCCACTCGAGCACCTCGATCAGCGCTGCTATCGGCATGGCTATTGCGGCTCGAGCGCAGGGTATTGATCGAAAAGCTGTTGCCATTATTGGCGATGGCGGCATGACCGCCGGGATGGCCTACGAGGCACTGAACCATGGCGGAGACCTTGACGACGACCTTCTGGTTATCCTGAATGACAACGAAATGTCGATTTCACCGAATGTCGGTGCCATGTCGAAATATCTATCGCGCATCTGGTCGGGAAAAATATACTCAAGTATGCGCGCGGGCAGCAAAAAGGTATTGGAACGAATTCCGAGCGCCTGGGAACTGGCGCGACGGGCAGAGGAACATGTAAAAGGTATGATGGTTCCCGGAACTTTATTTGAAGAACTAGGGTTTTCCTACTATGGCCCGATTGATGGGCATAATCTCGACGATCTGTTGCCGTTAATTCGCAACATGCAGCAATTGAAAGGCCCCCGATTGCTCCACATAGTCACGCGTAAAGGCAAAGGCTACCCTCCTGCGGAAGCAGACGCCTGCAACTATCACGGAGTCGGGCCTTTCGACCCGGAATCAGGCAAGCTGCAATCATCGAGCAAACCGGGGATCCAGTCCTATACCAACGTATTTACTGACTGGCTGGTTGCCAAAGGGCATCAGCAGCCACTCTTGCATGCGATCACTCCGGCGATGCGCGAAGGCTCCGGGCTAGTGAAATTCTCCGAAGAGTTTCCCGAGCGATACCACGATGTGGGTATTGCCGAACAACACTCGGTTACGCTTGCTGCCGGAATGGCGCGCGACGGCTTGAAACCAATTGTTGCCATTTATTCGACCTTCCTGCAACGCGGCTACGATCAATTGATCCACGATGTCGCCGTCCAGGGGCTGGATGTTACCTTTGCGGTTGACCGGGCAGGAATTGTCGGCGCGGATGGTTCCACCCACACGGGCAGCTTTGACATTGCCTATAGCCGCTGTATTCCGGGAATAGTGATCATGGCGCCAGGAAATGCGGAAGACATGTTTGTTTTACTTAACACCGCGTTTAACTACCCCGGCCCGGCGATTGTTCGTTATCCGCGCGATAGCATCGCTAAACCGGAGCGAATTAACCTCGAAGAAACCGCTGAAATCGGCAAAGCATTAACCGTACGGCAAGGTAAAAAAGCGGCATTGCTGGTATTCGGCAGCATGCTCAATATAGCCAGCGAAATTGCCGAGGCGCTCGATTTAACACTGGTCAATATGCGCTTCATCAAGCCACTCGATGAACAATTGATCGACGAAATGGTGAAAACCAACGATCGCCTGATCACCCTGGAAGATGCGGCCATCATCGGCGGTGCCGGCAGCGCCGTACTCGAATACCTGAACCTGCAACAGCTGTCGATTCCGTTGCTCAGACTCGGGCTCAGTGACGAATTTCCATCGCATGGAAGCCGCGAACAGGTGCTCGAAGAATATGGCCTGGATCGCGACAGTATCGAAAAATCAATTACCGAATTTTGCGCGCAATAACGCAAAGTGGTGTGAGTCTGGATAAAAGCAACCGATAGTGCCCAAGGCCCTCTGGCTGAAAACCTAAGGGCAGCATAAAACGGATTAGGTCGAAAAAATAACTCGACTCAAATCGCCAATGTGCCAGCTCAGCTTATTCAAATAGGCCATACCCTGATCCGCCAGAACACAGCGGGCAGAACTTGCAGGTAGATCAGCCCTTGCAACTGCAGCCTTTCTGCGCAGTAAAATTAAATGTCGATGAATGTTTGCCTATCCGATATGCCTCGGTATAATAACCAACCATTTTACTCAGTTATTAACTCGATCCATTTTCAAGTCGAAATCAAGCCGGATCGAAACATTTTCAAATCTGCACCTAAAACAGGACTCAACTATGAACGGTAGTCAACCCGCCACCCAATCGAATGCTATTCCTGATGTTCAGGGTTCCGCGGACACCCGTCAACTGGCCATAAATAAAGTTGGCATTAAGGATATCCGGCACCCGGTTATCGTCAAGGACCGGTCAGAAGGCAAGCAACACACGATTGCAACTTTCAACATGTTTGTCTTTTTGCCGCATCAGTTTAAGGGCACGCACATGTCGCGCTTTGTAAGCATCTTAAACGATCATGATAGAGAGATTACCTATTCATCTTTCAATGAAATGTTGCAGGAAATGGCCGAGTTACTGGAAGCAGAGTCGGGTTATATTGAAATGCGTTTTCCTTATTTTGTAAATAAGAAAGCGCCTGTGTCGGGTGTCGAATCTCTGCTCGACTACAATGTCTCGCTGGTCGGTGAAATTAATGCAGGTGTTACCCATACCCGGGTTAAAATTCAGGTGCCGGTAACCAGTCTTTGCCCCTGTTCAAAATCCATCTCCGACTATGGCGCGCACAACCAACGGTCGCATGTAACCGTCGACGCCAGAACCAGCGGATTTATCTGGATCGAAGAAATTATTGATATCGTCGAGAAACAGGCATCCTGCGAACTTTACGGATTACTCAAACGCCCCGACGAAAAATACGTCACCGAACGCGCTTATGACAATCCGAAATTTGTTGAAGATATGGTTCGCGACATTGCCGGAAAACTGAATGAAGATGAGCGCATTCGTCAATATGTGCTCGAGTCCGAAAACTTTGAATCGATTCATAATCACTCAGCCTACGCGCTGATTGAATTTGACAAGGACGCCTAGACCGAAATCCACCCAAAACCCTCGTCCTGACAGGCTATCACCGGTATCGGTAAATCGGCGATCTGCTCAATCCGGCTGGCGACCAGCGAGGGCGAATTGTTTTTTTCAGAAATATGGGCGGCGATTAAACAATCGAGCGAAGTGGTATCGATCTGGCGCAGCATATCGATCGACTGGTCATTCGATAAATGCCCGAGATCGCCACCAACCCGTTGCTTCAATGAATAGGGATAGGGACCGTTTTCAAGCATTAGCGGGTCATAGTTAAATTCGAGCAGTAAGCCGTTCAGCGCGGAATACGAATTGACGATATGACTGGTGATATGACCCGTATCGGTCAAAACACCAAGCCGGCGCCCATTATCAAGCTGACGAAACACAAATTGTAACGGCTCGCTGGCATCATGTGGAACCGTCACCGGCAGCACTTCGATGCCGCCGATGGTCACGCTGACACCCGCTACCAGTGCATTGAATTCAAAACCTTCCTCCAATACCGCTCGCGCCGTTCCTATTGCAGTCCATAGGGGAATGCCATGTTTGGAACATAACCTTGCCACACCACCGCTATGGTCACTGTGCTCATGGGTCATAAATACCGCGTCGATATCAGCAGGTTCCATCTCTAAGCGTTTTAAACGCTCAACGAATTGCTTTAACGAAAAACCACAATCTACCAGCAAGGTAGTTTGCTGATACTGAACCAGTGTCGCATTCCCTTTGCTACCGCTTCCCAGTGATGCTATTCGCATAAAGTTTATTTCAAATACTCGAGCAATAGGCTTAGAAATTTTCTGCCTTCGGGTGACGTGTTAAAATCGCCATTTTCCAGCTCGAGGAATACGGTCGAGGTTTGATGATCCTCTTCCGCAATTACGATCACCCAGGTTTGCTGCTCGCTTATCTGGCTGTTAAACAGGCCAACAAGCCCGGTTTTACCGGACTCAGAAACCAGGTCAACGTTAAAGGTAATCGAGCCTTCGCTGGAAAGCTCCGGGCTTCGATTGCTTGCCAGAATTTTAAAATTCAATCGATCCAATTGGTGATAAACCCGGTTCCAGGCAAGGCTATAAGGATCTTTCAGAACTAAAAAAGGCATGCCTTCGTCGGTATTGACCTTCATCTGCCCCCTGGGATTAAACAGTTTGGCAGTAGCCAGTTGTTCATCCACCTGCTTTCGCTGCAATCCCAGATAAATCATTAGCCGGGAAAGCATTTCAATTTCCAGCTCGGGGTCAGGACGTCGATACCGCCATTCATTACCGCCTTTTACGTCGGCGGCATTCTTTTTACTGATTGAGTGACTGTAAGCGCTGCCGCGATGCGCAATATAGATCCGGGCACTGCCATCGTCGCGACGCTCGATTCGGGTTCTAAACTGATCCTGAATTGCGGACAGATTAGCGCTCTGGAATAAGCTGGCAAACCAGTTCGAGGCCTGCGGTATGGAACCCACCTCTTTATAAACCCATTCGGTTTGCATAGTACCGATAACCGGCTCTTCCATGGCCAATCTATACCCTTCACTTCCCCAGAAACCTTTGACCGATTTATACAAACTCGCGACGGGTTCCTCCACCGAAAGCCAGTAGAAACCATTGCTCCCCTGAATATTCAGCGAGGATATTTTCGCCAGCACAGGAATATTATTTTTCTGTTTAGGGTCATCCCCGCTTATTCCCTCCGGCAAAACAAATTCCGACTCCGTTTCCGGTGCTATTAAATCGGGGGGAAATTCCAGATTCGCTTCCAATCGAACATCAAGATAGCGCTGATCAAGCCCCGAGCTGCAAGCAGAAAGCAGTATAAGCAGGCTTACGACACTGATTGAAAAGACAAATTTCATAGGGCGCCGCTTGCCACCAGGGCCTGGCGTAATGAGTCGTGGTGCTGTTCCGATAAAGCGGTCATCGGCAGGCGAAGATTTAACTCGCCGTAACCCATTTGCGACACCGCCCATTTGACCGGGATCGGGTTCGATTCGATAAATAACAGCCGATGCAATTCGGCAATTTCAGCGTTAAGGCTACGCGCTTCATCCGCGTTACCCTCTAATGCCAGGCGGCACATCTGGGCCATTTTCGCAGGAACAACATTCGCCGTAACCGAAATCGCACCAACCCCGCCATTCAATATAAATTCGCAGGTGGTGGCATCATCCCCGGTCAACAAATCAAAGTCGTCTGCTACCAGCTTCTGGATTTCTGCCAGACGTTCCATGCTACCGGTAGCCTCTTTGATACCGACAATATTCCCTACTCGCGACAGTTCGGCTACGGTTTCGGCCTGCATATCGCAAGCAGTACGGCCCGGCACGTTATAAAGCAATTGCGGAATGTTAACCGCTTGCGCAATTGCCTGATGATGAAGTACCAGCCCTCTTTGCGTAGGTTTATTGTAATAAGGGGTTACCAACAGAGCCGCTTCGGCGCCAACCTTCGCAGCGCATTCGGTAAGCTCGATCGCCTCGGAAGTAGAATTGGCACCGGTACCAGCGATCATCGGCAGTCGTCTATTGATGATTTCGTAGCTTTTTTCGAGCAGATCGCAATGTTCCTTCGGACTTAAGGTAGCGGACTCGCCGGTAGTACCCGCAATCACCAGTGCATTGGTCCCTTGCTCAACATGGAAGTTAATAAGTCTTTCCAGCTGAGTGAAATCGACATCGCCATTACCAAGCATTGGGGTCACCAATGCAACCAAACTACCTTTAAACATTTAAATTCCTCTGACCGCCGCGCTAATTAAGGGGCGTATGGTATAAAGACTGATATCAATGTACAAGAAATAGCTGCATCAACAGCGG
>JBLHOA010000011.1:0-31488 GCA_047622345.1 Gammaproteobacteria bacterium | reverse complement strand
GAAGAGGGGGCTAGTTTTGCGATGCGCTGCACCCTGGGAAATCATATTCAACATTCGATGGGTGAACGCGATGGACGCTGGATTCCAGATTATGTGGTTGGGCGCGAAGCCCCCGAGTCGGAAGCGGCCTTGAAACGCACGCTAACCGGGCTGGTCTCGTTTGAGCCTAGCTTGCCAGCCAGTTAGAAAAGTTGTCGCAATTTTTCTCGCTGCCATCTTCGTAGCCCGCTTCGTAGACTTCGTTCAACCGTTGTTCCTCACGCATGGGATGGCCGAGAAATCCACCCTGCCATCCTAGAAGATACTCAGTCTGTACCTTCATTTCTTCCATTTTTGTTACTGCTTCACGATATACCTGATTCATGGTCGCTCCGGGTCTTCAAGTGGTCAGGCGCTAAGATTTGCGCTGAATTTGTCGTAGGCATCACCGCTGCTGATGGCCTTGTCTGCCGCCTCGGCCGCCTGCGCCAGGGTTTCAAATTTTTGCAAATGAAACAAGCTGATCGCGGCGCCGTAAATGATACTGTTGCGCGCAATTCCTTTTTCATTTTGCAATGCCGCTATCCCGATTCGAGCAGCCGTTGCGATCGCATTTTCCTTCGCCGTTGCATCGCCATCTTCAAGCGACTTAAGACGATTTGGCAAGGGAATAGCCCGGGTTTCCTCGGTGATACCGAGAGTTGCCGGATCGAGGTCGATGAATTCGTCTTCCTGCCCCGAACGGTAACAGTAGAATCTCGCCGGCTGTCGTAGCGACGGCATTAAACCACCCTCGACGCCGCGTACGATAGCGGCCGAGTCGTAACCGGCAAAGCGGGCCAGGTCGGCATAGACGGGCGGGTAAGCCTTATGCACGTAACCGGTTATCAAGTGGGTTTTTAACTTCCCTGCGATCGGTCGGGTGAGCACTTCGAGCGTCGTAATGACGGTACGTTTGATCATCTTGTTGCGCAGCCCAACCAGGTCATGCAGGGCAGGACAGTAGTGTTTCTGGTCGAGGTAACCCCATCCGATATCTGCGTTATTCAGGTCCCGTGCTACCTCGGTTGAATTCTTATCGACATTTACCTTAGCTGCCGCCAGAACATTCTGGAGGGTTATGCCGTATTTCGGACCGACGATTTCGAGACCCTGGCAAAAGGCAGGAATGCCACAGGCGGACAATACCGGTGCGATAAAAGGTACAACGGGTAAGCCTCGAATTTGACCATTGTAGGGGTCTGAGAGATCAACAATTTCTGCGGCTTCACTGGTTACCTGGAGGCGGGTATCGATAATAGCCTGCATGACACCGCGGTTTTCATCGGTGGTTTCCCTTTTCATGCGCAATGCTATCAGCACCACGGCGGCCTGCACGGGATCTGCTCGGCCACTGAGAATGAGTGACATACCGGCGCGAGCTTCCTCGAAACTCAGATCTTTGCTGTATTCAGGGCCGGTAGCTACCTTCTGGATACAAAGCTCCAGGTCGGCCTGCACCGCTTCGATTGGACTTGCCACAGAATTTTCAGTCATCTTCTCGCATCATCAGGTAATACTGGTATTTCATCGTGGCCGCACATCCAGCAATTATGGAAGCGAGGGTAATAAATGATCCGATTGCCAGCGTTGAAACGCCGGTAATTCCCTGGCCAATGGTGCAACCCATGCCGAGAACACCACCTATACCCATCAAACTGCCACCGATAACATGCATCATAAAATCGTTTCCGGAAGCAAACCATTCCAGTCGAAGGCTTCGGAAAATCAGGGTATAGAAAAATGAGCCCACCACTACTCCGGTAGCCGCCGCAATTCCGATACTCAAATAGGGCATAGCGAAGCCTTGATAAATGTATTGAGCCGTATGCGCGCTAGGGGCGATGAAACTGAACGATTGGGCGCCGGCAGCATAAGGTCGTTGCTCCATGAATTCCATCTCATCGATTAACTCAATACCTTGCGGCCCAGCGGTAAGATACCAAACGGCAACAACTAAACCGCCAATCACGACGCCGGCGAATATCAGTTCCAGATTGTCACGAAAATCGGCCGAGCGAAAAACCCAGGCCAGAATAGCTGCAGCGATTATCAACGCGGTAATTAATGCTGCTAGCGATGAAGATTCAGCGCCACTAACCCCCGCGACCACGGAGGCGATGTCCTGGCTCTGAATGCCCTGCTCGGTGAAGTCGATTGCCAGCGGCGTCATCCATTGCAGGAAGGCAAAATAATCGAAGCTGGTAAAAATCATCAAACCGGCGGACAGCGCGATTGCGATAAATACGATCAGAGATTTCAGGTTACCTTCGCCAAGTCGAACCAGCGTTTTGTTGCCGCAGCCACTGGCCAGAGTCATCCCGATACCAAACAATACGCCCCCGAGTAAATTACGCAGCCATACCAGATTGGCTACCCGATAAGGTGGGTTTGATGTCTGTGTATCGGTGGTCAATGACAGGTCAATATAACCCAGGTATTCCAGTACAGCGACGCCAAGAATGGCTACAGCAATGGCCAGAAACCAGGACCGGGTGCGATTTAAATCGCCAAAATTAACCCAGTCCGAAATGGCACCCATGGTACAAAAATTAGTTCTATTGGCGACGGCGCCAAGAATAATAGCGAGGCTGAAGACCCAGATTAACGTCTGACTATAAATGTCCAATAATCTTAATCCTTATTATTTCTGATGTAGTAATGGTATTTATCGGCAGTTTCGTAGCTATTAAGCAGTTCATGTCCGGTCTGATTACAAAATGCCTGAAAATCGCGGACAGACCCCGGGTCGGTGGAAATAATGTACAGCACTTCACCCGTTTGCATCGACGACAACACTTTTTTCACCCGCATAATCGGCAGCGGGCAATTTAGACCGGTCGCGTCGTATTTCTGATCAAACTCAGGCATACGATCAAATCACCGGTACTGTTTTACTTTGATAACAACCATAGAATATTCATCTCCACTTATGAACTTCCCTCTGTGAGCATAGGCTACCCCATTGGGGGTAGCGATTATAGATTGATTTCACCTGAAGGTAGATCAAAAAAAAAGCCGAGTTTGGAAAACTCGGCTCGGTGAAGATACTTAAAAACTTACTTACGTGCGCCGGGACCGTTTACCTCTAATCCATTACTCATATAAGTATGGAAGTATTCGAGTGCGCGGTACTCGGCACTTTGTGATTTAAACGGTTTAGCACGTACCTGTTTGTTACAACCACCATAACGTCGGTGGGTCGTTCCGAGGCCGCCCCATTTTGACCGGTAAACTGGAAAATGAGTCAATTGGCCTAATGCAGGACTTAACAGATCGGCTCTGATCTTATTCCCGGAATAAAACTTATGGCAATCGGCACAGGCCATGTTCAACTGCCCGCGTTTGGTGTAGAAGTGGCGTTTACCGCGTTCGTAAGCTGCCAGCGCGCGCGCATCATCGGGGACTACGATGTTGAATGTGTTGCCCCTTGAGGTATAAGCCATATAAGCGGAGATATCGGCAATGGGCCCCTTGCTCCATTTAAGCGGCTTTTCGCCATTGGCTTCACGGCACTCGTTTATTTCCAGTTCGAGGGTTTTTACTTCCCCGCTGGTGGTGTCGAAATAGGGATAGTTCTGGCGAATGCCGATACCACCATTTTCGAAGCAGCTGGCATAGGTTTTGCCGTTAGCGAATGGTTTATTAAAAAGTTCTTCGCCTTTACTGATGTTCAGTTCGTAAGGTGCAAACTCCTCGATTTCTTCCCATTGTTCACGTGATGCTTTGTCGATGGAATATACGCCGTTAACAAAATCCTCAAATGGCGTATTAGGAAAACGCTCTTTATAGAAATTTTGAAATTCGGATAAATCACTTTGTGGTGAAGATTGTCCCGCGGTAGGTATAGTCACCAGCAGGGCAATGGCAATACTCGCCAATATATTCTTCATGCTATTTTCTCCTCATATTTATTATAGGTGGCAGCTGGCTATTTGATTGTTTCTTCCAGACTGTCGCCCTTGCCCATATTGTCGACCCAGCTGATTTTGATTTTCTCGCCCGCTGCTCCGCCTTTAAATTTGAACGACAGATAAGGGTTTTTTGAGATTGCCCCCGCCCAATTTGCCTGCATGACGGTGTTGCCCTGGTAATCGGCGGTCACTTCGTTGATGTGATTCGCGGGAATTAACTTGCCGGTTTTACTGTCTTTACGAAATCCGGTTTCCATCGGATGGCTGAAAAGAGCCTTCACCGTGGTAACCCCGTTTTTTGCTTTTGCGCGTATTTTGATACTTGCCATGTTTTGTTCTCCCGATCGTCTGCAGGGCGTTAGCCGCCGCAGCCACCAATAGTGACTTTAACTTCTTTACTTGCGGAATAGAGTTTGCCATTCGATTTGACTACTGCGATGACATCGGTAGATTTACCTAACTTGATTCGGGTCGACACATAAGGCTCGGACATCCCGGAAAGCTGGTAGGTCGACGTCATCGGAAACGGATTAGACGTTGCCAATATTGAAATAGACTCAACATTCGGGAGCGTGGAAGACACTGTAATCGGTACCACCGCACCATTTTCGGCGATGTCCGGGGCTTTAAGCTTGATATCGCCTGACTCGCTATATTCACTGCTGCCGGTAGCCGCCTTGAGTGCCATGGTGGCATCTTTGGTGGTAAAGGCATCCTGTTTATAGGCGGCCAGCACTCGTTGCGGAGTCAGCAATCCAATGCCGATCGCACTCAGTGAGGCGCCTGTCCAGGCCGCTGTCATTAAAAATTCACGACGTTTTTGTTTCATTATTGAAATTCCTCGATCCTAAAGTTGTATGGGGCTACAGGCTGTGAATGAAATCGGTGATTTTATCGATCTCACTATCGCTCAGTATCTGATGACGACCAAAGGGAGGCATGATCGTATTTGGATTTTTTGCCGATGCGTTCCATATTTGTGCGCGCAAATCAGCCTTGTTGGGAAACCGAGCCTTCATCGCAATCAACGGAGGTCCGATATCACCGGGCAAAGACCCATCGGCAATCATATGGCAGGCGAGGCAATTTCCTTTTTTACGGTCGAAGGCAATTTTTTTGCCTTCGGCGACCGAGGCCTGGTCTGATGCGGCGACTGCGTAACCGCTGCCGAACAGGCATCCGGCTCCAATTACCACTGATAGCACCGTGTTACTGAAATGTTTTAGCGTCATTATTATTGCTCCTCACAAGTTCCCGATATATTTTTTGATTTCGGGTTAATTTTAATGCTTTCTATATCGATACTAAATATAGCAACCGAGTATCCAAGTTGGAGCTAAAAAAACCATAGCCCAATAGAGATAGCTGATCAATCGAATCGGTTGCCTGCAGGAAAAATATTAAATATGTAGTCCGCGTGCTTGTTGATCGACAACTTGCTGGTATCCCAACCAGCCCTGTTTAACCGCTTTTTTGGCTAATTTTCTAGCCTCTTTGGCATTTCCATCAGCAAGTAGTTCTTCAGCTTTTTTGATCATTTTTCCGCTATCGCGCCAGGCACCGCCAACTGAGTTGGCTTTTTTAACCGCGGCTTTGGCTTCGGCAATATTCGCCTCGACACTGTGTGCATAGGCCGGGCTGGTCGCAGCAAACAGGCAAAAGGACAGGGTTGACGCAACTAGCGTGGTTTTCATGGAACATTTCATTGATGGTTCTCCTCCGGTTTAAATTTATTGGTGGGCAGATTCGTAACCCCAGATATCGGTGTCATATCCTGCCTCCCGAATCGCTTCAGCTCGAGCAGCTATATAACGTTGAAACACCGGTTGTTGCAAGTATGCATTTTCCAGTACATAAGCATAAACCGATTGAAAATGGAAGGTTTTGATGAAAGCGCTTATGCGCATCACTTCTTCGCCGCGCTGATTAAAAAACAGCACTGATGGCGTATAGGCAATGTCGAGGTCGGATACCCACTGTTTTATTGTGGTTTTTTTCCCCTGTGGTGTGACAATGCTTTTATCACTGCTGATATCAAATTGAACGTTGTCAGCCTGCATAACTAATTTTCGAGTTGGCGGGTCAATCAATATGCGCTGGTGGAGGGTATCGCATTGATCGCATTCGGCCGATTCAAAATAAACGGCAAGCGGACGATCGGATTGTTTCGCCAGCGCAGCCAGGTCTGTTTGTGCCAGATAAAAAGGCTCAACATTTAATTTACCGGATTTGGCGCTGCGGTTTTGTAATCGAAAATCACTGAAGCTGAGCTTTTGTTCGACCTTCTCGGAAGCGTATTGCAGGGCTTGTTGAAAAATTTCGGTCGGGTAGTAACCGTCGAGTCGTAATGCGACCTTCCCCTGTTCATCCAGGAAAAGCAAGGTAGGGGTGTATTGTACTTTCAATGCGGCGGCGAAGGTTTTTTCAGAAAAATCCTGGCCGGAGACGCTGACAACTTCGCGGTCACCCCAGATGTTGATGCTGATGCCGTCAAAATTTTGTTTGATAAAGCCGGCCTGGTTATCGTCGGCGAAGTTCTCATTGATCAACCGTGCGCAGTAGGGGCAGCCGTCCTGATAAAAATAGAGCATTACGCGCTTGCCCTTTGCGCTGGCTTCGGCCACGTCTTCTTCAAATTCCAGAAAGCTGTCTTTAAACCAGGCGGGCTTATCGGCTAGCTTTGCGCCATAACTGGCACCCGGTTTAACTTCTGCTGCTGATAACGGGCCGGCAAAACTGAAGGCAGCGGTCAGAAACAAAACCGTCAGTATGGCTTTTGCGAATGGCATCACGGAATAGGGCATTAATCTAGTTGCTTTGCATTGTTTCAACGGGTTTGAAGATCTGAGTGGGACATCTTGACCAATCATTGTGGCCTTTAACTATAGACATGGATTAAAATCATACCATATCTAATCTTAGGTATTGGTTACAGCCAGATATTTTAGATAGCATTCAACTTAGCGGGAAAAGGACAACCATGAACCATCTATTATTAATGCCTGCGGGCCTGATGTTGCTGCTAGCCGTCAATTTGCTCCCCGGACAAAGTTATGCGGTAGAGGCGGTTGGTGACCGGGGGCATTCCATAGTTACCAACTGTGATCGGTTGATTGCTGCGGATAGCGAAACCGAGAGCAAAAATAACGAATCCAATTCTGAAGCCGTAGTAGATGAGCCTGATTGTGATTAATCGGCATTCCTCATCTAGTGCTGCCGGATTGGGCAATAGTCGGCAGAGCCGGGTTTAGCCCCGCATGCCAATTTTCGAACTTCTCAGCGATACCCGGTGCCGGGAATTACCCTTTTTTCGAATAAAATACCGCCGAAATGTTAGTATTCACGGCAATTCTACTAACTGGATGGATGTTCGCATATTTTAATGAAACTGATTTTCTCATTCCTGTTATCACTAAGCCTTGGCGTCGTTTCAATTAACACCGTTGCCGATGAAATGCTGTCGATTTCCGACCTGCGCGAAGAGGCCGGTAAAATCGCAAATAGCGGGCAGGTATTGATGATCGAATTTGCCAGCGATAGCTGCGGGTATTGTCGAAAGCTGGAAGCAGAGTTTCTAAACCCAATGCAATTAAACTCCGATTACGATAGCAAGGTGTTGATACGTTCTATTTCAATCGATGAAGGCTACCAGTTGATTGATTTTCAGGGAGAGCTGGTCGATAGCGCTGAATTTGCCGCAATTTACGATGTGTCGGTGACGCCCACATTGGTTTTTCTCGACAGCAAAGGTCGTCAATTGAGCCCGCAGTTAGTCGGGCTTTGGTCGCTGGATTATTTCGGAGCCTATATTGATGAACGTATCGAAGCCGCACGCGAAAAACTTTAAGTCCGATCGCGGGTCTAAACGATCGGGTGAAACCACTATGATTAATAAACAGATTCTCGTATTAATGCTCGCCGCGCTGATGATGGTGAATCCGGTTGCGGCCGACGATGTTGATCATTTCCTCAAAATAACACCGCCACCACAGGGCGTCGTATTTGAAATTGTCGAAGCGGGTAAAGACCGCCTTGCCGATTTGCTGCCCAAGGTGCTTTCGGCCATCGAGAAAATCCGCAGCATTCACCCGCAAATGGAGTTTGCCGTGGTATCGCACGGTCGCGAAGAGTTCGCTCTGCAGACCAAAAACCAGGGCTTGTTTGCCGGTATCCATGAAAAAGTAAAATCGCTGGTTGCCGACGATGTGCCAGTGCACGTTTGTGAAACGCATGCCAGCTGGTATGGGGTTACCCCCGAAGACTTCCCCGACTATGTTAATGTCGCCCCCACCGGACCGGGACAGATCGCCCTGTACGAAGAGCTGGGTTACCATTTAATCGTGATCGAATAATTCCAATTTCTGACTAACTCATATGCCATATTATTTATTCAAAATAACCCAATCTTCCGAAATGGAAATGATCAAGCATCTTGAGCTTGTCGACCAGTTTGACGCTTTTAAAGACGCAAAAAATGAAGCGAAACAACGGCGCATCGATAACAACGAAGACAAGCACGTTTATAAAGTTATGTTTGCCGATAATCAACTGCAGGCCGAAGAACAATTGCAGGAAACACGTGAAAAACCGGTGCTCATGGAATATGAGCGCTAAACATTATACCCGGCAATGCGTTTTCGTCCCCTGTTTACCGATTAGCAAATCAGCAACCCCGGCGACCGAATCTGGCGGCCACTAATGCGTCAACTCGGCTTGATATTGTTTGCCGCTTTCGTTGCCATCCGGGTTTCGGCCGCTACTGAACCTGATTTCGCGCGCGAACTGCGTTTGGCGGATGAAATAATTGATTCGATTCTGGATGGTGACGCGCAATGGTTAAGCGATGGTGAGCGCGAATTTCTTTCGATCTATACCGAGGCCGAGACTTCAAGCGCTGCGGTTCTGATTTTACACGGCCGCGGTTTTCATCCCGACTGGCCCGATGCGATCAACCCGCTGCGCGTTGGTTTAAGCGAAAAGGGGTTTTCGACCTTATCGCTGCAAATGCCAGTATTGGAAAAATCGGCGAAATATTACGATTATGTTCCGCTTTTTCCCTACGCCTACCCCCGTATCGAAGCGGGCATACAGTATTTACGAGAACAGGGGCATCGAAGAGTCATTCTGCTGGCGCATAGCTGCGGGGTGCACATGGCTATGTCCTGGTTGGCGCAACAGCGGCAGGCCGACATTGATGCTTTTATTGGCCTCGGCATGGGCGCAACCGATTACCGGCAACCAATGGCGCAACCTTTTCCACTCGATCGTTTAAATTTCCCGGTACTTGATTTATACGGCAGTCTGGATTATCCCGCGGTAAGGAAAAATGCAAATCGTCGACTAGATGCCATCAACAGTGCGGGCAATCCGTATTCGCGTCAACGGACATTAAAAGGCGCCGATCACTATTTCACCGATAAACCCGAGCCCCTGGTGACCGCTGTTGCTGACTGGCTCGCGACTCTGGTTTTTAAACAATGACAGATTCCCAAGAGGATGTTAGCCAACACCCCTATTCACGGTTAACGCCCGATACCGTAATCGACGCCGTCGAATCCTGTATTGGCTTTTCCGATGCGCGAATCCTGGCCTTGAACAGCTATGAAAACCGCGTTTATCAGGTGGGCATGGAGGAGGGTGATCCAGTCATCGTTAAATTCTATCGACCCAATCGCTGGAGTGACGAACAAATCGGCGAAGAACACGAGTTCACCCGGTTTCTTTTTGATCAGGAAATTCCAGTGGTTCCGCCAATGACAATTAATCCCGGCGCTGCGATCGATAGCCTCGCCGAACACGATAGCTTCAAGTTTGCCATTTACCCGCGCCAGGGTGGCCGTGCCCCCGAACTGGACGACCTCGAACACCTGCATCAACTCGGTCGTTTTATCGGTCGCATTCACGCAGCGGGAGAGGCGTTTCCATTCAAGCACCGGGTTGCGGTGAAGATTAAGTATGCACAGGAAAATGTCGACTTCCTGCTGGCTGAGGAATTTATACCCTCATCTCTGGTGGCAGCCTATCGCGCAATTACCAGCGAGATACTGCCGTATCTTGAGCTGAGGAACCCGGAGGATAGCCGTTTTAAGCAAATCAGCCTGCATGGCGATTGCCACCGGGGTAATGTTTTATGGCGTGATGACTGCCCGCATTTCGTCGATTTCGACGATGCCGTGACCGGCCCCGCGATCCAGGATTTATGGATGATGCTGTCCGGCGATATCGCCACCCAGCAGCGCCAGTTGATCGAAATTGTGGAAGGCTATGACATGTTTCGAACCTTCCAGCCGGCCGAATTGACGCTGGTCGAACCCTTGCGGGCGATGCGCGTGCTCCACTTTAATGCCTGGTTAGCGCGCCGCTGGGATGACCCGGCTTTCCCGCAGAATTTTCCCTGGTTCAACAACGAACGATATTGGTCGGATCACATACTCGAACTGAAAGAGGTGCTCACCGCGTTGCAGGAGCCCGCCTTAACCATGCCGGATTACAATTGAATCTGGTCTGTAACCAGGAATTGCGCGCGCAGCTTAGCGATGCGTTGCAACAGTTCGAGCCGCTTGAGCTCGATCGCAGTACAAAAAAACATGCAGCGGTCGCTTTTACCATCGTCAGCTGTCGCTACCCTGCCGACATTGCCAACATCCGCTTCACGCCGAATAATGCGACCCAGGCGGCTTTTATCCTGACTACGAGGGCCTCGCAATTGTCGAATCACCCCGGGCAGCGAGCTTATCCGGGTGGGCGGGTCGATGCCGGCGAAACTGCCGCCCAGGCGGCGCTACGTGAACTAGCCGAAGAAGTGGGCCTGGAGCTTGAAGCAACAGCCATACTTGGGCAGCTCGACGACTACGAAACGCGCTCGGGGTTTGTAATTACGCCATTTGTAGTATGGGGTGGGGACAAGGTTGAACTGAGTGCTAACCCGGCTGAGGTTGACTGCATTCATCGAATCCCCTTAACCGAGCTATTGCGCGATGAAGCGCCGATTCTCGATTCGATCGCGGAAAGTGAACAACCGGTGTTGAAAATGCCGATAGGCGATGAATGGTTTGCCGCCCCCAGCGCTGCCATTGCCTATCAATTCCGGGAAGTGGCGCTACTCGGAAGGTCGACCCGGGTGGCGCATTTCGAGCAACCACATTTTGCCTGGAAGTAAGCCGGCTATCGGGATATAAACGCATTCTTGAGGGTCGTCAATTTCCAGTTTGACTCCGACCGTAAATGAATCCACTCTTCGATCTCTTTAAATCTATTTTAAGAATACGATGACCGATTTCCGCGAATTTTTGCAAAATCACAGCGCTTCGTTTGAACCCATGTTTCGACCCGGGTTAACGCAAGCGAACACTATTCCAATCGATTTATCGTCGGCGAGTTATGACTTTAACGGTCTCGATGAAGCCGCGCTGGATCAGGCTATTGCCGATATAATTTCCGACGGTAGTGCGCTAGCGGCGGTGGGTGGTTATCTCGAAAAACGGTCGGTTTACCGGGCAACTGATTTGTTTGACGGTGATCAGAAACGCTGTATTCATGTCGGTGTCGATGTGTTTATTGCTGCGGCTAGTCCGCTATTTCTACCTTTTGCCGGCGTTGTCCATAGCTTTGCCAATCGACAGCTTAGCGGTGACTATGGCCCCGTTATCATAATGAAGCACGATCTGGATGGGTTTGAATTTCACAGCCTCTATGGCCATTTGTCCGAATCTTCACTAGAGGGTTTGTTCGAAGGTAAAGCGATTGTGCAGGGCGAAAAGTTCGCCGAGGTCGGGGCGCGACCGCTAAACGGCAACTGGCCACCCCATCTACACTTTCAATTCATTCGCGATATGCAAGGCAAGCAAGGCGATTACCCGGGGGTGGCGAGGCTGGAAGAAATCGACTTTTTCAAACAAAACTGTCCCGATCCCACCGGCATAATTCTCTCGGCCTGACCAGCGCCTAAATCGCCGGTAGAAAGCTGGCGATTAACTGAAACCAGAAATAGGCGACGACGAGCATAACCAGCGCATAAGGCCAGTTCCCTACCGCTATTTTCCACCCGGATAACTGGTAACGGCCCTGAAAAACCAGATTGGTTCCCGATAATGGACTCGAACAGGTGCCCAGGTGCCAGGCAAATAGAAAAGTCGCTCCCAGTAAGTGCGGGTCTGGGTCGAGACTCAGTATCATCGGTGCAAACCCTGAAATCATAATGACCGGGTGTATGCCGATCGCGGCGGCAAGCCACATAATGAGCAGTAATATCATCGCGCTGTCGCTATCAAAAACGGTGAATGGATTGTCCAGAACCCCGAGTTTGATTAACGCTGCAATTCCTGTCGCCAGTACCCCCGCGGCGAGAAAAAGGGTAAGTTCGTTGACAATACGCGGCAAGCCTGTGACCACCTGTTCAGCGAAGTCGTCGCGACATTGTTGCCAACCGCCGCGCAGTAATAAGGTTGACGAAGTGACCAATAGCGCTGCCAGTGAAATGACTACCAGAATTGCGGTGTCGGGCAACAACCAGGCGCCTGCGGCCACGGTAAAAATCAGTACCAGCGGGATCAGCAAAGCCGAAAATTGCATTGGATAGCCAATGAAACGGTTCATTTCATTGCGATAGCGCAATCTAGCTTCGCCGTAAACGACTAAAAACCCTATCAGGGTAAATGGCAGTCCGGCCAGCATCAGCCAGATTAACTGTGCGTTTTCGATATAGGTTAAGACGACCGCCATCGCCCCGAAAAAAGGCGACCAGCTCGATACGCCGCAGAAAATCCGGACAAAGCTTTGCGCAGTGAATCGATCGATGGGGCGTTGTTGATGAATTCGATCGGCGATTAGAATCGGCGCCGATATATTGATCACCGAGCTGGAAATGGTGAGTCCGATCAAGGTTTGCAGGTAGGCTTTCGGGCCAACTGGCAAAGCGACGATGGGCGCGTTTTTCGGCACCACCACCAGCTTTAAAAAACCAACGGCTGCAATCATCGATAAAAGCCCCGTGTTGGCGGTGATAATCGAATTAACATCAACCGCCACCTGATGTTGTCCGGCCCAGCCAATCATGCCGGCACCGGTCACCGCAATCACGCTGACCTGTATTTTCAATACTATCGATGCATCTTTAAATAGCAGTAATCCGGCCACCCAGGCACAGGCCCCGGCGATCCACAGCGAATTGAATGGCAGGGGCAGGTCAAATAAACCATTCAAGATGGTCACCACGACCATCGCCAATAGTAAATAACCAGCCAGCGCATGGCGGTAATTGCTTGGATTCAAAAAGGTGTTCCAGGGAAAAAATCTGCCGGCAACCAGTATATCGATATTGCGAATCAGCGCTAAGTTTTGTCGCGCTCTATGGGCCGGCCGAAAAATCGAGTTTTCCAGCCACCGGCCCTGGCGGATTAATTGGATTTTGACGGGATCAACTGCGATAATCGCGCGGCAGTGCTTTTCCGCGTTGCTAATTTCACTGATTTTTTCTTTCATCAGCCCGTTATTCTAAATGATTAGAGGATTATCAACCCTGCTGCGGTTTACCATTTTATTATTGACCGTCACTGGTTTTAGCGGTCAACTATCAGCCAATGGTCATCCGCTCGAGGTCATCGAGGCCTGTCTGGCGCTGGCGGTGTTAAAGGCTGACCCCGAAACTACGGTCGAGGAATTGCGTCTGGTTTGTGAGAATAGCCAACCCGATCTTGTGCAGAGTCGGGCGTTGATGGAGCGAAGCGCTGTTTCCAATCCTTTCGTGCTGTTGCCGCACCGTCCCAATTACCTGATTCCGATCAGCATTTCCGATGTTGATGACCGTGTTTATCAGGATCAGCTCGGCAACACCGGATTCGACGATATTGAAGCCCAGTTTCAGATTTCGATTAAATACCTGGCAGTGCAAGATTTCCTGAGCAAAGAAGCTAGTCTGTCCCTGGCATTTACCACTGTGAGCTGGTGGCAATCCTATAACTCGAATATTTCGGCTCCGTTTCGTGAGACCGTATACGAACCCGAAATGATCTGGAGTTTTCAAAAACCCTGGAAAATTTTCGATGTTCCGATCGAATACAGCTACCTGTCGTTGAACCATCAGTCCAACGGTAAATCGGGCGCGCTATCGCGTAGCTGGAATCGCATTATTGGAGGAGTCGTTTTTGAGAAAAACCGTATTGCCTGGCGAGCCGAGGCCTGGGTTCGAGTACCGGAGCAGGCGAAAGAGTTTCCCGAATCACCAAAGGGCGACGATAACCCCGATATCGAAAAATTTCTGGGCAATATTCAGCTGAGTGCGCTGTGGAAACTCGAAGACGAACAGAATCTGGAAATCTTTATCCGCAATAACTTAAGGCGCGAAAACAAGGGCTCGATCGAAATGGGCTGGTCCTACCCCTTGACCCGACGCCTGCGCGGATACATCCAGTATTTCAATGGCTACGGCAATGGTTTGATTTATTACGACAACCATAGCTACCGACTGGGAATCGGGGTTAAGATTACCGACTGGTTATAGGCAGCTCCGTTAATAGGGTAGAGGATACCTTCCTTAAAAATTCACGACGTCGTTATACGGGAGAATTCAAATGCATAAGAGCCGACTGGGAACGGTAATTATCGATTGCAAGACCGATGACCTTTGCCGCGAAGCCGATTTCTGGGCAGCGGCCTTAGGTAACAATGCGCCTTCACGGCATGACCCCGAAGGACGCTATATTGATATCCCGTCGAATCCCGATGACCCGCAGGTGATATTGCAACGCGTCGAGCACCCGAGCCGAATCCACATCGACATCGAGACCGACGATATCGAGGCCGAGGTCGATCGATTGAAAGTCCTGGGTGCCGAGGTAGTTGAAATAATGGAGCGCTGGACGGTGATGGAAGCGCCGAGCAAACATCGCTTCTGTGTTATCGGGCCCAAACGCGAAGGCTTTGCCGACAATGCGAATTGTTGGGACTAGCCCCGCTCAAACCAAAAACCACCCACTTCGGTCGACATGACACCTTTTAATAACGTGCTACTCACCGCGCGAGCCGAGCGATTACGTTTGACCATGCGTGAATTGAATGTGCCTGCATTACTGGTGCTCGATCCGGTGAATATTCTCTACGCCAGCGGCGCGCAGAACATGATGCCTTTTTCGACGCGTACCCCGGCGCGTTATCTGCTGGTTTTTGCCGAAGGTCCGACCCTGCTCTTCGACTACTTCGGTTGCGAACACCTCAGTGCAGAATTACCCACTATCGATCAAACTTTGCCCGCGCTAGGACTGTGTTATGTGAGTTCGGGAGCCGATGTCGAGGCCGCATCCCGGCAACTGGCCGCACAGATAGTATCGATTTATGCCGAACAGTTAGGTGAAGTCGGCACGCTCGCTATCGACCGGTTCCCAATGGCGGTAGTCGATGCTCTGCGCCAGTTGGGCTTTCGCTTAAGCGATGCCGACGCGGTATTTTCACAGGCGCGTCGGATCAAAATGGATGTCGAGCTTGATGTCATCCGTGAAGCCATACGCCGGGTCGAAACGGCGGTTGTCGCGATGGAAGCAGCGATTGTTCCTGGCGCTACTGAAAATGCGATCTGGGGAGAATTTCAGCGCGAATTTATCGCCGGTGAAGGACAATACATCACCACGCGTCTGGCGCAAAGCGGCCCGCGAACCTTCCCTTATTTTCAGCAGTGCAGCGCGCGAAAAATCGAGCAGGGTGACCTGTTCTGCCTCGATACCGACGCGCTCGGTTATCAGGGTTATGCGGTCGATTTTTCACGTAGTTTTGTTTGCGGCCGTGATTCGGCCAGTGGCGAACAAAAAGAACTCTATGCCAAAGCGAAAGATCAGCTCGATCACAATATCGAATTATTTGCCGTTGGGCGAAACTATCGGGAAATCGCCGAAAAGGCCTGGGCCGTGCCCGAACAGCATCAGGATAGTCGCTACTATTGCATCGCGCATGGTCTGGGTATGTCCGGTGAATACCCCAATATTCCACATTTGCAAACTGGGGTCGATTACCCCTTGGACGGTCATGTCGAGGGCGGAATGATTTTTTGCGTGGAGAGTTACATCGGTTCGGAATCGAGCGGGCAGGGGGTCAAACTGGAGGATCAGTTGTTGATCACCGAAACGGGGGTCGAAAGGCTTAGTCAGTATCCCTTTGACCCACGATTCTAATATTTAAAGCTGCTCATGAATCGAACAGTTCTGCCTCAATCAGAGCTATCTTCGGCCTCGCCACCACGGTGCATTTCGATGCTGTGGTTGATGCCGTCATCCTGCAGGATTTTTTGCATGGCGTTGATGAAGGTTGCCGATTGCTGGTAAGAAGTATCGCGAAAGCGGATAACCACCGCCAGTTCATCCGGGTCCAGCGGTAACACATACTCCGAGGTTACCGGGGTTAATATCTTGCGAATCCGGCTCCAGTCGGAAATCCGGTCGTTGGCATTTTTTGACAGGCAGCTTTCGATCAATTCGGCGAAGGGTTCGTCAATATCCGGGCAGGTGTTGCGGATGTCGGGTGGCTTTTGCTGAACCTGCATTTTGAGTAGCTTGGCCAGGGTCGACGCGCTGAAGGGCAAACTATTGGTCAACATATGGAAGGCCATTACGCCGAGAGCGTAGATGTCGGCCCGACCATCAAGCTTGTCGCCATTGATAATTTCCGGCGCCAGGTAGGAAGGCGTGCCCTCGATGTTAACTTCCTTGTCCTGCGGCGGTCCGGCGATTCCGAAATCTGTGAGTTTTATATTGCCGTAAGCGTCGATGACGATGTTGGATGGCTTGATATCCCGGTGAACAATGCCTTTTTCGCCTTGCTGATGCGCGTAATCGAGAGCACTAGCCACCTGTGCCAGAATTTCCCGGGTTTCGCTGAGACTGAAAGCTCCGTGATCCTTGAGTCTTTCCGATAAATCCTGACCGTGTAATTTTTCCATGACAATAAAGCGTGTGGAAAAATCATCGATGACTTCAAACACGTTGACGATGTTCGGATGATTTAAGCTGGCGATAGTTTTCGCCTCGCGCTCGAATCGATCCAGAAAAGATTTGTCGTAGGCGAGCCCGTATTTAAGCATTTTAACCGCAACTTCGCGTTCGAGATCGGGGTCCCAGGCGTTGAACACAGTCGCCATATTGCCTTCGCCCAGTTTGTCTTTGAGCAGGTATTTGCCAACCTGGTTGATACCGCCATTGTGCGCCATACGGTTGGTCATCAAGCTTGTCATTACCTCCGAAAAGCCTGGAAACTGCGCGATTAACTGTTTGAAATCTGACTGGTTGAGATAGAGCGCAACGGTGTCGTCCAGGGCGACGATATCGGCCGAATAGCTTGAATCGATGAGCAGCGACATTTCACCGATAATTTCACCCTTTTTTAGCAGGATCCGGCTTTTGATATCACCCTGATCATCGGGGATTTGAACTTCGACCTTGCCGTCGCAGATGACGAAGAGGCGCGTGCCTTTCTGACCGGCTTTGACCAGCATTTCGTCCTTTTTGAAATGCATTGTCTGTGTGTGCCTGGCGATCTCCTGAATGATTTCGACATCCAGGTCCTGCAGGATTTTTACTCCTGACAGAATTAAGGTAATTTCATCGATATCGGTAGGCATGCGGCAACCACACTTAGATTTTTAAATTTTGAAAGTCCAGATTAAGGCCGGCAGTTTCCGCAATCTCTGCGATAGTTCACAGAAAAGGTATAAAATTCAGAACAGCCCGGGGTTCAGTGGCGAAGCCGCGGTCAGGCCGCCGTCAAGGGTGTAGCATTGCCCAGTGGCGAAGAATGCCTCGTCAGAGGCCAGCCAGGTAGCAAGGCTGGCGATGTCCGCGGGGTCACCGAAACGTCCGGCAGGGTGTCTGGCGAGGGCGTCGCGTTTGGCCAGCTCGGGGTTTGTCGCCAGTGCAAACGCGGCGTCGGCCATGCCGGTCATAATCCAGCCGGGGCTGATTGCGTTGCAGCGGATAGCCGGGCCGTGATCGACGGCAATGGACCGGGTTAATCCCTGCACGAAAGCTTTTGAGGCATTGTAAAGTGCGAGTCCAGGGTCGGCAGTAGTTGCCGAAATCGAACCGATATTGATAATTGAGCCACCCGCGCTCATTACTGGGATCAATTCGCGGCAAGCCAGAAAAACGCCCTTTGCATTGACACCCATTAAAAGGTCCCAGTCGTCATCGCTGGTATCGAGAATGGTTTTTTCAATTTGAATTCCCGCATTGTTAACCAGAATGGAGAGTTGGCCGAATGCGGTCACTATGGATTGTTTGAGCTCGAGCACTTCGACCGGGTTCGCCATATCGATGGTTTGCCAGCCAATAGCAGCCGGCAGGTCATCGGGACGCGGTCCGCGTCCACAGGTAAACACGCGCGCACCTTCGGCGACAAAGCGGTCGACGATGGCGCGCCCGATGCCCTGCCGACCGCCGGTGACCAATGCTGTTTTATCCTGGAGTCGGTTCATAACTTCATCTGCTGCACTTGCGCGCTGAGGCCACCATCGATGACCCAGAGCTGGCCCGACGCATAGCGGGCTTCGTCGGAGGCGAGCCAGTTGACCAGGTTGGCAATATCCTCGGGTTGTCCGTAAGTGCGCAGCGGGTGGACATCGCGTACCGCCTGTTTGAGGGTTTCAATATCACCCGATTCACCGAAGAAGCTCTGCAGCATCGGTGTGTCGACATAACCCGGGCAGATGGCGTTGACTCGAATTCCTTCGGGGCCATGGTCGCAGGCCATCGCTTTGGTCAAGGCATGCACGGCACCCTTGGTCGCGCAATAGGCGGCAAGCCCCGGGTCGGCGATATAGCCGTCATAAGAGCCGAAGTTGATGATGCTGGCCCCCGATGATTTACGCAGCATCGGCAAAGCGTATTTGGACGTCAGGAACATGCCGGTAACATTGATCGCAAAAATTCGATTCCATTCTTCGAGGGTTGTCTCTTCGATCGTTTTTTCGATTTCGATGCCGGCGGCATTCACTAGAATATCGAGTTTATCCCAGCGTGCAGCCAGCGCGGTAAAGCTGCCCTGACAAATCGATTCTGAAGTGACATCGTATTGCAGAAATTCGACGCCGGCATTGCGTTGATTATTATCACTGAGATCGGCGGCGATAACCTGAGCCCCTTCGCGCGCGAAACGGTCGCAGATCGCCAGACCGATACCACCGTTGCCACCGGTTACAAATGCCGTTTTACCGGCAAGAATTTCACTCATATTGACACCATTTTCTGATAACTATCGAGCACCAGGCCATGAAAGTGGTGCAGCGCGTGTTCTGATTTTCCCGAACCCGCGGGATCATTGACGATGCGCCCCTGGGTAAAGGCAGGTGTGTTCATGCCACGCTGTACGTTTTCCACCAACCAGATATCCTCCTGCTGCAACACTTCATCGAGATATTTGATCGACTCGAGTTCATCGGCATTGGGCTCGGCCGTTTCGAGAAAAAAGTCATAGGTTTCCAGACAACGGTCGGGGCCCACGGGGATGACTTGCAAAACAATCATATTACTGCGGCCCGGGTAACGCATGATGCAGGTATTCGGCCATAGCCACCACACGGCATGATCGGTGACAGTGGCATTTTCCACCGAATAGGCGGTATTCCCGCTTTTGCCGGCTTCGGCCATATGACTCGAGTAAATACCCTGCGTGGTCACCTTATAGGTATCCATATCGACCAGCGAGACGAAGTCTTTGTGCGCCACCGCGCAGTGATAGCACTCGAGAAAGTTATCGATGACGTTTTTCCAGTTGGACTGGATGTCGTAGTTCAGGCGTTTGGCAAAAGTCAGTTCGTTGACATCGGGCGCCCATTGCTTGATTTCGGCGGCGAGATCACCACTTTTCGCCGCCAGTGAATCAGCGGCGGGATCCAGATTGACGTAGATAAACCCGCAAAATTCCTCGACCTGGACCTGGTCGAGGGAAATGTCTGCGGTATTAAAATCATGCAAATGTTCGGTGTCCGGTGCGCGCAGCAGTTGACCGCTGAGGTCGTAAGTCCAGGCGTGATAGGGGCACATGATCCGACTGGTCTTGCCTTCACCCGAAAAGAGCTGCATCGCGCGGTGTTTGCACACATTGTAGAAACCGTGCAGGTTATTGAGTTTGTCGCGAATCAGCAGAATCGGTCGCCCAGCCACTTCAACGGCGACATATTGCCCTGGCTCCAGCAGCTTTTCTCGATGGCATACCCATTGCCAACTGCGACAGATAATCGAATCCAGATCGACATCGCACCAGCGTTGTTCGGTATAGGCATTCGCATTTAGCGAAAACGAGCTGCCGGGGTCGCTATGGTAACCGCGGCGGATCTGGTCCAGCTCAGTTTGTGATATTTCGGATTTCTTCATCGCCTTGCCAAGTCTTCTGTTATGAAACAGTCCGGCGAACCTAGCGTATTCGAGTTGGCGCGGTCAAATACTATTTTTACCCGGCAGTAAAAGGGGGGGGGTTATAGCGTGGCGGCTTCGGTTCTTAACCAGGCAAGAAAGATTTCAAGTGCGGGCTGTGGCGAGTTCTGCTGCCGGTGGATGAGATAAAACCCGGTGTCTTCCAGCGCAACGTCGAAGGGTTTCACCAGGCTACCCTCGTTTTGTTCCTTTTCCACCAGGTCATTCCCGAGCAGCAGCCCGAGGCCATCGACCGCCGACTGAATGCGCACATTGGGGTCGACAATAACGCTATTCGATTTGTGCCTGCGCGCATCGAATCCAGCCTTGTCCAGCCATTGCGCCCAGCGATCGGTTCCTTCTTGATCGCGTAGCAGGGTCTGCTGGTAAAATACTTCGGCTTCCATTAACGGGTAGGTGGTGTTGACCAGTACCGGTGAAGACAAAGGATAGCAGGGCAACGGAAACAGTAATTCGTGGTTGAGATCGGCCCATTCACCACTACCCCAGCGAATGGCCAGGTCGACTTCATCCAGACTGAAATCGGGGTCGTTTACCGAATGTTGCAAGCGCAAGGTAATGTCGGGGTTGCGAGTAAGGAATTTACCCAGCCTCGGTGACAGCCAACGCGCGGCAAAAAAGGTACTCACCGCAATAGTGAGCAACATCGGTGCCGGTTGGGGCGCCAGTGCGCGAATGTCATCGTCGAGTTCGGTAAAAATACGATGACAAGTGCGGTATAACCTTTCACCGTGTAAAGTTAATGCAATTCGGCGTACCTGGCGCAGAAACAGCGCAAAGCCCAGGCGCGACTCGAGTTGACGGATTTGATAACTGATTGCCCCCTGCGTGACCGATAATTCGATCGCAGCCGCGGTAAAGCTCATGTGCCTGGCAACCGACTCGAAAGCGCGCAGTGCCTTCAGCGATGGGAGATGATCGAACATGACGATACATTAAATTAATTGATAGATAGTGTAAATAATTTCGTTTGTACTTATGTTTTAATTGCGAATAATTGCTCAGCATCTATTAGTATAATTAAATCATGCAGTGGGGAGCGAAATGAGCGAAAGCAGCAGTTCAGCCGACAATGGCGAAGCCGTTCGCAAGGTCAAAAAACGCTGGGATTATCATCCTGAACTACCCATCCGCGTGTCACCACTGTTTCAACGTCCGTTCAAGTTAGGCGCGCTTATTCGCTGGTATGTCGGCTCCTGGTTTCCACTATCGGAAAAGCTCATCCTCGTCGCTCTGGCGTTTCTGAGCTGGTTTTTCTTTCACCCCGAACTGTCGCGCTGCGTCAATTTCGAATTTGGCTGGTTTAGCGAAATCCTGCTGCGCAATATGATCTTGATGGTGTTAGTGGCGGGTTGCCTGCACCTTTACCTGTATGTATTTCGTGCCCAGGGCACCCGTCGACAATACGATGCACGGCCATTATTGAAAAAAAATCGGGTCTTCACCTTCAATAATCAGGTGTATGACAATATCTTCTGGACCTGTGCTAGTGGGGTGCCGATCTGGAGTGCCTACGAAGCATTTATGATGTGGGGCATGGCCAACGGGATGGTGCCCAATCTGGCCTGGTCGGAAAACTGGCCCTGGCTGGTGGCGCTGTTCTTCTTTATTCCTATCTGGGAAACATTTTATTTCTATCTGATTCACCGTTTGCTTCATATTCCGATGCTGTATCGACGTTTCCATTCGCTGCATCACCGCAATACTAATGTCGGGCCCTGGTCCGGGTTATCCATGCATCCGGTCGAACATGTTCTTTTTCTGGGCTCGGTGATGATTCATTGGCTGATACCCGCTAACCCGGCATTGATTATCTATCACCTGCAATATTTCACTCTAACTGCCGCGACCACGCATGCCGGTTTTGAGGGGATAGAACAGGGTGGTAAAAAGCGACTGGCACTGGGCACCTTCCATCACCAGCTACACCATCGTTATTACGAATGTAACTACGGTGGTCTGGAAATTCCCTGGGATAAGTGGTTTGGTTCCTTTCACGATGGTACCGAGCAGTCGCATCAGCAGTTTCTTGCACGACGACGGTTAAAAGCGGAGCAGGCCAATGGCTAAGTTGACGGTTAAAGATTTACTCGAATTGAAAGGCGTCCGCCAGATCGCTTTTGTGCAGGTAGCCAACGCAGAAGAGGCACAGGCTGCAGCCCGGGCAGGTATGGACATGATCGGTACCGGGTTTTGCCCGGAAACACTCTATTTGCCACGACTGGTTGCCGACAGCCATTTTCAATTCGGGCTCGCCTGGGGTAAACATGCCTCGGCCGAAGAAGCCTTGCGTGAATCAATGCAGGCGATGGAAGCGGGGGCTGAGTCGATTTATTGCGGCATGAGTCCACAGATAGTCGAAGTACTCGCGCGCGAAGGGGTGCCGGTGATTGCCCACGTCGGCCTGGTTCCCCCCAAAGCGACCTGGGTAGGCGGAATGCGTGCGGTAGGGCGCACAGCGTCGCAGGCAGTTCAGGTTTATCGCGATTCGAAAGCCTTCGAATCGGCCGGGGCCTTCGCGCTGGAAATGGAAGTAGTTCCGGCCAAAGTCGCCGCTGAAATAACGCGCCGGGTTTCTATTTTGACGATATCGCTGGGTTCGGGGCAGGGCTGCGACGCCACCTATCTGTTTTCAGCCGACCTGCTCGGTGAAAACCGGGGGCACATTCCACGCCATGCAAAGGTTTACCGTAATTTTGCGATCGAGCGGGATCGTTTGCAGGGCGAACGCATTGCAGCCTATGGAGAATTCATCGAGGATATTAAGAATAAGGCCTACCCGGGAGATGACCATGATGTTGACATCGACGCGACTGAATTTGACTCGTTTATTGAATTGACCCAATCCTGATCAGTGAGACTCTCACGATGAAACCATAGGCCCGGGTGGTCATTATCGGCGGTGGTATTGGTGGTTGTTCGGCGCTTTACCACTTAACCCGAGAAGGCTGGATCGATGAAGTCCTATTTGACTGCCGAATTCAATCCGATCGAGGCCGGGCTGCAGCGCTTTGTCGATATGGATAAGAACTTTAAGGGTAAGGCCGGTTTGCTCGCACAACTCGAAAAGGGACTCAAACGACGTCGTGTACTACTCGAAGTCGATTCGACCAGGGCGACCTGCCAACCCGGGGAATCGATTTATGTTAATGGCAAGGTAGTCGGTAGCATTACCTCGTCGGCTTGGGGTTTTCGCCGTCAACAGAATCTGGCGATGGCCTATATTGACGCCGCTGTGCTCGAAGAAACCGGTCTATTCTCGGTTCGCCTGCTTGGTGATGTCGCCAATGCTCGAATCAGCCAGGCTGGCCTTAAGTCCGGACAAGTTCAATCGCAGCAACCCGATCCCAGTTGAATCGGTGGGCATTTGACTGTGCCGAATGAACAAAAGACGCAGCAATCCCCCGGATTCGGCTTGAGCAAGGTATGACAGTTCAAACATTCGTAATAATACTGGCAGGCATCAGTTGGCATAGTTTCCATTGTTTTATGCCCACATTGCGGACATTCGAGGGTCGATTGCAGGATAGGTAACGACATTAGGCCGGATGCCTGAATGGAAAAGAGTGCAGCATAGTAATGGCCGTACCTTAGTACGGAGTCAATGGCCGGAGTCAGTGGTCTTGTTGTAGGGTTTCAATGATCGGGCAATGATGCTGGTCGCTTTGATTGCCGCATTGCTCGACCAGATTGTGCAGCACCTGTTCGAGGCGTTTTAAATCGCCAATGCGTTCGCGAATATGGATTAATTTTTGTTGCGCCAGCGATTCAACGTCGGCGCAACTGGCATCGGCAAGGCTGAGTAAATTTTTGATTTCAACCAACTTGAAACCAAGCGTCTTTGCCCGTTTGATAAACTGCAAACGTTCGAAAAAGGGTTCGTTATATTGCCGGTAGCCTTGTGCGGGGCGTTGTGGTTTTGCGATCAGCCCACAGCGTTCGTAATAGCGGATAGTTTCGACATTAATATCTGCTTTTTGTGCCAGTTGTCCGATGGTATAGCTCATGATTTTTCAGACAGACGTTAAATAAAAACAACCTTAGCACAGGTTTACCTATTCCGTAGTAGCACGGATACCTGCGTTTTCGGTATTTTCTTTGTGATCCTGTGTCATCAAATATCTCCATTTTTAGTCAGACCCCTGGTTCCTGACAAGCCGAAGTAAGGCTGAAATCGAAGTTATTTAATTGCCGCCTGAGTACTTCGGGTTTTAATGTCGTCAATCAACGCGGCCACCTGTTTTTCATCGGTTGCCCAGCAGGTTACCAGGCGAATTACCGAATGGTTGTTATCGCGCTTGCCCCAGACATAAAAGTCGTAACTTTCTTTCAGGCGGTCAATCAAAGTGTCGGGCAGGATCGGGAAAATCTGATTGCTTTCGGTCGGCGCGCTCAGACCATAACCACAGTCGGTAATCGCGGTCGATAGTTTTTGGGCCATCGAATTGCCATGTCGGGTCAGATCAAAAAACAGATTATTTGAAAATAATTCGACAAACTGTATACCGAGTAATCGGCCTTTGGCCAGCAGTGCCCCACGCTGTTTGATGTGAAACGCGAAATCCAACGCCAGTTGCGGGTTCGGGATGACGATCGCCTCGCCGATCAAGGCGCCGGCCTTGGTACCGCCGATCCAGAAAATATCGGTGAGTTCGGCGATGTCTTTCAGGGTCAGGTCGTTGATTTCGGCGGTCAGCGCTGCCCCCAGTCTCGCCCCGTCCATCATCAGTAATAGTTCATTTGCGCGGCAAACCGCAGATAGGCCCTGCAACTGCGCCTTCGTATAGACCGTGCCGACTTCGGTGGCATTCGAAATATAGACCAGCCTGGGTTTCGCCATGTGCGGAAAGTGCGAATTGGCGGCTAGCGATGTTTCAATGTCAGCGGGGGTCAACTTACCGTCGGCTGACGGAACAGAAATTATTTTGTGGCCGGTCGCTTCGATAGCGCCGGTTTCGTGAACCACAATGTGCGCTGAACTGGCGGCTATAATCGCTTCATGCGATCGAAGCGAGGTAGTAGCAATAATTAAATTGGCCAGTGTGCCGCCGGCAACGAAAAATATTGGAGGCGTTTCTTTGCCGAGTTGCTGGCCTATCAGTTTGCGCGCCAGTATCGAATATTGATCGTCGCCGTAGGCGCTTTGCTGAACCAGATTCGAGCCGACCAAGGCCTCTAGAATAGCCGGATGACATCCTTCGCTGTAATCGTTCAAAAAACTGTATCGGGTCAAGTGTGATTCCTGGTATTTGGGGAACTAGAGATGATGGCGGGTGGAATTTACCGCTACCCGGCTTTAGCCCTTGCAGGTGCGTACTGTTCTATTCCCTGCATTACCTGGTCGCTGGAGCAACGTGCGCCGGTCTGCAAATACTCCATGGCGCGCAAAGAGGCCTCATGGGCTTCCTCGCTGGACCCGGCAACGCAGTCTTCGATAACGCGACAAAAGTAATCCGACTGGTGTCCATCGACAAAGGTGTAGTGTACGCAAACATCGGTAAGGCCGCCGCAAAGTAATAGTGTGTCGACTTTTAAACCGCGCAACAGTATTTCGAAATCGGTGCCAAAGAAGGCCGAATAGCGACGTTTTTTGATCAGATAATCGTTCGGCAGGAAACCCATCTCTTCAATGGCGATATCAGTGCCGGGGTTGGTCTCGATGCAGTGGACATCTTCGCTACCGTCGAGCTCGCGCCCAAAATCAACGAGGTCGGGGCGGTGAACTTCCTGAATAAAGATCACCGGGATATTATTCGCGCGCGCCATGTCGATCAACGGGCGCGCCTTCAGCATCCGCCCGGGGTAGTTCGGCATAGTGGGGATGGCTTCATCGGTCCGGTCGTAGAAGGTTTCCGCCTGGATGTCGATGACAACCAGGGCAGGGCGGCCTTCGATCAACTTACGCGGATTTTTCGGTGACGAGGTCATTTGTGGTTTCCAGTAGGGCGTTGGCAAGACTGCGAATAATAGCAATTATAGCGCCCGGCCTCTATTCATTGCTGTTAGCGCCTGATTTAAATTCCAATGTGGTCGCGTTGTCTTACTATCTTTGGTCTATTTTGCTTTTTGACAAAGGGACTCGATAAATCTGCATCAACGCAAAAATCATTGCGGTAATCGACCCAAAAAGTAGGACGTAAACCGGACCAACTTCTAATACCTGTAAAACAATAAGTATTAAAAATAAAACGGTGATCATCAGGAATGTGTATTTACCGGGAAGGGTGACGTCCTTGCCGCAACTTTTACAGGGTTTTGAAGACGCCGAGCCAATGAATAATTTCTGCCAGGTCGAAAGGCATTCTTCATCGCAGTGGGGGCATGGATGTTTCATTTAAGTTGTATCGAGCCCCTCAGCTCGTTTTGTGCGGTGGTTTCCATGCCTTGGGCGGCCGCTCTTCAAATTGCGCGAGATCATCCTGTATTTCAACCCAGGCTGCCTTAGACCCTACGAAGATATGCGTTGTCGGCTTAATGCCAGGATCCCCTTCAACCGTACCCAGGGTTACCGAGGTAATATTACCTTGATCGGTTCCGCCTAGAGACGATCCGCATTCGCGACAGAAACACCACCCATCACCGGCGCTGGTTTGATAATTTTTGACCAACCCTTCCCCGACGACCCATTTAAAATCGCCGGCATTGAAATCCGCATAGGCCGCAAAAGCCGCACCATGCTGGCGCCGGCACATCGAACAATGGCAGTTATCTGCATTAAACAGTGGGCCGGTGATTTCGTAACGAACGCTGCCGCATAAACATCCACCTTTGATGACGGCTTCACTTTTCATTATTTCGCCGGGTCATTCTTATTAGCATTTGGATCCTCGGCGAAATGCAGCAACACACCGGCAGGGTCCCAGACGTGGGTGAACAGTAAACCCCAGGGCATCAATTTGGGCGGTGCCACTTTGGTGCCTACAAACTTTTCCGTCAGTTTGACGCTGGTGAAATGGTCGAACCATTCCTCGGCTGAATTAACCATAAAATGCAGCATCAAGCTGTGCGCATAATTGTTATGGTTTTTCGGTAGCAGCAGAAAGCGGTCGCCGAACCCCGTGTCAATTTCGCAAACTTCGTCGCTACTCCAGTTAACGCTAAACCCGATGCATTCGTAAAATGCCTTCGATATCTGTAGTCATTGGATGGCACAAAGGGTTTGAAGTCGTCCATTGTACGCATTTCAATTGAATAACTATTGGTTTAATAGGTTAAAAGCTAGCGATGACACCGTTAAATTTAACAACGGGTTTTGATGGTTTTACGGCAAAACGAGTCAATTGTTATCGCAATGTTTTTTTCAAGCACGTCAGTAAGAGGCATCCCTGGTAGCAATCGATGCTGCAGGTTGCATTGTCTAGCGCGTTCTCCTGTCACTTAACGAACCTGTAACGTTTCTGGCGATTGGTTGGTCAGGATTTCACAGCCGCTATCCGTTAGCAGCGCCGTGTTCGAAATGAAATAATCTCCCCGCCCAGTTTCGGTGAACCAGGAATGCAGGTGAAAGGCCATTCCAGTGCGCAAAACCATATCGCCTCCACGGCGAATTCCAGTGACGGCGCTGCCACCGGTCCAACTCGGAGGAAACCCGATACCCACAAGGTACCCGCAATGATGACGGTGGTAATCATTGAGTCCCGCATCTTCGGCAATGCCGTGCCAGGCATCATAGACTTCACCAACGGTGGCTCCCGGTTGAACCGCGTTTGCGATTGCCTGCATTCCTCGAATTGATAATTCAGCTGCTTCTTCTGCCATGGCGGGGGCTGACCCCACATAAACCAGCCGACCCATCGGCGCCTGGTACTTGCGATAGGCCGCACCTATTTCAAGTAAAACCGGGTCACCATCCTCAAAAATATCGCCACGCCAGGTGGTGTGCTCATCACCGGGCCTGCGGCGGGTGGAGCGAATAAAAGGCCCAAAACCGGGATACTCACTACCCGCTAAAATCATCGCGTGATGACATTCGGCGGCTACCTCATAGTCACTGGCGCCAGCCCGCAGTGCCTCAATTGCGGCAAGCGTGCCTAAATCTGCCGCTGCCGCCGCGCGACGGGTGTAGCTTTGTTCCAGTGGCGACTGCACCAAACGTAATTGGTGGATCAGCGCTGAAGTATCCGACCATTCAACGTCGGGCAGGTTTTCGGATAGTTTTTCAGCGATATGTGCGGTCAGGAACAAACTCTTTTTTTCGAGACCCAATCGCGCCCTGCCAAGGCCTTCGCGCTTAATCGCCGCGGCGAAGAATTCTCCTGCATCCTCGGTATCTGAGTGTCCAAGGAAACGCGCATTGCGTACCTGGTTAGCTACGGTTGCCCCTTCCATCGCGCGCGCGGCTATGACGAGGTCTCCGTCTAAAGGCACAATCAAAATATGGCAGGCGAAGTATCCCCAGTGATCTAGGCCAGTAAGATAATAGATGTTTTCCGGAATGGTCACGATCAAGGCGTCGAGTTGACGTTCAAGCATCTGGGCTCGAACCGCCACCAGTCTTTCAGTCAATTCTTCTTGCGGAAAGGGTTCATAGCTTGTCATTGGTTTTATCCTTTGCAATGGTCGCTGGTCGACCGTGAATTTGATGCTCTAACAACGCCGTCAACCGAAGCGGGGCAGTTGTGTTGGCAATGCCGGTTATAAGCCTTTTTTGGTTTCTTTTCCATAGGGCAGCCTCAATCCGTGTCGTTCATTGTCATCTTTATGCGGCAATAGTGCATTTACGATGCTCTTAGCTCCTGGGCCCCGCACCAGGATTCGCCGGCCTGTAGCTCGGGCGGTTCATTGATCACGGCAGCTTCAACGCAAAGCATGCGTCGATAGCCTGCCGGTTCTATATCGCTGAGGGCGGCACACTTCTTTGCACCGGGGTTCCACAGAACCACATCAGGAAAACCGGTAGCCAGCACCGTCATTCGTCGGCCAGGTTCGTGCACCACCACCGGCACAGGCACCTGACCATAGACCCGGTCTACTTCACCGTTAAATCGCAGTTCCGGGGCGAGCTGGGTATTGTCCAGGTCGCCGGTCACTGCGTCCCAATAGCGACTATTGCCCAGGTTCTCCACCACGGTCTTCGAGATATCATGCACCTGCAAATAGCTGTGCAAGGCAGCGGTGAAAGTAAACGGCGTGGCCCCGGTATTTTGCACCTTAAATTCCAGTCGCAAAAGCGACCCAGCCACGGTCACCGTCAAGGTGGCCCGGAAAGCATGTGGCCAGATTGCACGCGTAGCCGCGGAATCTTCCAGTTGTAAAATGGCCTGCGCCGAATCGCCAATCTGTTCGACGCCCAACAGCTTCCATATACTAAGACGCGCAAAGCCATGTTTGAGCAAAGGACCAACCCCTGCAAACTGCGGGAAGCACACGGGAACTCCACCACGAATGGCCTTACCCGCACTGAACTCGGCGCGCTCGCTCAAGAATAGTCGTTCGTCACCATCCGCCGGACGCCAGGAGGTAACCTGCGCACCGTATAAATACAGTTCGGCTAGCGCACCATCCGCCGCGGTTAAAGTCACTTTGGGGAAATCGTTTTTACTCTGATCAGATTGCATAGCGTCTCCTGGCAATTAGCAGACTAAGTTGCTGCGCTGTAAAAAGTGGTTAAAGTTCGAGGTTATTCAAAAGCGTTTTATGCAGGTTGGTTGTTCCTTCAGGCATCTCTTTGGCTCTTCATGCATATCTGCTTGGTGACCAGGGTGTGTGTCCCTTCGGGTATTGCGGCGACTCGCATTGATCGAAAGGGCAATTAATCTGCCTTCTGAAGCTCTTTTATAACCGCTGCCGTTTCCTGGCTACCGTAACCCGCTGCCTGGGCACGTCAGACCCAATCCAGCCAAAGTGCCGGCAGTTCGCTGTTGATTCCTGCAGAAACGGCATGGTTATATAGCCCGGTAATCGCTTCGCCCGCTACATCAACCGAGGCACCGCCACCGGAAATCGTTTCGAAGGTCCCAGCATGTATGGTTTCGGTCAGCGGTATCGCTCGATCTCCTGGTGGCAGGATTGAGGTGAATTCAGATACTGGAACACCTTCTGCCTCACAGGCAAGTGCACCCTGGATCGAGCCGAAAATGATTCCCAAAAGACGCGAAATAAACGCAAGTTCAAGCGTCGCGGCGGCACGAATATTACTACCCATGTTGCGAAGATCGCCAGCCAGGATACCCAGGTCTGTTTTGCAATCTGCGAAGGCACCTTCGGCCCCCGCGACTGCAATTCGCCCGGTCGGGGTTCCGATATTGCCGGGCCAACACATGATCGTCCCGTCAATATAACCTGCGCCAAATCCGTTGAAGAGCGCTTCTGCGCCTTCAGATTCCTGTGGTGACGAGGTGTCAAGCTGAATGACGTTGCGTCCTTCTACTGCCCCCGATACCTCCTGTGCAGTAAAAATCGTGTTGGTCGCTGTGTAGATCAAAAGACAGATAAGCACCGGAGGGCTGGCTAAAACCGCCTCTCTAATATCTTCAGTGGTATCAGCACCCGCGCCTGCCAGCGCCAGCATCTTGTCAGGTGATCTGTTCCAGACCGTAACTTTACGTCCGTTATCCAAAAGCGTCCGCGCTATGGCGGACCCCATGGCTCCCAGGCCAATGATAGAAATGACGCTCATGATACCCCCGTAGGAATACTCGAAGTTCTTTAGTTATAGAAAAATATTCCCAGTTACCTGTATCAAGGTAGGTAACTGGAGGCAGAATACATTGAAAACATCCTTTCAAGCGTTCATTTATCAGCTCACCATCCCATATTTTCGCCTTAATCCGATCTATTGAGCTTTAGTTAGACGCAGCTCCTTTTTCTGGGCACACACTCTACTAATTTACCCATAGGACGCCAATTAGCCGGGTTGCTGTGAATAGTTGATTGAGTAGTACCAAACGGCCAAACGTGGGACGTCCTGGCTCCGAATCCCTGCGCATAGCGACCTGTTTTATCAGTCGAATTAAATTCGATGCTTATACACCTTTAATTAGAATTGATTCTCCATACTCGCGATAGGTTCCCTCTTTGCTAAACTCCGAATCTTTGACCTCCAGGTTTAATAGATAATAGTCGCTGGACTTTGTTCCCACCAGAATGAATTTAAAAAACATTTTCCCTTCGTTGACTTCGGAGTTCGCATAAACGTTAATGATTTT
>JBLHOA010000010.1:0-31973 GCA_047622345.1 Gammaproteobacteria bacterium | reverse complement strand
TATCGGTGAGGAAATCGGTGGCGAGCATCACTGGTTCGAATTACCGGTATGGACTCTCCACCAGGGTCAGTTCAGCAGCCACTTTTCGCGCACCTACGTCGAAGCGCTCGAGCACGTTGCCGGCGCGCCGACAGTGAGCGCAGCGCAATGGCAGGCACTGGACAACCTCGCGCTATTGGCCGAAGAACTACACCTCGCGATGCAACTGGATGTTGGCGACATTCAGTTTCTCAATAATCACGTTATCTACCATTCGCGCGGCGCCTTTGTCGACAAACCCGAGGCCGGATTTCAACGCTGCCTGTGGCGGATCTGGCTGTCGGCTCCGCACCGCCCGCTACGTGACGATCACGCCGTTTTGTGGCGCCAGGTCGAATCGGGACAGATTCGCGGTGGCATCAGCGACATTCCGCTGTAAGTTTTGAAACGGCGGGGGCCGGCAGCCGCACACGCAACAGCAAAGCCAGCGGTGTCAGCAGAAAGGTTAGTATCATAGTCGCGTAAAAGACGTTCACATAAGCCAGCATCGACGCCTGCCGCTTGACCTCGGCGGCCAGCGCCAGCAAACCGGATCGCGTTGTCCAGTCCCAGCTAGTCGAATATTCGGGGTATTTGAACAATTCATTGCCGGGACTGACAAACTGCATTAATTCTTCATGGTTGACCTGGGTGCTGTAAGCGAGCAATGCGATACCGACAGCGACCCCGGCGCTGGCCGAAGTGCTGTAAACCAGTGACACCAGTGAGGTGGCATCGGTACGAAACTCCGCCTGCAGGCTCATATAGGTCAGGTTCATTACCGGCAACCAAATTAACGATTGCGCCAGCCCCTGCACGATATTTGCCCACACCACATCGGCCAGACTAACGGATAAATTAAAACCGGCCATCAACCAGCATGACCAGGCGAAAAGTAGAAATCCGAGGACGATAAACAGGCGCTGATCGAGTCGATCTATGACCATCCACAGCAACAGCATTCCGACCATTTGCGCGATTCCGCGCGGAATCAGCACCAGCCCGGTGGTCAACATTTCGACCCCACGCAAGTCATTCAACATCGCCGGAATCATCACCAACGGCGCCAGGTTCATATGCGCATAACCCAGAATCAGGATAAAGCCGACGGCAAAATTGCGATCGTGGAAAACTTTCCAACGGATTAATTGTTTTTTGCTGAACCAGCTGTGCACAATAAAAAGATAGAGCGAAATCGAACCCAGCGCCGTCCACATCACTATTTCGCGCGAATCGAACCAGTCGAGCCCTACGCCACGGTTTAACACTACGATAAAACTGCCCAACGCCACCGACAGGGCGACAAAGCCCGGCCAGTCAAATTCACCCGTTTTGGTGTTGCTCGATTTCGGGATGATGGTACAGGCAAACGCACCGAGCAGCCCGAAGGGAACCAGAGCAAAGAATATCAGCCGCCAGCTTTGCACCTCGGCCAGATAGGCTCCGGCAGCCGGGGCAAAAATCCAGCCGCAGAGTATGCCCACCGACCACAGCGCAAATGCGGCACCGCGCTCCTTCGGCGGAAAAGTATCCATCATCACTGCTTGCGAAAGTGCCACCGTCGGTGCCCCGAACAGGGCGGTGATGCAGCGCGCCAGCACCAGACCCGCCAGGGAATCGACCATGCCGGCGATCAAAGAACCGGCGCTGAAACCGATCAGACTGATAATAAAAATACGTTTGCGCCCGTAACGTCGCGCCAGCCAGCCGATCGGGGGGATTGCGATTGCACCGGCAACTACGCTAATCGTCACCACCCAGGATATCTGTTCGATGCTGGCGGAAAAATCACCGCGCATCTGTGGCAGCACCGAGTTGGCAATGGTTTGCGTACCGACAAATAGCGCCGCCGGGTAAACCACCGCGGCGAGAATCAGGATACGTTGACTTAGTGTTTCAGGATATGGCGACGCCGTCTCGTTCACAGCCCACTAGTCGCGGCGACCGCCTCTTTCAGAAAGGGCCAGAGTTCGACTTTGCGCCTGGTATCGATCGAAGCTTCGACGGTCATGCCGACCCGCATCTGCGGAGCCCCCGGTTTGCTTTCGATAGCTACGCGCACCGGCAGGCGCTGCACAACCTTGACCCAGTTCCCGGTCGCATTTTGTGCCGGCAATAACATGAATTCGGAGCCGGTGGCGGAACTGATACTTTCGACCTTGCCCTGCCATTTGACCCCGGGATAAGCGTCGACCACAAATTCGACCGCCTGGCCGATTTTAATATGGGTAAGCTGGGTTTCCTTCAAATTCATTTCCACCCACAGATGATCGCTCTTGATAATACTGAACACGGGTTCGCCCGCTTCCAGCCATTCGCCCGGTTGCAAGGTCAGCCGCGCCACCGTGCCCGCAGCCGGAGCACTCACCACATTGTAATTGAGCAGTAATTTGGCATCCTGCAGTGCGGCATAGGCTTCGAGGTAACTCGGGTGTTTATCGTAGGGCAGATCGATCGACCCGCCGAGTTCCACCAGTGCCCGTTGTGCCCGTTGCAAGCCGGCGGCTACCACCTGTTCGGCTTCGAGCACGGCAAAATCCATTTCAGCTATTTTTGCCGCAGTACCGAGGCCTTGATTGCGCAAATTCTGTTCGCGCTTGCGTTCGCTCACAAGAAACTTGACGCGTTGTTTGGCATTGGCTATATCGGTGACAATTTCGGCGTGTAAGGCGCGCAGAGTGTCGATGTCGTTGCTCACCGATTTTAAATGCGCCCGTGCCCGCTGCACGGCTATTTTTGGCGCCCGGTCGTCGAGGCGGAATAATTCCTGACCTTGTTCCACGCGGGTATTTTCGGTTGCTGAAATAGCGACTACGCGACCGTCCACCGACGCGCTAACCGCAACTATATCGGCCTTTACATAGGCGTTATCAGTTGTTACATAACGTTCGTTGCCGACATACCAGTCCAATAACAGGAATACCGCAATCAGGGGTAGAACCAGCAAAAGCAGCAGTTTAATCAGGATCTGCATAGGCGTAGGTGCGTTTTATTGCGCTCATCAAATACTCGCCCGACTTTACCGGAGGATATCTAGCCGGGTTGCTATCATCGCAACAGGAGGGAATGCACTCGATTAACGCATGATAGTTAGTATTGCCAAAACAGGCGAAGGAAACACGTTCCCGGCCCGAGCGGTTGATCACGCGGTGGCGGGTTGCGCGAAATCGATCGTTGGTCCAGTGCGACATTAAATCACCGATGTTGATCACCAGTGCATTTTCAAGCGGAGTAACCGCCTGCCATTCGCCGCTGAGCGATTCGATTTCCAGGCCGCCGACATTATCCTGCCACAACATGGCAAAGGCTTCGTAATCGCTATGCGCGCCTATGCCGCTGGCCTCACCACCCTGTTCGGGGTCCGACGCAGGATAGTAATTAACGTTCATTACGCTGGCAGGTTTATCGATCAGCGGTTTAAAAAAGTCATCCTCAAGCTCAAGTCCAATCGCAAACAGGCTAAAAATTGACGCAGCGAGCTGCTGGAAGCATTCGTAGCTATGATAAATTTCTTTTTCAAAATCCGGCATCCCACGCGGCCAGATATTGGGGCCATATAAGGTGATGCCGGCAACATAGTCGGGGTCATCAATATCGAGATCCAGAGCGACCTTATAGGCTTCGCGAATGTCGCCGCCTTTGCTGGTGTCGGGAGAAACGTCAAAATTCCCGACATAACCACGATGATGTTTTACGGTGGTGATATGTACTTCCGATTTTATCTCCTGTGGCCCACGGAAAAATTCGAGCGCAACATCACGCGCCCGCGTAAACACCGATTCATCGATACCATGCCCGCTGATGTAAAAGAAACCCGATGTCTCGCAGGCATGAACCGCTTCAGCAGCTATAGCCCTTCGTTCATCGAACGTACCCTGGATAAAACGCGATAAGTCCACCAGTGGTAATTGTGCCTTTTTTATCTTCTGAGAATTCAACTATTCAGACCTTAGCTATGTGTTTGAAAACTATAAAACCGAAAGCGATCAAATGCCGAAGTCGAAACTTAACCCAACTATCAGGTTTTAAGCAATGAATTCAAAAATTATTATGCTGCCCGGAAATCGACGAGGTTTATTATTGATCACCGAAACTCACTCCCAGAGCGCGCTCGAAAACCTTCAGCATCGATGATTTCGCATCGCCACCGTCGCCGGCATCGATGGCGGATTGATAATCTTCGGTCATTGCATTGAATAAAGGTAGATGAACCCCGAATTCGTCGACCATGCGCTGCACGTTATCAATATCTTTCTGCGCGGCCTGCATCGGAAAATCCCCGTCAAATATCCTGGCACGCATTTTCGGCACAAAGTGTTCGGCGGCAAAACTGCGCGCGCTCGCGCTGGTGACCACCCGCGCCAATTCGTCAGGGTCCAGACCGCTGGCAACGGCAAGCGGCAAAATTTCGCACAAGGCCGCGATATTTATATTGTAAATAATGTTATTGATAGCCTTCATCGCCTGCCCGCAACCGAGTGGTCCCGCGTGGACCATAAATGATGAAAAACTCTGCAGATATAGCTGGTGCTTTGCATAGGCTTCATCGCTGCCACCGAACATGACGGTCAGGCTTCCTTCCTGCGCCCGCGCCGGCAATCCGGAGACCGGGCAATCCCAGTAATCGATATTGATTTCCTGCAACTCGCCGCCGATGGACACTGCATCGTTTCGGTCGAGGGTGGTGGTATCGATGATAGTTAACCCGGGGCGGCAATGGGGGACTATGCCGTGGTCAGAGAAAATTACCTCGCGCACCTCCGGCGTAAAGGGCAGGCAGAGGAAAATCAGATCGCATTTCGACGCAAGGTCTGCCACATCGCGGCATGCGGTGGCGCCCACATCGACCAGCCTGGCAACGGCTTGCGTATTCCTGTCAATAACCATTAACGACCCGGTATTTTTAAGCATATTTAAGGCGATACCACTGCCCATTTGCCCGAGACCGATAAAGCCTGTTCTCTCTGTGCTCATATCCTCATCCATTAATCGCAAATACTGCGCACAGTTTACCCCTTCGCCGCCGTTTTACCCGACCTGGTTAGCCGGGTGATTGATTAATTGTCCAATACCGGCTTAACCGTTAATATCCATTTTTTAACCGAGGATAATAAGAATGGCAGTTTATAAATGTGATGTTTGCGGGATGAGTATCGGCACAATGACTTGCGGTACTTGCGACAAGGAACTAGCCCATGGTTCGGTCGATACCGACGATGGCGGTTCGGTTGCCGTTTCAAAATGCCCCGACGGCCACGGCATGATTAAGTCCCCGATGTGTTGCGGTCAGGACATGACGCGCAGTAGTTAACAGTCTAAAACAGATACCCGACAAAGATTTTGAAAGACCCCGGATCAACAAAAGTAGGCGCTTGAGGCGGGTCCGGGGTGACGGGTTGTTGGGAGATCGTCGACTTGCCAAAGCCTGACTTATTTCGGCCCCTACCCCGTCATTCTGTCCCACCACCGTCATTCCGGCCGCAGCTGCATAGGTCCGGAATCTAGAAACATTGTGTATCTAACCGGGAAATTTTCCGTAGAAACCAAAACTCTCTTTCGCCACAGTCTAATCGACAATAAACAGCTGACCGTTGAGGCAACCCTCGACCGCTTTGCTGTAAGCGAGCCCAACCGCTTCATTCGACACGTGCACATGGCCACGGAAAAATCCGTCGTATTTGGCGCGCGATACTTCGAGTACTTCCGGGCTGACACAGTTGATGCGAATACCGCGTGGCATGTCGACCGCAGCCCCCACAACAAAGCCGTCGAGCGCCCCATTTGCCGCCGCCGCGCAGGCCCCTCCTGGAATCGGGTCGCGATTGAGTACACCACTGGTAATGGTGAACGAGCCGCCGTCGTTGACATAATCGAAGCCCAATAGCACCAGGTTTACCTGTGGTAGCACCTTGTGGTTAATCCCTTTCATGAATTGTTCGCTGGTCATTTCGTATACTGCGCCAAAATGACCGTGGCCGATGGCGCAGACTACGGCGTCGACCTTACCGACCTGCTCGTACATCGCGCGAATACTATCGGGGTCTTCGAGGTCAACGCGCAGATCGCCGCTGCTGTGACCGACTTTAATCACTTCGTGGCGAACCGACAGGGCTTCAACCGCCGTACTACCGACGGCTCCATTAGCACCTACTACCATTATTTTCATCGTATACCCCGTTTAAAGTGGATTCGATAGTAGCGCATAGCTGCCAAAACTCAATGCCTTCGGTTATGATGCAGCATTGTCGATTTTAATAAAACTATGCCCCCAACCATCAACACCCACCCGGATATGGAGCGACTGCTGGCGGTCAAGTTCAGCGTCAACCGCGACCTCGACCCCGAGTCGCAACGCGACGGCTGGGACGAATACCGTAGGGCCTTCGAACGCCCCTATCCCGCATCGATGCGGGTCAATGATTACGCTATGCCGGCAATTGACGATGCCAATCCCGCAGTCCCGATCCGGGTTTATCGCCCCGATCCGGCCGCTGAGAAATCACCTTTTATTCTCTACTTTCATGGCGGCGGCTTCGTCAAGGGTGATTTAAATACTTCGGATACGATTGCCTGGGGCATCGCCGAGCTAAGTGGTGCGGTGGTGATCAGCGTGGATTATCGGCTCGCCCCCGAACACCCGTTTCCTGCGGCCAGCGACGACGCCTTTAATGCTTTGTGTTACCTCGCCGAACAAGCAGGGCGATTTGACCTCGACGCGCAACGCATCGCCGTATGTGGTGATAGTGCCGGCGCCAATATAGCCGCCGCACTGTGTTTGATGAGCCGTGACCGCGGCGGCCCGGCGATCAAGGCGCAGGCGCTCAACTATCCCTGTCTAAACGATGAATTCGTTGCCGAAAGTTATACCCGGTATGCCGAAGGCCCCGGCCTGACCACCGCTGATATGACTTATTACTGGGAGCAGTATCTGGGCCTACATAAACCGACCGACAATGGCTACGCCGTGCCGATCAAAGCGCAAAACCACGCCGGCTTACCTCCGGCGCATATTCACATCGCCGAAATTGACCCGCTCGCCGACGATGGACGGACTTATGCACGCTTACTGGAACAGGCCGGGGTGGTAAGCCAGTTGCGCGTAGCCAATGGCATGGTACACGGCTACTTACGCGCCCGATTTGATGGCACAGCGGCGGCGGCGGAATTTGCCGCACCGTGTCGATTTCTGCATAAACATCTGTTTGCAACGGGTTAACCGCCACATTGATTTTCATTGATAACTGCTATTTGCGCAGGCACTATTCGCCAGCCAGTATCGATTAGATTACCCGGGAGCTGAACATGTCCGAACAGAGCATCACGCAACGCTACCAGCAACAAGGTTATTACTTTCCATTGACGGTTATGCCCGAAACCGAAGCCCTGCAACTGGGTGACCGTATTGCGGCTATTGCCAACAGCGATATCGCGATAAAGCTCGGTAACCGCGGGCAGATCAACCAGCTCCACGTCACCTGCCCGTTTATCAGTGACCTCATTCGCAGCCCGATTATTCTCGACGCGGTCGAATCGATTATCGGTCCTAATCTGCTGGTCTGGGGTACTTCGGTTTTTCTCAAACCCGCGCAATCAAACAATTTTGTCTCCTGGCATCAGGACTTGACCTACTGGGGCTTGAATAATGACCGCGAAGTGGCGGTGTGGCTCGCGCTCGGCCCGGTCAATCGGGAAAACGGCGCAATGCGTTTCATCCCCGAATCGCAACGCCTCGGGCAACTCGATCACCGGGATCAATTCGACCAAGGCAATATTCTCACCCGTGGGCAATACGCCGACGTCGATATCGATGAGAACAAGGCGGTCGATGTTGAATTACAACCCGGCCAGGCATCACTGCATCACGGGCACCTGTTGCATTGTTCGGGTCCCAATCAAACCGACCAGCCGCGGCTGGGCATGGTGATTAATTACGTTGCGACCGACGTCAAACAATCGCTCAGCGAAATTGATTTCGGCATGCTCGTACGTGGCGTCGACGAATACCTGAACTTTGAACCGGTCCCCTCGCCCGAAGCCGAGTTCGATCAGGCGGGACTGGCTTTTCACCATCGCATGCTGAGTTTGCATAACGAAGTGATTTACGACGGCGCCACGAATACCGAATCGGCGATTACCGCGGTTTGAACGCAACGGCTCGAATGACCGAATTAGAGCCCCCTACTCTCTATATTTTCAGCATTTCCCATTATTGTGAAAAGGCTCGATGGGCGCTCGACTACGCCGGACTGGACTATCGAATCAAGTTTCTGCCGCCCGGCCCGCATATTGCGATGCTGAAAAAACTCGGCACCGAGCGATCGTCGGTTCCAGTGCTGCAGGCAGGAACTCAACTCATTCAAGGATCAACCGCGATTGTCGATTGGGTTGTCAGCCAGGCAAGCGATAAGGGTAAACAACTGCAACCCGATGCCGATCAGAGCCTTACTAAAGAAATTGAAGCCCGGGTTAATAAAATTGCCGGGGTCCAACTGCGCCGATACTTTTATTCCGAGGCGATTATCGACCAACCACAGATGATTAAATCCATATTTACCAGTCAGCTATCGCTGATCGATCGGTTGAAAATTTATCTGGCCTGGGGAAAAATATGCCGTGGCATGATTCGCCATATGGATCTGGGGCCCGCGCAGGGCATAGAATCGATGGCCATACTGGCTACCGAACTCGACTGGCTCGATTCATTACTCGCCGACGGGCGCAAATTTTTTGTCGGTAACCGATTCTCGCGGGTTGATATCGCGGTAGCCAGCTTGTTGTCACCCATACTGCTGCCACCCGAGCATCCGGTTTACAACAGTCTGCGCTTACCGCCAAAAATGGCACTGCAGGTGAAGGACTGGGAAACTCGGCCCAGCCTGACCTGGTTGCGTGAAACTTATCGCGGCTATCGTCAGGCCTGACAATAGCGATCGATAGTCAGACGAAACTCGCACATGAAGGAAGGCAGTAAGGATTGTTGCCGGGGTTGTAGTAATTTGGGCAAAACCTGTTCACCGATTTGTCCGACACGAATCAATTCAGCTCCGGTACCGGTTAAAAAACACTCATTGGCGGCGAGCAGATCGTCGACGGTCAAACTACGCTGAAAGCATTCAATACCCGATTGTCGGGCAATTTCCAGAATAATCCCGCGAGTCACCCCGACGAGTAAGCCATCGCTGACCGGAGGGGTATAAAGACAGCCGTCCTTGACCATAAAAATATTGTCGACGCTGCCTTCGCTGACAAAACCTTCGGTATTCAAAAGCAGTGCCTCGTCCATGCCCGCTGCATTCGCCTCGATTCGCGCCAGAATATTGTTCAGATAATTAAGGCTTTTAATTTTCGGATCGAGACACTGCGCTGGAATTTGCCGGGTTTTGGCGATGTGCAGTCGAATGCCATCGTCCAGGTTTGGCTGATGCATAACCGATAATTGATCGGCGATGATAAACATCGTCGCTTGTGGGCATTTGCGCGGATCAATGCCAAGATTCCCCACGCCGCGGGTAACCACCAGACGCAAATAGCCCTTGTCACCGTCGAACTGTTCGATCAGATCGACAATTGCCTGTTCGATTTCGGGTAGGGTAAAAGGCAGTGTCAAGTCTATCGCGTCGGCCGACTCGAGAAGTCGCTGCAGATGCGTTTCGAGCATGAAAGCTTTACCCCGGTAGAAACGAATGCCTTCGAATACCCCGTCACCGTAGAGCAACCCATGGTCGAACACCGAAACGCAGGCCTGGTCGGCGGGCACAATAGAATTATTTATCCAGCAAAGGGCTTTTTTATTCATCGATTTATTTAGGTCAATACTAATGACCTATAAATATAAATCGCCAACCCGTATAATGTCAACTCTATTGACCTATGAGCTAACTATGCCCACTCGCGAACAACAGTTAAACCAGGCACTCGAAGCGATGCATTTCGGTTTTCGGGCGATGGTTTACAAGCCCGATCAGCGTCTCAACGATCTGGGACTGTCGAGAATTCATCACCGACTGCTTTATTTTATCGGGCGTAACTCAAATTGCAGTATCAGCGAGCTGCTGCAAATTCTCGACATCAGCAAACAGTATATGCATCGTCCGTTGAAACAACTGATCAATAGCAAATACGTAATACAAACCACCGACAGCAAGGACCGGCGCATAAAGCGTCTCAGGCTTTCCACTCGAGGGGCGCGACTCGAATTTGAGTTAAGCGAACTGCAACGGCAGCAATTTGATGAAATTTTTCGACAACTCGGGCCACAGGCCGAAAAAAACTGGCATCAAGTGATGCAGCTGCTCGGGCAGGCGGTAAGCTAAAAGTCAAAACAACAATGTGGATTGCCTTGATTCAACGCCAATTTTTACTATAATTGCCCGCGTTGATCCGGAACTATCTGGAACAGCAACATTCTCGGGGCGGGGTGCAACTCCCCACCGGCGGTAATTTTAAAGATCGGATTTAGTGATTAAAAACCCGATGTTTAAATAAGCCCGCGAGCGCCTTTGGTCTCCCGACCAGAGGGTCAGCAGGTTCGGTGAGAATCCGAAGCCGACGGTAATAGTCCGGACGGAAGAGAATGGGTTGAATGCAAAGCGCTGCCGTGCCTTGTTTATGCCCGTCGCCCTGATCCCGGTATTTTTGACCAGAGGCATTACCATGGATCAGACCCAGACCAGTATCAGTGAAAACTCGAAGGCGCCATTTAGCGCGTTAAATCATGGCAAACGTATTGCCTACATCCAGGCCGATTGGCATAGCGAGATTGTCGACCAGGCACGGCTGGCATTTTGCGAGCAGTGTGAGCAGCTCGGAATAGCAAAAGGTCAGATCGATTTTTTTGTCGTCCCCGGCAGCCTGGAAATTCCTTTGCAAACCAAGTTACTCGCAAAAACCGGTGACTACGCAATCATTATCGCGGCAGGATTGATCGTAGACGGTGGTATTTATCGTCACGACTTCGTCGCCAGCACCGTACTCGACGCGCTCATGCAGTTGCAGCTCGAGCTCGAAGTGCCGGTGTTATCGGTGGTGTTAACCCCGCATCATTTCGAGGAAACAGCGGCCCGTGAAAACTTCTTTTTTGATCATTTCAAAGTCAAAGGCAAAGAAGCGGCGAACGCCTGCGCTAAAACCTTGTTGAATATCGGGCAGTTAAGCGAAGCGGGCTCGATCAAGGCAGCCTAGGAGAAATCTGATTAAATCAGAGTTTTAGTTTTTCCGTCCTCTGACAATTCAGAGCCTGCCCCGGGCTAGATCCGGGGATGAATGGTTCAGAGGATAGATCAAGCCCGGTTACCGCCATCGAGTACCAATGGGTATCCAGTGATAAAACGCGCCGCGTCACTACTCGCGTAGAGCACCATCTGTGCGACTTCCTCGGCGCTGCAAACCCGGTTTAATGGAACCCCTGCAGCAGATTCCTTTAACCCGGCTTCGGCACTGAGGCCGCGGTCGCGAAACTCGCCGCGCAACATCGGAGTATCCACATCCCCCGGGCAGATCGGCACGATACGAATGCCTTCGGCCGCGTAATCGAGTGCCATCGCGCGGGTCATCTGCAACACCGCACCCTTGCTCGCGCAGTAGGCCGTTAAATGATGACTACCGGTAAGCGAGGCGTCGGATGCAATATTGATTATCGTGCCTTTGCTTTGACGCAAATGCGGAATCGCCGCGCGACAAATGTAAAACATGCCGTTTACATTGACGTTCATCGTCTGCAGCCATTGCTCATCGCTAGTTTCCTCGGCGGTCGCGTGATAAATAACCCCCGCACTGTTAACCACGATATCCAGGCCTCCCAGAGACTCGACCGCCGCGGCAACGATATTGTCGCAAGTGCCGGGGCTAGTAATATCACCTGCGACGAAGCAGACATTTCCTGGCAGCGATTTACTGCGGTTGATAATGTCATCGGCTCGCGCCTGATTTCGCCCGGAAATCACTACCCTGGCCCCCGCGGCGGCAAAGCCGAGCGCCGAAGCCTCGCCCATACCCGAGGTACCCCCGGTAATCAGTACCCGTTGTTCGCTGAAATCGAATTCAATTGATGACTTTTTCATAGCAGCTAGCCGACCATAGTCCCGGTTATCGCCTTGAGCTCGAGAAATTCAGTCAGACCCCATTTACCCTTTTCACGGCCATTTCCCGATTGCTTGTAACCGCCAAAGGGTGTATCGGTATTTCCTCCGACATAGTTTATTGCTATCTGGCCCGCTCGAATTCGGCGCGCTACTGCTTTGGCGTGTTCGATATCGCCGGAACTGACGTAACCGGCCAATCCAAATTCAGTATCATTGGCAATCTGGATCGCCTGCTCTTCGTCGTCGTAACCGAGAATCGCAATTACCGGGCCGAAAATCTCTTCGCGGGCAATGGCCATGTTGTTGTTAACCCGGGCAAAAACGGTTGGCTTGACATAATACCCCGTTGGCAAATGATCGGGACGTCCGACTCCCCCGGTCACTAGCTCGGCACCTTCATCGATACCCTGTTGGATTAAAGATTGAATCTTGTCGAATTGAGTTTTATTCACCACCGGTCCGATATGCCCACCTGCTTTGGTCGGGTCGTCAACACCGATACTGTCGGCCGCAGCCCGCGCCGCTTCGATGGCAATGTCCATTTTTGCATTAGGCACCAGCATTCGGGTCGGTGCGTTACAGGATTGACCGCTATTGCCCATCATGTAGTTAATTCCGTCGGTAACCGCCTTGACGATATCTGCGTCATCGAGAATCACATTGGCCGACTTACCACCGAGCTCCTGACCCACACGCTTGACCGTATCAGCCGAGGCTTTTGCCACCGCTATGCCACCGCGGGTCGACCCGGTAAACGACATCATATCGATGTCTTCATGGGTCGACATGGCTTCGCCAACGATCGGCCCATAGCCATTCACCAGATTGAATACCCCGGCAGGAACACCTGCTTCGTGCAATATTTCGGCTAATAGCATCGCATCGACTGGTGATTCTTCGCTAGGCTTCAACACCATCGTGCAACCGGCGGCAAGCGCCGGCATTACTTTCACTGCAACCTGATTGAGCGGCCAGTTCCAGGGGGTAATCATGCCACAGACACCGATCGGTTCGTGGCGCAGAATCATGCCGTCTTCGACGGTTTCGAATTTAAAATTCTCCAGTGCCTTGATCGCACTTTTTATATGCCCTGCACCAAGTTTTGTTTGTGAACCGCGGGCCAGATCAATCGGCGCACCCATTTCCTGCGATACCGCCTGCGCCAGATCTTCGAAGCGGGTCTTGTAGACTTCCCGGATTCGCTGTAGTAACTCCAGGCGCTGCTCGACGCTCCATTGCGAATAGCTTTCAAAAGCCGTGCGTGCAGCCTTCACCGCGCGATCTACATCTTCCGGACTACCCGCACTGATTTGCGTGTAAAGCTGCTCGGTGGCCGGATTGATCACGTCTATAGTCGCCGGGGTGACTGGATCTACCCATTCGCCGTTGATGTAAAATTCAAGATGATTGGACCTTCGATCAGACATGGGATACCTGCCATTTAGCAATGCTTTCGGGACTGAGGAATGTGCCGTGAACTGCCCCATTCTGCAAGGCTTATTTGCCGCAATCGAACAATATTTGCCGTCGCTACCGATATTTCAACAGGCCGTTTTCTGCGATCACCACTGATGCAGTATAAAAACACGTATCACCGATACCGATTCAAACCTATAATCGGCGGCTGATAAAAAACACCTGGTTCGTCAATGCGAAACTCCCGCTATCTGCCCTATGCACTGATCCTGATTGCCGGTTCGATCTGGGGAGCGACTTTCTCATTAACATTGATAGCAACGGCAGATGGCGCCCACCCTATCGCCCTCACCGCCTGGCAGTTCCTGCTTACCGCTATTTTTTATCTAATCGTTTGTAAAGTGTCGCGAATCCCATTTTTCAAGTTCAAAAACCTGCGCTATTACCTGGTAGTCACCGCCGTCGGGATAATCCTACCGACGCTTTTTTACTTCTACGCGGCACCGCATTTGTCGGCTGGAATTCTATCGATCACGGTGTCTATAGTGCCGATGGTTACCTACGCGATGATGCTGGCCATGCGCTTTGAACGCGCCGCAATGAAACGAATTTTCGGCATCGTACTCGGCATGATTGCCATTTTATTACTGGTGCTGCCCGACCAGGGGCTGAGTAGCGAAGATGCCAATCTGTGGATTTTACTAGTCCTGCTTTCCGCCGTTTTATACTCGGTGGAAAATATTTATATCGCAAGAGGTGTCCCTAATGACGTCGATCTTCGCGAATTGCTTTGCGGCTCTAATATTATCGCCAGTCTGATTCAATTCCCGCTGGCAATAGCGATGGGAGTTGTTGAACCGGTCAGTTGGCTGTTCAGCGACGCCGGTATGGCTTTGGCCGGGATTGCACTGGGTAGCGGCATTGCTTATGCATTATTTTTCTATGCGATCAAACTATCCGGCCCGGTGTTTGCAAGCCAATGCGCTTACATAGTGACCCTATCCGGAGTGTTATGGGGAATTCTGATCTTTGCCGAAGTCCATAGCTTCTGGGTCTGGTCATCGGTGGTGGTGATGATGCTGGGACTTGTACTGGTAACCCCGGATCGAAAAGCCGACAGCATCGGTGAACTTGCAGAAACGAAGGTCTAAATGGAAATTACACCCGGGACAATCGGTAGAAACCCGCTGCTAGGCTACAGCGCTGCCGGCGCGGTGATGCTGATCTGGGCGACCTGGCTGGTAGCCAGCCGTTACGGGACACAATCGACGCTGACCATTTTTGACCTGGCAGCGATGCGCTACGGCATTTCCGCAATCTTTGCCTTGCCGGTGGTGCTCTATTTCAAACCCTGGCGCAATATGCCGCTCAAACGAATTGTTGCCTTCAGCTTTCTGATGAGCCCGGTTTATATTTTGTTCGTGTTCGGCGGTTTTGTTTTTGCCCCGGCTGCGCACGGCGGCATTTTTATGAACGGGGTGCTTCCGGCTATAACGCTTTTTATCGCCTGGCTGTGGCGCTCCGAGAAGGCCACCCCCCTCCAGTTAATCGGTGTGGTGTTTATTATTTGTGGTGCCGCCCTGGCGGTGGCCGATGCGTCCCAGCTATCGCTCAGCGACAGTTGGCTGGGGGATTTATCCTTTATTGCCGGCGCTATATTTTTCTCAGCTTACCTGGTAATGAGCCGCATCTGGGCAATTACCACCACCCAGATATTACTTTGCAGTTCGGTGATCAACGCGGTTATTTTTGTTCCTATCTGGTTTTTACTACTCCCTTCCGGTATTACCGGGGCGTCGCAGGAGCAGCTATTGGTACAGGCGCTTTATCAGGGTTTGATACCAAACCTGGTGGGGCTTTTACTGGTTGCCTACGCGGTACGCAACGTCGGTTCGGCAGCAACCGCAGCCTTTATGGCCGGGGTGCCGGCGCTGGGTACGATACTGAGTATGTTTTTACTCGATGAGTTTCCAGGTGCCTTCGGCTGGTTGAGTCTGGCGGTGCTGACCCCCGGAATTCTGATGGTCGCTGTGATTAGATCTGCATCGCCGGTAGCGGCCACTGACAGTGAAAATTAGCCCTACTGGTTTTCAATATATTGCCTGCAATGCTATAAGCATTAACTTTGGCATTCCCGATGCTGCCGAATTAATCAACGAGTCAGAAGGATTCTGAATAACCGCGGAGTTAGCTAATTTCCATTTTACCCGAACTCGGTTTTGCACCGACCCGATATTCAAACCGTTCGATCCGGGAAATACTCGAGCGTGAGTATGATTTGTCCGGGGAACTCGTTCCGCTGGAAGGTGAACGTGACCAGAACCTTCGCCTGACCCGCGCCAATGGCGACGCTTTCGTGGTGAAGATATCGAATGCAATGGAAGCAGCCGAGGTCGTCGATTTTCAGCACAAAGCGCTCATTCATATTCAGCAGTCAGCGCCACATTTACCCGTGCCACGCCCGCTGCCAACGTTAAAGGGTCACCCCTGGTGCGCCATCGGGGAGAAGAGTAATCATTTCCGCGTATTAAGCTATGTTGAAGGTTTACCCGTAACCGTAGCCCGTTTTGGATCGACCCGACTTGCGCAGAGCGCGGGCGAATTTATGGGAAAAATCTCCAGCTTGATGCTCAATTTCAATCACCCGAACGCCGAATACTTCATGGCCTGGGACTTGAACAATAAGCTGCTCGCAAACGATGAGCTGTGGGACTGTGCTGCTGATGACCTGCGTTCGTTAGAATCGGCGCTGCGGCCCCGTATCTGCGCGCAGACTTTGCCCTCCCTCGCCAGCTTGCGTCGACAGGTGGTACACCACGATGCCCACCAGCACAACCTGCTGGTCGACTCCCCTGAATCGGAAACGATCGCCGGGCTTATCGATTTCGGCGATATCATCAACACTGCGGTGGTCAGCGATCTGGCCATTGTCAGCCTCGGATTTGCCGAAGATAGGCCGAACCCGGAAATCTCCGTTGCGCATGTCGTCACAGGCTACCATGACCAATATCCGTTACTGAAACAGGAAATCGACCTGCTCTTTGAGGTAATGCTGGCCAGGGAAGTATTAACCGTATTGCTATTTGATTTTAGAATTGCCCACAATGCCTCGGCTTCGGAGTATGTCTGCGACTCGCGTCCCGAATTAATGAAGGCATTGCAGAACCTGATGAGTATCGGTGGCGAATCTTTTCGCGATGCGATATTTGACCATTGCAAGTTATAAGTAGACATCGTGACCCAAGCAACGTTAATTGAGCGGCGCCAGTCCGTACTCGGACCCACCTATCGCAACTTTTACGAAACTCCGCTGCACCTGGTTCGTGGGCAGGGACTGACACTGTGGGATGCCGACGGTCGCGAATACCTCGATGCTTATAACAATGTGGTTTCGGTAGGTCATTGCCACCCGCATGTCGTCGAGGCGCTGACCCGGCAGGCTTCGACGCTGAATACGCATACCCGTTACCTGCACCAGAATATTGTCGAACTCAGCGAAATGCTCACTGAAAAACTCCCCACCGATATTGATGTCTGTCTGTTTGTCTGCACCGGAACCGAAGCCAATGACCTCGCCATTCAGTTCGCAGGTCATATTACCGGTAACCGCGGGGTGGTTGTCACCGAAGCGTCTTATCACGGTAACTCTGAACTGGTGCGAACGCTTTCCATCGATAGCTATCCGGCGCAGGATCGACCCGACTGGCTTTGTGTGATCGAGCCGCCGAATCTGTATCGCGGACCCTTTACCCGTGACGATGCCAATGCCGGAGCCAAATACCTCGCGCTCGCGGTCGAGCAAATGGATGCGCTGGAAAAACGGGGCGAAAAAATAGGCGCGCTGTTAATCGATAGCGTCTGGGATTCGAACGGACCGTTGATTGCCCCGGGGGACTATGTTCGCGGTCTTTGCGACCAAGTTCGCCGACGTGGCGGCCTGATCATTTCCGACGAAGTTCAATCCGGTTATTGTCGCACCGGGCAGAATTCGTGGGGTTGTGAAAACTATGACTTTAAACCCGACATCGTTACCTGCGGGAAACCGATGGGCGGCGGTCATCCGATCGCTTTGATGGCGACAACTCGCGATATCGCCACCCAATACTCGAAGAAATACCACTATTTCAATACCTTCGGCGGTAATCCGGTTTCTACCGCTGTGGGCAAAGCGGTGCTTGAAGTTATCGACAATGAAAAGTTGCTGGAAAATGCCCGCGACACCGGGGTCTATTTCGAATCGAAATTACGCGAGCTGGCGGCCAGGCACGAGGCCATCGGTGATGTCCAGGGCAGTGGCCTGTATTGGGGGCTCGACATGATCGACAATGCCGACAGTAAAAAACCGTTTTCCGAGGCGCAAATGCGACGCCTCGGCAGCCTTATCGTCAAGCAGGGGGTTATCACTGGCCATTCGGGTCGCTACGGGCAGATTTTGAAACTGCGCCCGCCCTTACCATTCGGGATAAAGCAGGTCGATATTGCCGTTAACGCTATCGATGCGGCTTTGCAGGAATTTTGACTGGAATTTAAGTGCGCCGACTATCGATCAATTGCTTGAGCGCACGAATATGCTCGGGGCCGGTTCCACAACAACCACCGACAATTTGCACGCCGTGGTCATCGATCCAGCGTGCAATTTCATCGGCGTATTCATGCGGAGAACTGACTTCTTCGTAGCGCCAGTCGGGCAGAATCAATTTTCCAGTTTCCGCATAGGCAAGCTTCGGCCCTGACCAGTGCCGGCCAAGCACTTCGAGCGCAGTACCGGTATCGCCAATTTTGCTGTGCATAATACCGGCGGCGTCCCCACCGAGGGGTCGCAAGGTATCGAGCATATGCGAAAAATCGAGCGCGGTAGTGGTATCGTCTTTGTTCTTCCAGCGCAAGCCGCGCACGTCGACTCCGTTTTCCGCCATCATCGTGCTGTAACCGATGAGTACCGGCAGTCCGGTTGCAACCGCCGCCTTGATCACTACCGAGGCATTGTCAATATCACGCATCATTTCGACAATAATCAAATCCGCACCCGCCTTTAGCAGGCTTTCCGCCAGTTCCTCGTAACTGGATTCAATGTTTCCATCGAGGGCAACTTCGCGGTGACTGGTTAAGGGCGGCATGCTCGACATTGAACCGGCGATTAACACATCATCAGCGCCACAGTTGTCGCGGGCCTCTTTCGCCAGTTGCACCGACTTGAAATTGATCAGCTTTGATTCCTGACCCAGATTGATGCTTTCCAGAACATGCCGTGCGGTGGCAAAGGTATTCGCGGTGATAATCTGAGCGCCGGCTTCGATATAGTCTTCGTGCACCTGGCGAACCTCGTCGGGGTGGGTCTTGGTGGTCAAGCCGCTCCAGACATTGGCGTCCAGCGCGACCCCGCGCCGTCGAATTTCGGTGCTGACCCCGCCATCGAGCAGAATGATCTCTTTATTGTTGAGTCGTTCGAGTAAACCGGGCATATTCTTGTCACCTGCTAAATTTAAAGCGCTCAAGCGCATGGCTCATGCTATTACGAAAAATGAGTGCCGGCACTGTCTTGCTTCGAATTACTCAGGGCATCGAGCGCTCTGCCGGGGCCGGAAAATACCGCGGGCTGCACATTTAGTTTTCCATTTTCGGAAAATACCACGGTAGCAGGGGTGGAATCCGATTTTTTTGTCCGCCGTACCGGGTAATTGGATGATTAATCGCAATCGATTGCTATAATTTCCGCATGCCCTGTCCACTTATCCGAAACCTTGCCACCCTATTGATAGTTTTGCTATTGAACGCCTGTGCAACGCCTGGCATCGGCTTAACCTTACCGCCGGATGCCGAGCAGCAACGCATTGGCGATCTTGGCCGCTCGATCTCGGCATTGCACCCTTCCATCGATACCGATGAAGCGCAGCGAGCGGCCCGCATCGCGATCGAATACTCGCGCGAACTGGCCAACCAGTATCAAGTGTCTGGTTCCGCCTTGTTTCACAATTTAATGGTCAATCTCGGGGTAAAGGACCGCGGCCTGTGCATCGACTGGACCGCCGACCTGAAAACCCGGCTGGAACTGGAGCGCTTCACCAGCCTCGACCTGCACTGGGCGATTGCCAACTACGAAAACCCGTTTCGACTGGAGCACAGCACGGTTATCGTCAGCTCGCTGGGTGCAACATTCGAACAGGGCATCGTTCTCGACCCCTGGCGGTACTCGGGCCGACTTTTCTGGTCACCGGCCTTAAGCGATGTCGAGTACGGATGGAGAGCGCGCGCCGAAGTTCACGCTTTGAAACGCCTGCACCAGGCAGAGGCCGCCGACAACCTCGTTAATCGATAGCATAGGCCTCGAGCTCGATCGAATCGAGCGACATGCCGAGCAAAGACATTTCCCCGCGGTAGCGCTGACGGCCTGTCGAAGTAAATTCAAACTGATAGCGCCTGCGCAGTTGCCACTTTCCAAATTGATCGATTTTCGGCCAAAGCCCCGAGATGACCACGGATTGATCCAGCAGCTGCAAATCCAGGTCGTTACAATGCGCGGTCGCCAGATTCCTCGCCCGGCCCTTAAAATCGCCGCTATGCCACCAGTACAACCCGGCAAAACCCAGCAGCATTATCACGATCAGTTTAATCACAAAAACTCCGCGCTGGGCATTGAATACTCCAACTCATAAACCTTCACTATGGACGATATCGTATGGCATCGGCAGCTCGCCCTGCGATAATCGCAGGTCATCGATGCGTATTTCAGAACGAGAATGTATTTGGGATTTCAACATAACAGGGCTGATGTTTGCGCAATTTCCGTTGGGTTTGACCCGCAAGAGTAATTTATTGGTGACCAAATTCCCAATAAACCCTACTATTCGAAGCATACCATCACCCGAAGGAAGATCGACATGATGCTGACCGATCAACAAATGAGCGAGCTTAAGCGCGATGGCTTCCTGATGTTGCCATCACTTTTCAGTGTTGCCGAAATAGACCGTTTGCATTCCCGCTTAGGCGCGCTGCTCGACGAACCCCATGAAGCCAATATCATCGAGAAACAATCGGGTAAGGTGCGCACCGCCATGGGACTGCATCTGCGCGACGAACTTTTTGCCCGGCTCGTTCGCCATCCGCGCCTGCTCGAACCCGCCCGCCAAATTCTCGACCAGCCTTTTTATATTCAGCAGGTCAAGGTAAACCTGAAGGCCTCATTTACCGGCGAAGCCTGGCAATGGCACTATGATTTTGCCACGCACCATTCCGATGATGGTGTGGCATTACCGCTGGCACTCAATCTGCATATTTTTCTCGATGATGTGAATGAATTTAACGGCCCGCTTTATTTCATTCCTGGGTCACATCGTTTTGGCGCCCATCGCAGCTATCATGACCTGGCTTCGACTTCCTACCCGCTGTGGGTAGTCAACGATGACGTGGTTAGCGAAATGATCAGCAATGCCAGAATCATTAACCCTGACCGGGGAATCGTTTCGGCCACTGGCACAAAAGGTACTGCGATGATATTTTTTGACACGCTGGTTCATGGTTCACCCGGCAATATGTCGCCATGGGATCGCTCAATTTTCTCCTTAATCGTCAACCCAATATCGAATGCCTATGGAAACTGCAAACGGCCGGAGTATAAGCACCATCGCAACCTGACCCCGGTTACGACACTCGAAGACAACTGCCTGGAAAATGCCCCGGTATAAGCTAACTCAGCCGACAGCAACGTTTAAATTTTTTGCCGCTAGCACAGGGGCAGGCCTGATTACTCTGCGGCGACCAGGGTCGCGACAATGGCACCAGCATGACACCATCGGTATAGAACCATCGGCCCTGTTCCTTCACAAAAGAACTGCATTCGTGCATCACTTCAACGCGGTTACCCACCAGCATTTTTGCTTCGAATTCGACGGTGGCCTGCTCTGCGCCCGGCGCAAACTTAATTATCTGCAAACCAATCCATTTAATGCGCTGGTCGATCTGAATTGAAGACGGGCGAAACCCGGCTTGCCAGGTGGCCTGTAGATAGTCAACTTGACCGAAAACATAAGCACAATATCGGGAACGCATAAGATGCTCCGCATCTTCGGCAATGCTGCCCTGTTCGAGGTAACGCGCACAGCACAATCGATATTGCTGTCCGGACGAACAGGGACAGATCATTTGATCCATGTGAATTCGGGGTTACACTGCATGCCTTAAAAAACTGTCACTATTGAGTCAATTGAAAAGAATACTAACACTGTTCGGGCATACCGAAACCGACCGCCCCTTCGCCGCGCTCGGACTGGTGCTCACCGCTGTCTTCGTGCTTGCCTTCCAGGACTCACTGGTCAAGCTGATGTCAGATCAAACCTCGTTCTGGCAATTCCAGACCCTGCGCTCCAGCGGAAACCTCAGCTTAATCATCATTCTCGCCTTAAGCAGCGGTGGAATCGGCATTATTTTTCCGAAAAACTGGCGCCCGGTTTATCTGCGCGCACTATTTCTGATGCTTTGCATGTTCTTTTTTTTCGCCGGGGCCCCCTATTTGTCGGTGGCGCAAATGGCCGCCGGGCTTTATACCTATCCGATGTTTGTCTCGCTATTGGCAGCGCCGGTTCTGGGCGAAGTCGTCGGGCGCTGGAGAATTGCTGCTCTGTTTGTTGGCGCGATTGGTGCCGCCCTGGTGCTCGACCCCTGGAACCAGGACTTCAGTAGAGTTCAGCTTTTACCCGTAATCGCGGGGTTTTTTTATGCTGCCAACATACTCACAATACGACGGGCCTGCCGCCACGAAAGTCCGCTTGCCCTTGCCTTCGCCGCGGCAGTGGGGTTCATCCTGTCGGGCATCGCCGGAATAGTGATTTTATCCTACTTCCCGCTTTCATCTGAATTGACCCTTGCAATGCCTTTTGTTGCCATTGGCTGGCCTGAACTGACGGTTATTGTTTTTGCCTTTGCGATGCTGGCCTCGCTATTGAACCTCACCGGCAATCTGTGCCTCAGCCGGGCCTATCAAACCGCCGATGCCAGCTGGCTGGCACCGATAGATTTCACCTATCTGATTTTTGCCGCAATCTGGAGCAAATTGATTTTTGACCAATGGCCGCCCAGTCAGGCGCTGCTCGGTATGGCATTGATAGCCGGAGCCGGCGCTCTAACGGCCTGGCGTGAGCAACTCGTTGCCAAAGCGACAAAGCGCGAAGGCAGGCGGTGATGTTTTTTGGCGGCTGGCACCCTCGGCTAAATTAACGCCAGTCTTTTTATTTTTTAAAAATCGCCAGGCTGGAGTGAATTATTGTGTGACGGTTACCCCGCTAGCCATTAATACTCAGGTAATTTGCTCATACCGGTTTATAATAATATGCGCAAATTCAAGTACCTGCGATTTGCATTGCAGTAATCAATAACCGCAACAGACGAGTTCATCAATGGCCAGGCTCAATACAATATTATTTAAGCGCTCGTTAAAGCAGTTTCTGGACAATTCGGACCTTATCAGCCCTAAAGGACTTTCATTGCTTGAAAAAATAAATGAATCGGCTGCGGACAACCTGAATTTAATCCTGGAAGCGCTGATCGGTGCAGATGAACCTCATTTTTCCGCACTAAAGGAAATTTATCGCGACAACAGCAAAGACTTTTCCGAAGAGTTTTTCCTGGAAAAACTGGCTGACGAAGAAACCATAATCCGCGTTACAACTGCCGAACTTTTATCGGAAGGTGCGAATATCGATGCCGATAAATTATTCGCCCAATTGCATCGCCCCGGCGCTTCTGCCGCCGATATTATCGAAGTTCTGGGGTTCCAGAAGCAGCAGTTAAAACCCGAAGACGTGATCAACAATGCGGTCAAAATGAATTCTTCTTTTGCCCTCAATCTACTCGCATTGGTTGGCGACAGTACCGTAGACATAGACCTGTCAATGTTGCGTTTCCAGCCCGAAAAATTGACTGACCCCGAATTCAAGGTCAACCTGCTGCGCTTTTTGTGTACCGTCGAGCAGCCCGAAGTAAGCCCGATAATCGTGCGCTTTCTAGCAGATACAAATAAGACAGTCGTGCTGGAAGCCCTGTACTCCCTGGTCAAAATTCCAACCCGGTTCGACCCGGCCATTATTCTCCCCTATATTCCTACTATGTCGGAAAAAGAACAGGAACTGGCACTGGAAACACTGGTCAAGCAGGCTGATACGAGTCTGGTACCCAAGCTGGTCGCTTTTACCTCCGAGAAATCGCCGTCCTTGCAGGCCAGCATAATTAGCATTATCGCCAAACATGCGGACAAAGAAGGCCTCGCGAAATTTCTTACCCTGCTGGATAAAGAGGACGATTGGACTAAAACTCAGGTACTGAAAGGATTTCAGCAATCCGGTAGCCGCCATCTGTTGAAAGTAGCGAAAGAACTTACCGACCACGACAATCCATTCGTGAAAGACTCAGTACAAACGCTGGTACTGAAAACGATGAACTCTGCCGATATAAAAAAAATCGGCCTTCTCGCTACCAATGAGGACTCGCAGGTGCGCGAACGCGCGATAAAAATTCTTGCCAAGTCTTCCAATCGCGAGGCGTTGGAAGTTTTGAAAAAGGTTATAACTGATTGGCCCGACTCGGCGTTGTCGGTACTCATCGCGATTAAGCAACTGGGTTTCAGCAAGGGCCTGGAAACATGCTTTAAAGGCTTGAGTAATCCGGATGAATCGATTCAACGGGCGGCGCTTAGCACCATATCCGCGCTAACCACGGACACACATGCCGAAATGGTGTTTGATACCATTAAATTGCAATCCGGTAACCTGGGCCCGTCAGCGAAAAAAGCAGCGCAGGCGGTTTTGCAAAAAATGGCTAGCGAATTCGGTTTGAATCGGGAAATTAACGGGGCTAAGGCTCCCAAAGTCACAGCGGCGGTTTCGTCCCCGCCCGCCAAAGCCGCCGTTAACCTGGACGGTCTAAAGGCTGGAAGCCTGTGGATGGATCGCTATCACATAATCGAAGAAATCGGTCGCGGTGCGATGGGCCGGGTGATGTTGGTCGAAGATGACGTCATCGAAGAAAAATTGGTTTTGAAATTCATGAACCCCGAAATTACCATTGAATCAGGGGCATTGGAGCGATTCAAACGCGAGGTTAAATATACGCGCAAGGTTGGCCACCCGAACATCATACGCGTGCACGATTTTCTGCTTCGAGATGGCCTTAGTGCAATATCGATGGAGTATTTTGAAAGCGAAGGGCTGGATGTGATATTGCGTGAGGCCGGAATGCTCGATGTTCTCGATGGCCTGGAAATATTGCTGCAGGTCGCAAGCGGTATGAGTGCCTCGCATGAACAAGTCGTTATTCACCGTGATCTCAAACCGGGCAACATCCTGCTGGACAAAACCGGCCAGGTAAAAATCGTCGATTTCGGTATCGCATCGGCCGCAAGTGGCGCCGAATCTGCGCTGACCCAGACCGGGTCTATTATTGGAAGCCCTGCGTTCATGTCACCCGAACGAGCCGATGGTCAGACTGCGGACTATAGAAGCGACATTTATGCTCTGGGTGTTATTACCTACTACATGATGTGTGGCCAGCTTCCCTATAGCGGTAAACCGATGGAAGTTTTACAACAGCACTGTGCCGGCAACGCTCGCCCACTTGCGGAAATAAACCCAGAAATCCATCCGCTCATCGAAAAGTTAACGCATAAAATGATGGCACTGAACCCCGACCAGCGCCCACCATCGATGAACGCTATTCGAGACGAACTAACCTCCATTATCGCATTGCTACGAATCTAAAGTTGTCGATGCAAGGGCAGTGTTTGATCGCGTCGGATTCGACGGCCGCCACTACAGTGGCGATGAAATTCATCGGGTGAACCTGGTCAGCCTCGATGAAGAATTCTGTAAACTTCGATCAACGCTGGATATTATCAATTCGGTCTGAGTCAGATTCTGTGCCAGGAAATCGGCACTAAATGGAGTCGGTTACTGCGCCTCAGACTTTGTGAAATAGGTCTAAAGCAATTGGCAGATACTTCTGGAAAAAACTTCATCGCCATAGTATATAGACCGCTGATGCCACGTTTTCTTGCTAAATAAAGTTATGCCTATCAGAGTAATACTCGCTGACGATCACAACATACTCCGCGCCGGCCTCAAAAGCCTGCTCGATTCATTTGATGGCATCGATGTTATCGGTGAAGCCAATAACGGTCGAGACACGATTGCCCTGGCTCGAAAGTTAGACCCGGACATCATCGTAATGGACGTCGCCATGCCGGATATGAATGGCGTCGATGCTACCCAGCGCATTGCCCAACTGACGCCCGGCATCAAAGTGCTGGCACTGTCTGCCCACTCTGATGGTGTCTATGTCCGCGGCATGCTCGAAGCAGGGGCTAAGGGATATCTACTCAAGGATGCGGCAACTGCCGAGCTGGAAACTGCCATCCGCTCGGTCGCAAGCGGCAAGATATACGTCAGCCCCTCGGTCACCGATACCCTGGTAGGAGACTACCTGTTAAGAGTCAAAGGGACGCTCGGTCCCGATTCACAGATTCTAAGCCCGCGCGAGAGAGAAGTCCTGCAGTTGGTGACCGAAGGTAAATCGAGTTCGCAAATAGCAGCAACCCTGCACCTTAGCGATCGTACCGTCGAATCGCACCGCAAACGTATCATGGATAAACTTGACCTGCGCTCGATTGCAGAATTGACTAAATATGCCATCCGTCATGGAATCACCTCGATCGAAAAATAATTCCACCGCACTGCCCCGGTTCTTAGCTCACGCTTTCCGACTTTATTCCTAGTGCTAAGAATCTCTCACCAAATGGCATAGAGGGTTTCCGCAAAACCCGCCGTTGGATTCAGTGTTTCCCCGCAATGACCGTTCAGCCATCTCCGCCTATTGTTACGGCATGGAAAATAAAAAAGAAGGATTACTGCTAGAGACCACCGGAAATACTCCGGTGCCTTCGGCACACATGGAAGAAGACCTGTCGGCAGCGCGTATCCGCCTGGCCTTTGAATACGCCAACTCAACATCGATTACCACCCTGCTGATCTTGCTCGGTAGTGGCGTTTTATTTTATCCACAACTGGATTTCGCGCTATTGGCCGGTGCCAGTGCCATCACCGCGATTTATCTTTTGCACCTGTGGCTGGCAAAAAAGTTTTTACAACTTCCCGGCACCGATAAAAACTTATCGAAATAGAATTCGTCATTTATCATAATCGCAACGCTTTGCGGTCTGGCATGGGGGTTATCGCTGGCGATGTTAATAATGCGCACCCCTGCAGACGCTGATTTATTTATCGTCATGCTGGTCGGCGGATTAGTAGCCACCGCAATACCAGCCTTTTCAGCCCTGACGATGTCTTATGCAGGCTACCTGCTGGCCATCCTGATTCCCGCAATTCTGGCGTACATGGTCAAAAACATGGACATCGATCCAACACTCCTTTTGCTAACCGCTATTTATTCGGCATTATTAATCGCGACCGCTGCCAATTTGCGTAAAAGACTCGATTCAAGCAATAAGCTGGCCATCGAAAACGCCAGGCTGCTTAAACGCCTGAATACTGAAAAAGAATTATCTGACCGGGCCTGGAAAAGACTGACCGAAGAAATATCAGAACGTCAAAATTCCATAGTGATAGCCGGTGATCATTGCGACATGCTGAAAAAAATGATCAATCAACTGCCTGGAATGGCTTACCGCGCGGTCAACGATGGCGACTGGACGCTCGAATACATCAGCGATGGCTGTGAACAAATTCTGGAAATGAGTGCGCATGAGTTAAATGCCCAGGGGAAATCCACCCTTTCCGATATTCTCATTAATAGCGATACCGGATTTCAAAATAACATCAGCCGGACTACGGGGTCGGCTAGCAGCTTCGAGCTGGAATACAAGATGATTACCGCCTTAGGCGACGAACGTCAGGTTCTCGAATATGTTACCAAAGTACTCAATGACCAGGGTGATCTCTGCGCAGTTGAAGGTTTTGTTGTAGACGTGACAGAACGCAATCGATTATCGGCCGAAATCGAGCGTTTAAACAATCATGACAAATTGACCGGACTACCAAACCGCCATTTATTTGAAGCCAGTGTGCAGAATGCCTTGTTAAGCATTGATCGCGAGCACAATACGCATAACCTGCTTTTTATCGATATCGATCAATTTAAGCTGGTTAACGATGCTTCAGGCCACCCGGCCGGTGACCTCTTATTAAAACTGGCCGCCGCGCGCATGCAAAGCCGGTTACGCCGCAATGATATTCTGGCGCGTTGGTCGGGGGACAAGTTTGTCGTTTTTCTCAAAAATTGCAGCCTCGATGAAGCATCTCAAATCGCAACAACATTATGCGAAGTGATCGAGTCTGATCCCTTTCAGTTAGAGAACCACAGCTTCTGGTTAACCGTCAGCATCGGCATTTCTTCGACTAAAGACGGGCTATGTTCATTGGAAGAACTTTTAAGTTCAGCTGAGCAAGCCGCCTTTGCTGCCAAAATAGGCGGTAGGAATCGCGTCCATTTATTTGATCGGCACGATGATATATTGGTGCGACGCAGTCAGGAGATGCAATGGGCGGTAGAGATACCGGAGGCCATTGCCGAGGGGCGCTTATTTATCGAAAGACAAAAAATAGTCCCGCTGAACAGCTCGAATGACGGCCAGGAATGGTATGAAATATTGTTGCGCATGCGTGATCGCAAAGGCGATGTTGTTTACCCTGGACAGTTTTTGCCCGCAGCCGAGCTGCTATAACCTTGCCGCAATCATCGATAGCTGGGTAGTAAAAACCATTTTAGACAAGCTGAGCAACGACCGCCAACTCTACGAGCAGCTTGGCCTTTGTTTTATTAACCTGTCAGGCCAATCGATCGGGCAACCCGCTTTTCTAACCTCTACCTGCGAGTTGCTGGAGCAAAGCGACGTAGCCGCCGAACATATCTGTTTTGAAATCACCGAAACCGCCGCCGTCGAAAATATGAAGCAGGCGCTGAAATTTATGAATCGAATGAAGGAAATGGGTTGCCATTTTGCATTGGACGATTTCGGTAGCGGGCTTTCCTCCTTTGCTTACCTTAGAAAATTTCCAGTCGATTTTCTAAAAATTGATGGTTCATTTGTTCGTGAAATAGCGCATGACTCGATCAGTCACTCCATAGTTGCCTCGATCAAAGAAGTCGGTCACGCCACCGGTAAAAAGATTATTGCCGAATTTGTGGAAAACGATGAAATTCTGGCGAAACTCAATGAAATGGGCATCGATTACGCTCAGGGTTTTGGCATTGCCCGACCTGAAGCCTTGCCTGAATTTTCCAACATCCCGTCCGCACTATCCGCTTGAGCATTTACCATTTCCAGGTAATCGGCGGCCGATTCAGTATTAATACGGATGTTATGTAGGTGCAGACTTACAATATGATCACTTTAATTTCTTTTGGCGACCTTTAAATGTACTCAATTATGCTGGTTGATGACTAGCCAGCGATACTAGAGGGCTGAGCAGTTTGATTAACAACGGCGACGTTGCTACCGTAATTGCCACAAGCACCGACGGCGAAGCCGCGCTTTCCTGCCTGGCAAGCGAACAACCCGACATGGTTTTACTCGACGTATCGATGCCCGGCATGAACGGCATCGAAGTCGCTCGCCAAATTTTAAAACAATGGACCAATTTACCCATACTTGCCGTTTCTGCGCAGGCCAATTCGGTTTATATACGAGGCATGATGGACGCTGGCGCACGCGGTTATATGCTAAAAGATAACGCTGGCGATGAAATAAACCCGGCCATAAAAACAATAATGGAAGGTGGCAACTGGATCGGTAGAGGATTGCCCGAAGCGTAACAAATTTTCTATAGTCGAGGGATCACAGGCAACTGAATTGACGATCAGCCACAAATTACTGCTATCCTGTTACCCGTCGTTAAAAACCGTATTAAAGTAATATGATATGACCGCTATTCGGCGTTCAGACGAGGATAAAACCGCCAACGCCGACATGCTTACTATGGCGGTCATCGGCGTCTTTTACCCGTTCGCACTATTACTGGGTTCTTCCCTCAAATTCGGTGCCGACAATATTCCCCTGATTCTACCCGCTTCCGGTGTGCTCCTGGGCTTATTTCTATGTTGCCATTACTCCCGCTGGCCATACCTGATTCTCTTTACCGGCCTGTCACAGTTTATAACCGATCAAATACTTCCCGTAGATTCGTCGGCAGAATTTATCACTACCCTGGGCGCCAGTCTGATTGAATCAATTGGGGTGGCATTGCTGATTCGCTGGTCTTTAAAGTCTTTTCTGGATATCGAAAAAGCAGCCCATATCCTGGAATATTTCCTATTGACGGCGGTGTTCAGCACGGCAGTCGCAAGCTTTCTTCGTACCGATCTGCATAACCTTATTTTTGCCAGCCCTTCCTACTGGCAATTCTGGCTAAACAACTGGATGCCCGCACTAACCGGTATTGTAGTGATCACACCGGTGCTACTGGCATGGATCAGACAAAGATCGTCAGACCCGAGCCCTGTGACACAGGCGAGACGCCTGGAATGCGCTACTCTGTTTTTAACGACTATTATTGCCAGCGCAGGGATTTCCAGTGTAGCCAGCAGTTCATTTGTACAGGCCCCGAATTATTCTTTCCTGGTACTCGGCACACTGGTCTGGGCAAGCCTGCGCATGCGACCGGTAGTCGCCTTACTCAACATGCTGATGTCGGCGTTTATCATTATTTTAAACAGCAGCCAGGGAAATGGACCCTATGCTCTGAACAGCTTTGAACCGCAAAACCTCGACCTGCAACTTTACTTATGCAGCGCAGCTTTGATCACACTGCTTACCTCTACCCTGCTAAGCAGGCTAAGACGAAACGAAGCGGAGCTAAGCATCAGCTCAGAAGCTCGGCGAACCGCTATGGAGGCTATTCATCAATGTTCCTGGCATTATGATAAAGATCTTAATTTAGTCGCCTGGGATTCTGGAGTCGGTGGCGACTATAGTTTATCGGGAAATGAAAAAATCGGTTATCCACTGCTTGATGATCTTGAATACTGGGCAAGGCAAGGTTCGCATGGGGAAGGAAACGCCAAAGAAATCGCCCGCAGACGTTTACAGCAGTATCGAGACGGTACCATTCCCAGCTATGAAACAAGGGCTAATAATAAAAGAGGTACCCTGGAAATACGGCGTTACAGAATGCCCGACGGCGGATATACCGAAACCCAGAACGACATCACTGAACAATTAAAGGCCGAAGAAATGGCCCGCAAGAACGAGCCATTGTTCAAGGCCTTTCTGTCGAATACTCCTGGGTTGATTACGATCAAAAATCTGGATGGCTGTTATTCCCATATGAGCGATGAGTTCTATGATTTATTTAATCTGACCCCGGATCGGGTTATCGGCCACTACCCCGACGAGATATTCAAACCAGATCTGGCCAAACTGATTGAAGAAGGTGACCTCGCCATAATTAATTCCGGGATAGCCTGGCAAAAGGAAATTTATATAGAAACGCCCAAAGGCAGGAAGGATTTTTATACTGTCCAATTTCCAGTCATTGATAATTCTGGAAAAATGCTGGCAATAGGGGGCATAGCCACAGACATCAGCCAATTCAAGCAACAGCAACGATCGTTACAGAACAGCGAACAGGAATACCGTGAACTGGTGGAGGGCTCAATACAGGGGATTTATATTTATGACGCCAATCAAATGCTTTTCGTCAACCAGGCTTGCGCCGAGATATTTGGTTACGCCTCGCCGGCTGAAGTAATTGCGTTGGAAACTCGATTCCAGTTGTATGCGAATTATGAATATGAGCGACTGGCAAGTTACGCTGAACGGCGTCTTCGCGGAGAAAACCCTCCTGCGTCTTACGAATTTGACGGTGTCAGAAAAGACGGCTCGATTATCCGTTTAAGTACTCTGGTCCGTCGCGTCCATTGGAAAGGCAATGATGCTCTACAAACGGTTGTGGTCGACGTCACCCGCGAAAAACGCGCTGCCGAAAACATGCGTCACAGTGAAATACGTTACCGCAGTTTATTCGATCTGGCACCTATAGCCCTGCAGGAACAGGATTGGTCCAGAGCAAAAAGCCTGATTGACCGATTAACCGCCGAAGGCGTTGAAGATATCCGCAGTTACCTTAACAAGAACCCAAGGTTAATTTATAAATTGGGTGATGTGCTGGAAATCAGAGGGATTAATCAGACTGCATTACAAATGTTTCAGGCGCCCGACAAGGCCACCTATACCAACTGGATACACAACGTCCCTTGTGCTCCCTTCAGAGAGGAAATTCTCGACCGCCTGGACAATCTTTCACAGGGCATCAGGCATTACAATAATGAAAGTACGTCGGTCAGAATGAATGGAGATACTTTCCCGGTATTGATCACCAGCACTCTGGTCAGTGACGACGCTGACGACTGGTCGCAGATTTATATTTCAATTATCGACTTAACGTCGCTTAATGAAGCGTT
>JBLHOA010000009.1:0-34007 GCA_047622345.1 Gammaproteobacteria bacterium | reverse complement strand
CCCGATGCGCAAACACATAGAGTCGCCCGCCGCGGGCCTTCACTTCCTGCATGTTGGAATGCAATTTTTCCAGCAACTCGTCATTCGGGGCCACTACAACGACTGGCATTTCGGCATCAACCAGGGCCAAGGGGCCATGTTTGAGTTCGCCCGCGGGGTAGGCTTCGGCGTGGATGTATGAAATTTCTTTCAGTTTCAAAGCGCCTTCCATTGCAATCGGGTAATGCTCGCCCCGACCAAGGAACAGGGCATGCTGGTGGTTGACGAAATCTTCGGCGATAACTTCGATTGATTTTTCCAGTTCGAGCAGCTTTTCTACGAGGCGTGGTAATGCTGTCAATTCAGCAACCATTGCTTTAATGGTTTCCTCATCGAGCAAGCCACGTTTCTTACCAAGTGAAATAATCAGCAGCAGCATGGCAACCAATTGTGTGGTAAAAGCCTTCGTCGACGCCACTCCGATTTCGGGTCCGGCGCGGGTCATTAATACCAGGCTGGATTCACGTACCAGCGACGATTCGGGGACATTGCAAATGCTTAACGTCCCGCAATAGTTTTTCGATGAGAGGCTGCGCAAGGCCGATAAGGTATCGGCCGTTTCGCCCGACTGCGACAGAGTGACGAATAAGGTGTTTTCAGGAACCACGCTTACGCGGTATCGAAACTCACTGGCGACTTCAATCTGGCAGGGGATACCGAGCAGCGATTCGATCCAGTATTTAGCGACATAACCCGCATGATAACTGGTACCGCAGGCAATAATTTGGATGTTGCCGACTTTATCGAAAATGGCGTCGGCTTCCGGCCCGAAAATGGCGTCGAGCACGGTACAGTCGTTAATTCTGCCCTCGAGGCATTCGGCTATGGCACTGGCCTGCTCGTGAATTTCCTTTTGCATGTAATGTCGGTAATTGCCCTTATTGGTCGAATCGGCATTTAGTTCACTGACATTTATTTCCATTTTTTTGGCGACACCCGCAGCGTCATAGACCTGATATTTCTGACCCTTTAAAACGACATAGTCGCCTTCTTCCAGGTAGACAAAGCGATTGGTAACCGGTAGTAGCGCCGACGCATCGGAGGCGACAAAGTTTTCTTTGATCCCTATACCCAGGACCAATGGATTGCCCCGACGACAGGCGATCAGGGTGTCGGGGTCCTCGGGGGCTACAATTGCGAGGGCGTAAGCGCCTTCGAGTTCACTAACCGCTTTCTTCACCGCGTCAAATAAATCACCCTTAAAATGGCTATCGACTAGATGCGCGACTACTTCGGTGTCCGTTTCCGAGCTGAAAACATAACCGTCAGCAATCAGGCGTTCGCGTATTTCTTTGTAGTTTTCAATGATGCCGTTGTGTACCACGGCAACGCGCTCGCTGGAAAAATGCGGATGGGCATTAGATTCGGAGGGTACCCCGTGGGTAGCCCAGCGCGTATGCGCGATACCAATATGTCCAGCCTGGTCGGCCGATAACTTTGCATCGAGCTCTTTGACCTTCCCCAGGGCGCGATAACGTTCCAGCTTATTATTATTGATTAAGGCGATACCGGCCGAGTCGTAACCCCGGTATTCGAGTCGATAAAGACCTTCAAGCAAGATCGCGCTAACATCTCTTTGAGCTACTGCACCTACGATTCCACACATGATTATTTGCTCTCCTTCTTGACCGGGCGCACCCAGCTATCGAGTGTCATTTGTTTCGCCCGCGACAGCGTTAATTTTTCGGCGGGGCTGTCTTTGGTAATAGTCGAGCCCGCACCGATGGTGGCGTTTTTGGCAATTGTAACGGGGGCAATCAATTGAGTGTCCGATCCGATAAAAACTCCATCTTCAATGATAGTCTTGAATTTATTAACCCCATCATAATTGCAGGTTATCGTACCCGCCCCGATATTAACGCCCTTACCCATTTCGGTATCGCCGATATAACTCAAATGGCTGATCTTGCTTCCCTGTCCGATTTGCGCCTTTTTGGTTTCGACAAAATTACCGATTTTGACACCATCCGCGCAGTCGGTTCCGGGCCGGATTCTCGCAAACGGCCCGATCGTGACTGCCTGTCCAATCATGGCTTCATCGATCGAAGTCATTGGTTTAATGTCACTGTTCGCGCCTATCGTTGAGTTTCTAATGATGCAATTTGCCGCAATTCGAACATTGTCACCCAGGATTACATCGCCTTCGAACACGCAGTTAATGTCGATTTCAACATCCTGACCAACGCTAAGCGTTCCACGGACATCGATACGTGCGGGATCGTAAAGTTTTACCCCTTGCAGCATTAGTGATTCGGCCTGGCGCGACCGGAACAGCGATTCAACCATGGCAAGCTGTTGTTGATTATTAACACCATTGACTTCATTCGGGTCGCTACAAATGGTTGCGGCAACCGAACCGCCATTCGCGACTGCAATTTTCACTACATCGGTCAGGTAATACTCGGATTGGGCATTATCATTGTCGATAGCGGACAGGTATTTTTCTACCTTGCCCCCTTTTATTAACATAATCCCTGAATTCGATTCCAATATGGCCTGCTCGGCTTCGCTGGCGTCCTTCTGCTCGACGATGGCGGCTACGTTTTGCGCGTCATCACGAACAATACGACCGTAGCCGAATGAGTCCTGCGGAATAAAACTGAGGATACCGACTTCACTATCAGCCGTAAGTAAAATTAACTCGCTCAGGGTTTTCGGGGTAGTCAGAGGTACATCACCGTAGAGCACCAGTACATCATTACCGGGGCTTAAGCTCGGCAGGCATTGTGCTACCGCGTGGCCGGTACCCAGTTGCTGTTGCTGCTCGACAAAATCGATTTCCTGTCCCGCGAGCGTTTGTTTAACCTGTTCGGCGTGATGCCCGACAACGACAATAATCTGATCGGGTGTCAGGGTTCTGCAAGTATCAATAACATGCTGTAATAGCGGCTTTCCCGCGAGATGATGGATGACCTTGGGACGTTGCGATTTCATCCGCGTTCCCTGGCCTGCTGCTAGTATGACGACACTGAGTGGCATAGATGGAGGGTTTATAAATTTTTGAGCGTTTATTGTAATGCAGTCACTCGCGCGCGTCATTCCTGCGATGCCCGAATCCTGTGATCCAGTCGTATTTTCGAGAAATCAAAGCTATTAACGTCGTATTACAGCCAGGCTGGCTGGTATTCAGGCAAAAAAAAGGGCTTAAAGCCCCTTTTCTTACTATCGTTTGCGCCATTTTTGAATCGCGGCAATTTGCGCCGCCGCCATGGCTATTTCGGCCCTGGCCTTAGCCACATCGAGATCGGACTGTTGATCCACAAGCGCATCTTCGGCGCGTTTTTTCGCTTCCATCGCAGCCGCTTCATCGAGATCGTCGGCGCGAATCGCGGTATCCGATAGTACCGTTACCAGATGCGGTTGAACTTCTAGAATACCACCAGAGATAAAGAAAAACTCTTCCTTACCGCCGCCCATGTCGAGACGAATTTCACCCGGCTTCAATGGTGAGATCAGCGGGGTATGACGTGGGGCTATACCCACTTCACCCATGATCGCCGGGGCAAAAACCATTTCGGCTTCGCCCGAGAAAATCTGCTCCTCGGCGCTGACGATATCGACTTTTATGGTGTTAGCCATTTTGTTACCTTAAAGCGTCTTGGCGCGTTCAGCAACTTCTTCGATACCACCGACCATGTAGAAGGCCTGCTCGGGGTATTGATCCATGTCACCGTCGAGGATCGCCTTGAAGCTGGCGATGGTTTCTTTCAAAGATACATACTTACCAATCGCACCGGTGAATACTTCCGCAACGAAGAATGGCTGCGACAGGAAGCGTTGCATTTTTCGGGCACGGTTAACGACCAGCTTGTCTTCTTCCGATAATTCGTCCATACCCAGGATGGCGATGATGTCTTTCAACTCTTTATAACGTTGCAGCATACCCTGAACGCCACGGGCGGTATCGTAGTGCTCGGCACCAACCACGTTCGGGTCAAGTATTCGTGAAGTCGAATCGAGTGGATCGACCGCCGGGTAGATACCCAGTTCGGCGATTTGACGCGACAGTACCAGGGTTGCATCAAGATGCGCGAAGGTCGTTGCAGGTGATGGATCGGTAAGATCGTCCGCCGGTACATAGACCGCCTGGAATGAAGTAATCGAACCCGTCTTGGTAGAAGTAATACGCTCCTGCAAGGCACCCATTTCTTCCGCTAGCGTAGGCTGATAACCAACCGCCGAAGGCATACGCCCAAGCAGCGCCGATACTTCGGTTCCCGCCAGAGTATAACGATAAATATTGTCGACAAACATCAATACGTCACGACCTTCGTCACGAAAGTGCTCTGCCATGGTCAAACCTGAAAGCGCGACACGCAGACGGTTTCCAGGAGGCTCGTTCATCTGACCGTAAACCAGCGCTACTTTATCGAGTACGCCACCTTCGGACATTTCGTGGTAGAAATCGTTTCCTTCACGAGTTCGCTCGCCAACACCGGCGAATACTGAGAAGCCCGAGTGCTCAACCGCGATATTTCGAATGAGTTCCATCAGGGTAACGGTTTTACCAACACCCGCACCACCGAAGAGACCGATTTTACCACCCTTAACAATCGGCATGACCAGATCGATAACCTTGATGCCGGTTTCAAGAATCTCAGTCGTAGTCGCCTGCTCATCATAAGCCGGTGGTATACGGTGAATCGGCATACGTTTTTCTTCGCCGATAGGGCCTTTCTGATCGATAGGCTGACCAAGCACGTCCATAATACGACCCAGCGTCTGCTGTCCAACTGGAACGGTAATTGGTTCACCTGTATTAGACACTTCCAGACCACGTCGCAAACCTTCGGAAGCACCCATAGCGATGGTACGAACCACGCCGTCACCGAGTTGTTGCTGAACTTCAAGGGTCAAGTCACCCGCATCCGCAATCTTCAGCGCATCGTAAACCTTGGGGACAGAGTCTCGTGGGAATTCTACGTCGACGACAGCGCCGATTACTTCCACAATTTTACCTGTGCTCATCTGTTAATCCTCTATTCCTAAATATGTTTAAACTGCAGCCGCGCCGCCGACAATTTCGCTGATTTCCTGCGTAATACTTGCCTGGCGTTCACGGTTATAAATAAGTTGTAGCTCGTCGATCATGTCACCGGCATTGTCGGTCGCATTCTTCATCGCCAACATACGCGAGGCCATTTCACAGGCTACGTTTTCGACTACACCCTGATAAACCAGTGACTCGATATATCGTTCGAGTACGTGGTCGAGCACGCCTTTTGCATCGGGCTCATAAATATAATCCCAGTGATGGCTAAGTTCGTCATCCGATGAAGGAACAACAGGCACCAGCTGGGAAACAGTCGGCTCCTGGGTCATGGTATTGACGAACTTATTCGATATCAGGTAGATCACGTCGATATCGCCCTCTTCGTAAGCTTTTAACATAACCTGCACCGGACCGATGATGGCGGTAATTTCCGGACTGTCACCGATTTGACTGGCTTCGGCGATAATATGCGCGCCGATGCGTTTGAAAAACCCAAGTGCCTTACCACCGAAAGTGACCACGTCAATTTCAATACCCTGATCGTCTAGCTCACCGAGTTTGTTCAATGACTTCTTGAACATATTGGTATTCAAACCACCGCAAAGACCACGATCGGTAGAAACAGCAATTATACCGGCACGTTTGATTGGTCTTTCGATCAAAAACGGGTGCTTATATTCAGGATGAGCACTGGCCACGTGGCCTACAACGGTGGCAATACGTTCGGCATAGGGGCGGGTTGCAAACATCTGCTCCTGTGCACGGCGCATCTTACTCGCCGCGACCATTTCCATGGCCTTGGTGATCTTCCGGGTGTTTTCAACACTCGTGATCTTGGTTTTTATCTCTTTGCCGCCAGCCATTTCGAGGGTCTCTTAGTAGACGCCGTTAGCTTTGAAGTCTTCGATCGCTTTGGCAATACTTGCAGCGATTTCATCGCTGTAGTCACCGCTTTCATTGATCGAGGAAATCAGCTCGGCATTGTTTGAGCGAACATGAGCCAGCAGGGCGGTTTCAAAAGCGACAATCTTGTTAACGTCGACATCGTCGAGGAAACCTTCGTTCGCCGCGTACAGCGAAATACCCATTTCGGCTACGGTTAACGGTGCATACTGCTTCTGCTTCATCAACTCGGTAACGCGCTGACCGCGCTCAAGCTGCTTACGTGTGGCTTCGTCAAGATCCGATGCAAACTGGGAGAATGCCGCCAGTTCACGATACTGCGCCAGTGCCAGTCGAATACCACCACCGAGTTTCTTGATGATTTTAGTCTGCGCCGCTCCACCCACACGCGATACCGACAGACCTGCGTTAATCGCAGGGCGGATACCGGCGTTGAACAGATCCGATTCGAGGAAGATCTGACCATCGGTGATCGAGATTACGTTAGTGGGTACGAATGCTGATACGTCACCACCCTGGGTTTCGATGATCGGTAATGCGGTCAAGGAACCGGTTTTGCCTTTCACTTTGCCACCGGTCAATCGCTCGACTTCATCGGTGTTAATGCGCGAGGCACGCTCAAGCAAACGCGAGTGCAGGTAGAAAACGTCACCAGGATAAGCTTCACGACCCGGGGGACGACGCAGTAACAATGAAACCTGACGATAGGCCCAGGCCTGCTTGGTCAAATCATCATATACAATCAGAGCGTCTTCGCCGCGATCACGGAAATATTCACCCATGGTGCAACCCGAGTAGGGAGCAATGTATTGCAACGCCGCCGAGTCCGCCGCACTCGCAGCAACCACGATCGTATGCTCCATAGCGCCGTGCTCTTCGAGCTTGCGTACTACGTTGGCAATGGTCGAGGCTTTCTGGCCGATAGCAACGTAAACACATTTAATGCCCGTGCCTTTCTGGTTGATAATCGCATCGATCGCTACCGCTGACTTACCGGTCTGACGGTCGCCGATGATCAACTCTCGCTGACCACGTCCAATAGGGACCATCGCGTCGATTGCTTTCAAACCGGTCTGCATTGGCTGATCAACCGATTTACGCTCGATGACGCCTGGCGCAATTCGTTCGATCGGCATAAATTCTTTCGCATCCAACGCACCTTTGCCGTCGATTGCTTCACCCAGCGAGTTAACAACCCGGCCAAGTAGTTCAACGCCAACCGGTACTTCAAGGATACGGCCGGTACATTTGGCGGTATCACCTTCAGAAATATGGCCATAGGCACCCAGTATTACCGCGCCGACCGAATCTCTTTCGAGGTTCAGCGCCATGCCGTAAGTGTTGCCCGGAAATTCGATCATCTCGCCCGACATGACGTCGGCCAGACCGTGAATTCGTGCAATACCATCCATCAAGCTGACAACAGTACCTTCAGTTCTCGCTTCGGCAGCACTTTCAAAGTTTTTAATGCGATCTTTAATTAGTTCGCTAATTTCAGACGGATTAAGTTGCATCGCGTTTATCCCGTAATCGTAAATGTAATGTTATTTGTTGAGCGCAATGGTCAATTTGTCCATGCGGCCACTGGCCGAACCATCAATCACAAGATCGCCGGCAGTAATTATTGCCCCGGCAATCAATGATTCGTCTATCTCTGTGGTAATGCTGACTTCCTTACCCAGGCGCTTCGCCATACTTTGCGAAATTTGACTCTGCTGTTCAGCCGTCAATTCCTGAGCGGTCCTGACATGAACTTCGATCTTGCCTTCGGCTTCCTGCTTCAAAGTCTCGAAAAGAATGGCGATCGCTGGTATCGCTGCCAGGCGGTCATTTTCTGCCAACAGGGAAATCATGTTGTTGAACTCGGCATCGAGCTGTTGACCCGTTCCGCTAATCACCGAAAGAAATAACTCGGCCTGTTCATTGGCCAACATCGATGGCAGATCAAACATGGCCTTCATATCTGCATCAGCCGCGACTAGCGCCGCTACTTGCAAGTTATCCTGCCACTGTTGCAAATTGCCCGATTCAGAGGCCAGCTCAAAAATTGCGCGGGCGTAGGGTCGGGCTGCAGTTTCAAAATCAGACATGGTTCAACCTTAAATCTGGGCTACCAGCTCATCCAGTACAGCGGAATGGGCTTTGGCATCAACTTCACGTTTTAAAATCTGCGCGGCACCAGCCAATGCAATAGAGGAAACTTCTTTACGAAGGTGCTCTCGTGCACTGTTAACCTGCTGGTCGATATCGGCAGTTGCCGAAGCTTTAATCTTGTCCGCTTCGTCACGTGCGATATCTTTGGCTTCATCAACAATTTCGTTGGCACGTTTCTGCGCCTGATTGATGATTTCCTGAGCCTGCCCTTTGGCCTCTTTCAAATTGTCGCTGACCTTGGCCTGAGCTTCTTCCAGATCTTTCTGGCCACGCTGTGCGGCGGCAAGACCTTCAGAAATCCGGGCGTTACGCTCGTCCAACGCTGCCATGAGTGGTGGCCATATATATTTCATGCAGAACCAGACAAATACGATAAACGTTATCGATTGCCCTATTAGAGTTGCATTGAAATTCATATTGCTGTCCTCGTTCTAGTAAATGTCGAGTGTGTTGCTATTAAGCAACCGCAAACATGACATACATAGCAAGACCAACGGCGATCATTGGTACCGCGTCGACCAGACCCATAACGATGAAGAATTGCGTACGCAACATCGGGATCAGTTCAGGCTGACGTGCAGCGCCTTCGAGAAAGCGTCCACCCAGTACACCGATGCCCACAGCCGCACCAAGTGCGCCCAGACCCATCATTAAAGCGCCAGCGATATATAGCAAAGCTGATTCCATGGTTATCTCCTAATATAGATAGTGTGTGATGTTAAAAAGTTAGTGATCTTTCTGCGATGCCATATCCAGATATACGATGGTCAGCGTCATGAAGATAAACGCCTGCAAAGTAATAATCAGAATATGAAAAATCGCCCAACCCAATTGCAATAATCCACCTGCGGCACCCAGTACCCAGCCACCGCCGTACATTAGAGCTATCAGAATGAATATCATTTCACCCGCATACATGTTGCCGAACAATCGAAGCGCCAGTGAAATGGGTTTTGCAATCAAGGTGACGCCTTCCAATAATAAATTGATCGGCATCATAAATTTCGGGAATGGATGAAAAGCGAGCTCGGCAAAAAATCCACCAGGGCCCTTCATCTTAATACTGTAATAAAGTACCAGTACAAAAACCGACAAGGACAGGCCGAAAGTGACATTCGGGTCGGTGCTTGGCACTATTTTCAAATAAGGAACGCCCAGCAAACTGGCGAGCCAGGGGATGTGATCAACCGGAATCAGATCCATCAAGTTCATCAGGAATATCCAGATAAATATGGTCATCGCCAGTGGCGCAACCAGCGGGTTCTTACCGGTGAAAGACCCGCGTACTGAATCATCGATAAACTCGATAATCATTTCGATAAAATTTTGTAACCCTGTCGGGGCGTCGGTAGAAGCCCGTTTTGCCGCCCGGTGGAAAATCCATAGAAAGAAAATACCCAGCACAATAGAAACCAGCATCGAGTCAACATTGATCGACCAGAAACCCATTTCCTTGATTTCGTCGGCGCCATGGGCGATACCCCAGCTTCCATCAGGATGCTGTCCATAGACCAGGTTGGTCAAATGGTGCTTTATGTATTCGGCTGAATTTGCGTAAGCCATCTTCGCTCAATTACCTTTTATCATAAATGGTACAAACCAGCTGGATATCAAAATCAAACAATATCCAGCAAACAAAACTACAGGTTGCCAGCTGTGGCCCGAGGTGAAGGCAAGCACAAAAATCATGCCTGTCATCAACCATTTTCCAAACTCGGCCCGGTAAGCGTAACCTAACCATTGTATCGCATCGTCGTTTTTCGACTGGCGAGACATTTTAAAACAGAAATATGTATTCGGCACTAACCCTGCCAGGCAACCGACTATTGCCGACAGCATGACCGATCGTTCCAAGAGCCCAGCCCCGAGTATAAAGAAAGCCCCGAATATATACTGAACAATCAGTGTTTTTCTGACCTGATCTTTCAACTCTCCCAGCCCCTTTTTAGCCCTGCAAAGAACCGTCTGGAAAATCGGATGCCGAGTATATTGATTTAACCGCGATTAATCAATCTCTAGAAAATTTATTTATAGCGACAAATGCTGCAGGATACCATCGAGCTCATCACCACTGTGGAAGCTGATAACCAACTGGCCGGCACCCTTTTTTCCAGACTTGATTTTAACCGCTGCACCAAGTTTTTCGCTGATCCTGGTTTCCAGTCGCTGTACGTCAGGGTCGGTGCTGGCAGGACTGGCCGGGCTGGCGCTGCTACCCGCAAGTGTTTTTTTCACCAGCTGCTCAGTCTCGCGCACCGAAAGCCCGCGGTTTACAACCACCCTGGCCACCTCGATCTGATCGTGCCGAATTAACGCCAGCAATGCGCGTGCATGGCCCATATTGAGCAAGCCTTTATTCACCTGGTCCTTCACCGGGTCAGCCAGATCGAGCAGTCGCAGCAGGTTACTCACCGCCGCTCTGGAGCGACCCACCGAATCTGCAACTTGTTGATGGGTAAGGTCAAATTCCTCAATAAGGCGCATTAAGGCCTGCGCTTCTTCTAAGGGGTTTAAGTCTTCGCGCTGAATATTCTCGATTAAAGCGATCGCCGCCGCCGATTTACTATCGAGTTCGCGCACTATCGCCGGTACTTTCTGTAAATTCGCCAGCTGGGCGGCACGCCAACGTCTTTCACCCGCGATCAGTTCAAACTTGTCGCCATCGGCACGCACCACAATCGGCTGGATGATTCCCTGAGCTCTAATCGAGTCAGCCAGTTCCTGCAGGGCCTCCTGATCAAAATGCTGCCTTGGCTGATACTTGCCTCTATAAATACGGTCGATATCGATCTCGATCAGCCCGTCTTTTTTAAGCCAGCCATCGCTCCCGTTGTCCGGGTTGATATTGCCGATTAACGAGCCAAGCCCTCGTCCTAAACGCTTTTTATTCATAATTGAATTTTAATAGTGCTCATTAAAAAATTCTGCCGTTCAGGCCGGGTTCGCAATTGCATGTAACTCGCTCTGCTTCTTCGCATCGCGTCGAATCATTTCACCCGCCAGCGCCAGGTAAGCCATCGAGCCCCTTGAACTTTTATTGTAGTGCAGAATTGACTGTCCAAAGCTCGGCGCCTCCGCCAGTGCAACATTACGCGGTATCACGGTGCGATAAACGCGATCGCCAAAATGCTCGACCAGTTCATTGGACACATCATTCGACAGGTTATTGCGGGGATCGTACATGGTGCGCAAGAGGCCCTCCAGTTTGATTTCGGAATTGACACTGATGCGGATCTGCTCAATCGTTTCTAATAACGAAGACAAGCCTTCAAGGGCGTAGTACTCGCATTGCATCGGCACCAGCACACCATTGGCGGCAACCAGCGCATTGACGGTTAACATGTTAAGCGACGGCGGACAGTCAATCAGAATGTAGTCGTAATCTTCTCTAATCGTATCAAGCGCTAGCGACAATTGTCGCTCACGACCAATCTTATTCATCAACTGCACTTCGGCCGCAGTTAAATCGGCATTCGCCGGGAGGATATCGTAGCCACTTTGTTCGGCTTTCTGCAGCGCCTCTCTGGCGGTGGCATCACCCAGCAAAACATCACAAATACTGAGCTTGAGCGAATGCTTGTCGACCCCGCTACCCATGGTCGCATTGCCCTGTGGATCCATATCCACCAATAGCACCCGGCGCCGGGTTGCGGCCAGTGCCGCAGCCAGATTTACCGTAGTCGTGGTCTTACCCACCCCACCTTTCTGGTTGGCTATGGTTATCGTTTTGCTCATATTTTTCGCAACGTGATCAGGCTTCGTTTTTCGCTTATACCAGGAACCGTCAATGCCTGCTCCTCAATTTCAAATCTAGCGGGATCGATTTGCGCAAATTCCGCGTGGTCAAGCTCAGTTTTCATCGTCAAAAGACGGGTTTTGGAGTCAATCAGGTGATCGACCGTATCACAAAAATCGGATAAGGACGCATAAGCTCGACTGACGATGAAATCAATCGAGTCCGGCGCATCATAGTCTTCAACCCGCGACTGCACAACTTGAACATTCCTGATGCCGCAGTGCGCCAGGGCCTGTTGAATAAAGCGCGTTTTCTTACTATTACTATCGAGCAGTATCCAGTTCGAATCGGGCATCGCGATCGCCAGAGGCAATCCCGGCAATCCTGCGCCGCTGCCCACGTCCAACGCCTTGCGGCAATCGGTCAACGCAGGGAAAATCGAGAGACTATCGAAAATGTGGTAACAGAGCATCTTTTCGATGCCACGAATGGCGGTCAGATTATAACTTTTATTCCACTTTTCCAGCAGGTACAGAAACTGCAATAACTGGTCATATTGCGACTGGTACAGCGTCAGTCCAAGCCTTTCAACGCCAGCCCTCAGCTCTAAAGAAAGGTTCAAGCGGTTTTTTTCACTTCATACTGGTGGCGCTTCAAGTGCACCAGTAGTAACGAAATTGCCGCTGGCGTCACCCCGGAAATGCGACCCGCCTGGCCAACGGTCGCCGGTCGATGATCCTGCAGTTTCTGGCAGACTTCATTCGACAAGCCCCTTACCTGGTCATAGCTAAACGATTCCGGCAAGGCGGTTTGCTCGTGCCGGCTGGCCTTGTCTATTTCATCCTGCTGCCGCGATAAATATCCCGCATAGCGAGCGTTGATTTCGGTTTGCTCCTGTACCCGTGGCGGGTAATCGGCGCCACCTTCAACAAAGGGCATCAGTTCGACGATATCGATTTCAGGGCGTTTCAAAATTTCGGCAAATCGATACTCGCGAGTAACCGGGTTTTGCATCAGCCTATCCAGTCGTGCACTGACATCGGTATTCGGGCGTACCCAGTGTTCCTGCATTTTCTGCTGCAACTGGACGAATTGCTCACGATACTCTTCAAATGCCCGCCACCTCGCATCTTCAACCAGCCCGAGCTCCCGGCCTATTTCAGTAAGGCGCAAATCCGCATTGTCTTCGCGCAACATCAACCGGTACTCGGCCCGCGAGGTAAACATGCGGTAGGGCTCTTTCGTCCCCCGCGTAATCAAATCGTCGACCAGAACCCCCATATAAGCCTGTGACCGACCCAGATCGAGCGCGTTTTTGCCCTGTATGGCTGCCGCCGCGTTGGCGCCGGCAATTAATCCCTGCGCCGCTGCTTCTTCATAACCGGTGGTACCGTTGATCTGGCCAGCAAAGTAGAGGCCGTTGATAAATCGGGTTTCCAGGGTTGGGCGCAGATCGCGCGGGTCAAAAAAATCATACTCGATCGCGTAGCCAGGGCGAGTGATCATCGCCGACTCAAAACCGAGCATAGTGTTAACCAGCAGCTGCTGCACATCGAAGGGCAGGCTGGTGGAAATTCCGTTCGGATAGACTTCACCGAGCTTCAAGCCCTCGGGTTCAACGAAAATCTGGTGCGAAGTCTTGTCCGCAAAACGAACCACTTTATCTTCTATCGAAGGGCAATAGCGCGGTCCGACCCCTTCGATTTCTCCGCTGAACAAGGGCGAGCGATGCAGGCTTTGACGGATAATGTCGTGCGTCTTTTCATTGGTATAGGTGATATGACAGCTGATCTGTTCGGGGTGCATGGCGAGCGAACCCATCGTCGAGAAAATCGGCAGCGGGGTATCGCCGGGCTGTTCTTCGAGTTTGCTGTAATCGATTGTTTTGCGATCGAGGCGCGGCGGAGTCCCTGTTTTTAAACGAGCAATGCGAAACGGGCGTTCGCGCAACCGCTGTGCCAGCGCGGAGGCAGGCGGGTCACCCGCGCGACCGCCGGCATAGTTGGCATCGCCGATATGGATTTTGCCGTCGAGGAAGGTGCCCACGGTGAGTACCACTCTGGGCGCATAAAAGCGCAGCCCCATTTGGGTCAATACGCCTTCAACCCCATCGTTATTTTCGATGAGATCGACCACCGGTTGCTGAAATATCGACAGGTTCGGCTGGTTTTCCAGCTTTTCGCGTATCGCCATGCGATAGAGCTGGCGGTCGGCCTGCGCGCGGGTCGCACGCACCGCGGGTCCTTTGCGTCGATTGAGCTGACGAAATTGAATGCCGGCCTTATCGGTTGCCAGCGCCATTTCGCCACCGAGCGCATCGATCTCTTTGACCAGGTGCCCTTTACCGATTCCGCCGATCGCGGGGTTACAGGACATCTGCCCGAGGGTGTCGATATTGTGGGTGAGCAAAAGCGTGCGCACACCCATGCGCGCAGCGGCAAGCGCAGCCTCGGTACCGGCATGACCACCACCAACAACAATCACTTCAAATCGTTTGCTAAAGTCCACGAGCGTCAGTTTAAACAAAAGGGCACGCATTTTAGCGCACAAAGGGCCAGTTTCCAAAACCTTATGATTGATCTTTTACAATTACCCATTACACAGTTGAACTAGCTATCAGCCAACCAGCTCAGGCCATAGATCTCAAAACACGCACAACCGGAGCGCCGGCCGGACCATCCATGTAGCTCCTCCCAGGCATCCCTGCCTTCGAAGGTTTTGAGATCTATGGCCCGAGCTGGACTCGTGAACAACGAGAAAAATCCTGATTTAAAAAAACTCAGATGGATATCAGTCCAGGCAGTTCCGCCATGGCGGAAAAGGTACGATTCGCTCCCTTATCGATCAATTTCGGCGCCGGCATCAATTCGGCAAAACCGAACACGGTCATACCGGCGGCGATGGCACCACTAACACCAATTGGGCTGTCTTCGATGACCAGACAGTTGGCCGGATTGGCCCCCATTCGTTTTGCCGCGTGCAGATAGATGTCGGGTTCGGGCTTGCCGCGTGCGACTTCGCTGGTGCTGAAGATATTACCATCGAAGTGCCTGAGCAGCTTTGTTTTACCCAGGGTCAGATTCATCTTTTCATGCGACCCACTGGATGCGACGCAAAACGGCAACGACAATCCGCTTAAAACTTCGTCGATTCCTTTAACCGCTTCTACCGACTGCTGCAAGGCTGCATTTATTTCACTATTGTAACGCTGGCCTAAGGTTGGCGGAGGCACATCGCCGAGAATGAATTCGATTTTCTCCATGCAATGCGCATAGGAGTGGCCGACAAATACGTCGAACATCTGCTCCAGACTGAATTGAATGCCGCATTCTTCGGCGAGAATTCGGGCAAAGATGGTATTCGCGATGCGCTCACTATCGACGAGCACACCATCGCAGTCAAAGATTATCAGTTCAAACGGGTCGGGCAATTAACTGCCTCAAACTGGATCTTTTTTGATGATGCTGGTAGCCATAGCAATCATCGAACCCAGGTCGCTCAACGTGGCCGGAATTACCAGGGTGTTACCTTCCTTCGCCAGCTTGCCGAATTCGTCGATATAGGCCTCGGCAACGCGCAGCTTCATCGCCGCCTCGCCACCTTCTTTAGTAAGGGCGACACCCACCCGCTGCAGGCCTTCGGCGGTCGCGGTGGCCACTGCAAGAATCGCTGCGGCTTCACCTTCGGCCTCATTGATCTGCTGCTGCTTGCCGGCTTCCGATTCCTTGATTACACGCTGCTTTTCACCTTCGGCTTCGTTTATCTTGGCGTCACGAATACCTTCCGAGGTCAAGATTACTGCACGCTTTTCCCGCTCCGCGCGCATCTGCTTTTCCATCGCATTCAGTACGTCCGCCGGTGGATTGATATTCTTTATTTCGTAGCGCAGCACCTTCACACCCCAGGGATCGGAAGCTTTGTCGAGCTCGGCGACCACATTGGAGTTGATCATCGCACGCTCTTCGAAGGTTCGATCGAGCGCAATTTTACCAATTTCGCTACGCAGGGTGGTTTGCGCCAGCTGCGAGATGGCAAAGCCGTAGTCGGTAATACCGTAGGAAGCGCGTTCGGGGTCGAGCACCTGTAGATAGAGCACTCCATCGACGCCGACCTGCACATTGTCGTTGGTAATACAGATTTGCTCGGGGATGTCGAAGGCGAGTTCCTTAAGGCTATGTCGATAGGCGATATTTTCGATAAAAGGTATCAGAATATGGAAGCCAGCACGCAGGGTTCGACTGTATTTGCCGAGACTTTCCACGACAAAGGCACTTTGCTGGGGAACGACTACAGCCGTCTTCCAGATGGCCATAATCACCAGAATTGCGATGGCTATGGCTACCATGGTGGGGAAATTTAAAAAATCGTACATTACCTTCTCCTTAATCCTGTTAAAAACTCTGATTTATTCAGAGTTTCTGTGGCACAGGGATGTGCCACTATTTTCAACGACTTATAAGTCGTTGAAAATTAAGGGAAAGCTAAAATCACAGTTTTAGATTTCCCATCCTCTGCCAATTCAGAGCCTGTCCCGGGCTCGATCCGGGAATGAATTGCTCAGAGGTATATTAAGTAATACTTTCGAGCTTGATGGTGAGGCTATCGACGCGACCGATTCGAGCGCGACTACCGGCTTCGAAGGTTTCATCGCTTTCGTTGACCACAGTCCAGTCGGTACCGCGAAATTTGAGCCGACCTTTTTCACCGGGTTTTAGCGTTTCTTCGAGCGTAATCAATTCACCAACCGGCCCGGCCTCGTAGCCGACCGCATCTCCACGAAGTTTGTCATAGAGTTTTTTGCGGAACAAGACCATGAATACAATGGCGATCGCCGAAAAAACCATCCATTGCACCCATGGCTCCAGGCCCGCGCCAGAAAGCTCGATCAAACCGGTTATGCCCGCGGCGATGCCGATAAACACGAGATAAAAAGCCGCATCCACGCCCATCAGTTCCGCACCCAGCAACAAGGCGCCAATAATCATCCATCCCCACCAGGGCATCGCAGTCTCCTGTTTGTTTGAGCGTTCATCTTATGATCCAGCAAGGGACTGTCAAGCAGAACTGTTGGTTGGAACTAAGCTGAGCGCAGGCTGACTCCCGCAAAACACGCACGAGTACGTCCATGTAGCTCCTCTCAGGCATCCCTGCCTTCGAAGGTTTTGCAGGAGTCAGCCTGCGCTCGTTTGGTGGCGAAAAAACCCAAACAAATTCAATATAAAGTCTTTCGTTATTCCCGAATAATCACTTAAAGCATGGATATCTCGGTCCGACGTTTCACAGAGGAGCTACAGGGACGTTCCGGCCGGCGCACCCGTAGTGCATGTTTTTCAGGCGTTAACCCGGGCCTAACTACTGCTGCGAAATCTTAAGCGCCTGATCCAGATCCCAGAGAATATCATCAAGTGTTTCCAGGCCGACCGAAATACGAACCATATCCGGAGTTATCCCCGCAGAAATCTGTTGCTCTTCACTGAGCTGGCGATGCGTGGTCGACGCCGGGTGGATAATCAAGGTACGTGCGTCACCCACATTAGCGAGGTGACTCATGAACTCGGCATTGTTGATAAATTTTTCACCCGCGCCACTGCCGCCTTTCACCCCGAAGCACATAATTGAGCCAGCACCGTTGGGCAGATATTTATCGACCTGCGCCTGGTATTTATTATCTTTCAGCCCGGCATAATTCACCCAGGACACCGCCGGATGATCGAGCAGAAAATTGGCTACGCCGACCGCATTCGCACAATGCCGCTCCATGCGTACCGGTAGGGTTTCCAGACCCTGCAACAACATGAAGGCGTTAAACGGACTGACCACCGGGCCGAGCGTGCGCATGGTTTCGCAACGTGCCTTCATGGTGAAGCCGAAATCCCCGAAGGTTTCATAGAAACGAATGCCGTGGTAGCCCTCGGAAGGCTCGGTCATGCCGGGAAAGTTGCCATTGCCCCAGTCGAAACGCCCCGATTCGACGACCACTCCACCCATGCTGGTGCCGTGGCCACCAATAAATTTGGTCGCTGAGTGCACCACAATATCGGCCCCGTGATCCATCGGTTTGCACAGATACGGCGTGGCAAAGGTACTGTCGACAATCAGCGGGATACCGGCATCGTGCGCCACTGCCGCAATCGCTTCGATATCGATAACATTGTTAGTCGGGTTGCCGATGGTTTCCGCGTACAGCGCTTTGGTTTTTGAAGTAATCGCCTTGCGAAAATTTTCCGGGTCGTCGGAGTCGACAAAGCTGGTGTTGATGCCCATTTTGCGAAAACTGTAATCGAACTGCGAAAAGGTTCCGCCGTACAGGGTTTTAGCCGATACCAGTTCATCGCCCTGTTCCATTAATGTCAAAATCGCTGTCATCTGCGCCGACATGCCCGAGCTGGTGGCTATCGCCGCACGACCGTTTTCCAGCGCCGCCATGCGCTCTTCAAATACGGCGGTGGTCGGGTTGGTCAGGCGGGTGTAAGTGTTACCAAAGGTTTGTAAGTTGAACAGGCTGGCCGCATGTTCGGCGTCGTCAAACACATAGGAAGTCGTTTGATAAATGGGTACTGCGCGCGCACCGGTTGCCGGGTCCGGGATTTGCCCGGCATGCAGGCAAAGGGTTTCGATGCCGAATTTTCGATCTGCCATTTTATGTTTCCCGTTACGTGATTAACTACTAGCGATTAACAAAGGCGGGGCGTTTCGCCGATATCACCCCGGTATTCACCCCGATGGTATTCAAACCACCAAACAGGCGTGCGTATTCAATTTTCATGCAGCGGTCCATTACCACTTCGAGTCCGGCATCGCGTGCTTTCTGCGCCTGCACTTCGTCAACGATGCCAAGTTGCATCCAGATCAATTTGGACCCGATTTCAATCGCCGCATCGACAAAAGGCGGAATGCGCTCGACACGCTGGAACAAATCGACGATATCGACCGGTTCGGGAATCGAATTTAAATCGGGGTAGCATTTCTGCCCGAGAATCTCATCGTACTTCGGGTTGACCGGGATCACCTTGAATCCATGGTCAATTAAATACTTTGCCGCAAAATTACTCGGTCGTGACCAGTCTGCTGAAAGGCCGACGATAGCAACTGTCTTGTATTCGAGCAAAACACGGCGCAGCATTTTAATGTCACTCATAGTTCTTTTGCTCTTTGTCGCAAATCAAATTTCTGGATTTTTCCAGTCGAAGTCTTGGGCAGGGGGCCGAAAACAACGCGCCGCGGAATTTTGAAACCCGCCATATGCTCGCGACAGAAATTAATAATTGCCGCTTCGTCTATGCCCTTTGCATCGTCGCGCAGGCTGACGAAAGCACAGGGGGTTTCACCCCATTTTTCATCCGGCATCGCGGCAACTGCCGCCTCGAGCACCGCCGGGTGTCGGTAAAGCGCGGCTTCAATTTCTATGCTAGATATGTTTTCGCCACCCGAAATAATAATATCTTTCGAGCGGTCCTTGATTTCGATATAACCATCGGCATGACAAACCGCCAGGTCACCAGAATGGAAATAGCCGCCTGCGAAGGCTTTCTCGCTGGCAGCAGGATTTTTCAGATAGCCTTTCATTACGATATTTCCCTTGAACATAATTTCACCGATGGTCTCGCCATCCTTCGGTACCGGCACAAGTGTATCGGGGTCGGCAACCACCAGCTCTTCGAGCATCGGGTAGCGCACCCCCTGTCTCGATTTCATTTCGGCCTGATCACTGATGGAAAGCTCATCCCATTCTTCGTGCCAGGAACAGACAACCGCTGGACCATAGACCTCGGTTAAACCATAGGCGTGGGTGACGTGGAAATTCAACTTGGCCATCGCTTCCAGTATGGCCGCCGGAGGTGCCGCTGCCGCGGTCATGATATTAACCTGATGTTCGATGCCGGACTTTAACGATGCTTCGGCATTTACCATCAGGCTCATTACTATCGGGGCGCCACAAAGATGCGTTACCTTGTGCGCTTTGATCAAGTTGAAAATATCATCGGCTCGAACCGCTCGTAGACAGACATTGGTGCCGTTCAACGCCGCCAGAGTCCAGGGAAAACACCAACCGTTGCAGTGGAACATCGGTAGTGTCCACAGATAAACCGGAAAACTGTTCATGTTCCAGGCGAGCGCATTCGACATCGCATTCAAATGCGCGCCGCGATGATGGGTAACCACACCCTTCGGGTCGCCCGTGGTGCCCGAGGTGTAACCGAGCGCTATCGGGCGCCATTCGTCGTCGGGTAATTGCCAGTCAAAATCGACGTCACCCATACTCAAAAATTCTTCATAGCCCATGTCGCCAATTAACTCGCCGCCTTCGAAGGCCGGGTCATCGACATCGATTACCAGCGGCTTTTTATCCAGTTGTGCCAAAGCCAATTTTACCGTGGCTGAGAATTCACGGTCGGTGAATAGAATTTTTGCCTCACCATGCTGTAGCATAAAAGCAATGGCATCGGCGTCGAGTCGGATATTGAGACCATTGATGACCCCGCCCGCCATCGGTATGGCAAAATGCGCCTCGCACATTGCGGGAACATTCGGCAGCATCAACGCAACCGTATCGTCCTGACCAATACCATTTTTTTTCAGCGCCGAGGCAAACTGACGGCAGCGCCGGTAAGTCTGTCCCCAGTTTTGCCGATGTTCGCCATATATTATTGCGCCGCGCTCGGGATACACGCTTGCAGCACGCTCGATAAAGGTCAGCGGGGAAAGGGGGGAAAAGTTGGCGGCGTTCTTATCGAGCCCGCTGGCATAGGGGTTGCCCGAACTTGAGCTCGAACTTGAATTTATATCAGTATTAGCCATCGACAACTCAGCAGTGTTTCCATTCGGGTTTGCGTTTCTGAATAAAGGCATCGATGCCTTCACGTGCATCCTGCGAATCCATGTTACAAGCCATGCGCTCACCGGCATAGGCGTAGGCTGCCGGAAGGTCCATGTCGATCTGCTGATAAAACATGTTCTTACCAAGCTGGACCGAATGCGCCGATTTGGCGGCAATCTTCAGCGCCATTTCGCGCGTCGCCGATTCGAGCTCAGCTTCGTTAACCACTAAATTTACCAACCCGTACTGTTGCGCTTTTTCGGCCGAAATAAAATCACCGGTGAGCAGCATTTCCATCGCCTGTTTGCGCGGCAGATTTCGACTGAGCGGGACCGCCGGAGTAGAACAGAAAAGTCCAACGTTAATGCCGGAAACGGCAAAGCGGGATGCATCACTGCAGACGGCCAGGTCACAGTTGGCCACCAGTTGGCAACCCGCAGCGGTGGCTATACCGTTAACCTGCGCGATGACCGGCTGGCGCAGTTGATTGATGGTCAGCATCATACGGCCACATCGATCGAACAATGCCTGGTGATATTCGCGATCTTCGCTGGTACGCATTTCCTTCAAATCGTGCCCGGCACAAAAGGCCTTACCGCCGGCGGTGATAATTACCACGCGAATAGCGTCATCGTTATTAATTTGATCGAGCGCTTCCTGCAACTGGTCTAACATCGCGCTGGATAGTGGATTGTATTGATGCGGACGATTTAAGGTGAGCGTGGCGACACCTTCACTGTCATTGCGAAGTAAATAAGGTTGTTCACCGATTGCGTTGGCCGGCATGCTCATCGCTTAATCTCCTTTGAATTTGTTCTGTATATAGATAGAAAAGTAATCGCCATAGCGCTGTTGCAGCTCGGGCAGACGCCAATCTTCGCCGGTTACTTTACCGCGACATAGCAGACTTCTGCAACGACAATCGAGCGAGTAGGCGTCAGAGCGTTCCATCGAATAGTCATGGCAAAGCTCTTCACCGGCTTTGATATCGCGGATAGCTACGTAAACCACCTGACCACGAAAACCGACGTTGGCATCGCAGGAATGATTGATAAACACCGACATGTCATCGACCTCATCCGCTGTCGTCGGGGAAATGTAAAATTCATCGTCGATTTGCAGGGCAAGATCTCCAACTTCGGCGGTAATTCGCTCGATTTGATCGGCGGTGATGATATGCCCCGCTTTGATCGCGACAATTTCATCTTTAGCAATATCGGCAATGGCGACGACACCACGGCCCTCCATCGTCTCCTGGCGAACTTCAATTTTTGGCGAACGGTAGGTTTTCATCAGCAAGGCATCGACTTTACGGTCGATTATTATGCGCCAATTTGCCGTTTAATTTTAGCCGTTTTTATATTCAGACGAGGATTCCGGGGCATCAACAACCACTCAATCATTGTCGGTCAGTCCGGCCCCAGCACCGGCACGCGATTCGGCAGTTGCCGGAGCATAGGTTTTAAAAGCGAGCGCATCGATTGCCTGCCAGGGTGAGTCGGCGAGCGTGTAGGCCGTCGTCTTTGGAAGCTGCTGTGGCGTTGTTAGGTCGCCTAACTGGCAAGTGACCGACACCGCCTCCGTGAACAACAGGTCATCAATATTACCGTCGATACTGAATCCGTTTTCGAAACAACTGACCGCAACATCGGCCCAGAGCGTGGTAAAAACGGTTTGATGGTAGCGGGCTGCCTGGCCGATGGTCGCCGCAAGTAATAATGGATAAGCAGTTTTGCCAAGCCGAAAAACTTTACCCTCCCGCATTTGTGCCGAGCGGTCGGCAATCGCAGCGCCTGCAATAATCGGGCAAATAGTTCCACCCAAGGCCTGCCAGGGTTCAGCCTGACTATCGGGGATGAAATCAGCGTAGTTTTTCCCCTGCAAATTTTGCAGATGCGCCAATACCATTTCCGGCCCGGGCATGCTAAACGCCGCGAGCCAGCGCGATGCTTTACCGGCTTCCTCGGCGAGGCCCCAGCTTAAACCCGTGGCACGCGCACATTTACGCAAATAGGTTTCGGCTTCGGCCAAGGTCAGCGTAAAACTCATGGCGCCGCTTCGAGCAGTTCGTGGGGGTAGGGCGCATCCTGGTACATACAGATACGTACCCAACGGTCCGAACGCGGGTCAAATTTAGTCGCGCCGAAAAAAGACAGTTTGCAGCGCAATAAATCGATTGGCAGCATGTCACCGGCGATCAGATTATCCTGTACCTCGGCGTAGGGATGGGTGGCCAGGTTCTGCAGACGGCGGGTAATGTGGCGGTGCTCCGAATGGGCCAGCAGAAATTCAGCAATGGATTTGTCAACGTCCCAATCGGCAATACAGTCGTACATTTGGCTGATAAACAATCCGATGCACAGCGGCTCTTCGTACTCGGCACCAGGCTCGTCGAATCGTTCACCTACCCTGGGTTCGAGCTTTTCCGCCGAGTAATACCAGAATCGGGCGCGATTAAAGGGCTCGTCATAATCGACCGAAATGGCCCATTGACACTGGGTTTCTATAATTTCCCGAATTCGGCCTATGCTCATCGTACCGTCGATAAAAAAACTTACGTGCTCATCGGCGTCCATACACTGGGTAAGACCATCGATTAGCTCGCCGTAGGGTTCGAGCATGATCGAGAGCAACAATTCCTGCCCTTCGACGCTTAGATTTTTTTCAGCCCAACGGTAAAAACGGTTCCAGGGATGATTTTCGACCAGCGTATCATTTGAAATATAGTCGCGCATCAGGGGTAAATCGCGGTTCAGGTCTTCGAGCTTCTGAATCTGTATCGGGTGTTCGGAATGCCATTGCGAAATATTTAACGCCGCGCGCTCGAAATTCTCCTTGAATACTTCGACCGCCGCCGCGTCGGTGCTTTGCAAAGAGCGCACCCGGGCAATGGCTTCTTCACGCGCCATCATCCAGTTATTGATCAGCGCCGGATGGTTGATCAGAAACGGCGCCATGCCAAGTCCAGTAGAATTACCCACGCCGATGCGCCGGCGCAATTCGGGCTCGAAAACAACGGCCTTATCGCCACCCCGTGCGGCGGCGATATGTTCGAGTAAGTCCATCGCAAAAGCCCGCGTCAACCACACCGATAACAATTCCGCCTGGAAAGGCCCGGAGACTTCGGCGCGACCGGAGATGGTCAGGCGATCGGTGGCACCGAATTTTCCAGAGCCGTAAACCGCGGTTGTGCGCACCAGGTAGCCAACCGCTTCAAGCGCGTCCCGATCGGGTTGGCGGCCCGACGACAAAGCCTCAAGCACCTGTTGCCACAGCCGCACCGATTTATTCGCACGCGACAGGCTCAGCTCCGAATCGGAGATTCGACCGGCCTCCTGCATCGGCACATTCTGCTGTAAACGATCGAGGTCTTCGACGGTTGGAATGCCGTCAAACAGAGTAAAAGTGGTATCCCAGGCGGTCGCGATAACCCGGTCGGAACGCATGTGGTCGGGCAGGTCGTGCGAAAATGCCACCAGTGAATAATTTCGCTCGGGCCCGTAAACCGTGTAAACGGCGCGCCCGAATCCCTGCGCATTTATCTCCCAGAGGCTACGTTTGAACTTCCATTGCTCGCGTTTTAAGCGACGCAACAGCGTGCGCATGAATGACAACCGGGTTTGATGGAAGCTGCCCATTCTTGCCAGGCGCATCACTACTTCGGGCGGACGTCGAAAATCGCCGGCTTCAGGAATGGGGTTTTGATCAGCGCAATTCATGATTTGATTAAAGTCGCCCTAATAATCGGGTCCGAAGTTTTCGTCAAAAAACCGCAGCCAGTTATTGCCCATGATTTTCGCCGTGCCCTCTTTGCTGAAGCCATGATCGAGCAGGCCCTGCTCGATGTTGCCGAAGTCTCGATTGTCATTGAACCAGGTCGGCATCGGCGGAAAGCCTGCGTTTGATTTCGACCCTTCACCATAGTCAATTTTTTTCGTCCAACGACCCACTCGCATCCATTCGACCACCGAATCAGGCTGGTTCTGGCACAGGTCGGAACCCAGTCCGATATGGTCTATGCCCATGGTTTCGGCGGCGGCGGCAATCATTTCGCAAAAACTTTGCAATGTACAGTCGCTGCCATCTTTGAGGTGGTGCGGGTACATACTGAAACCAAGCATGCCCCCGGTTTCACCGAGTGCGAACATAATTTCATTCGATTTGTTGCGTAGTGCTGGATGCCAGAATGCCGGGTTAGCGTGGGTGATGACAATCGGGCGTTCGCTGATTTCGATCGCGTCGAGCGTTGAGCGTTCGGCCGAATGACTCATATCGACGACCATGCCAATGCGGTTCATTTCTTCGATCACTTCACGTCCCATGCGGGTAATGCCCGGGTCATTCTTTTCATAACAACCAGTCCCCAATAACGACTGATTGTTGTAAGTCAACTGCATGAAGCGCACACCGAGACTGTGCAAAATTTCGAGCAGGCGGATATCGTCTTCCATCGGGGATGGATTTTGAAATCCGAAGAAAATTGCGGTACGACTGGTATCGCGGGCCAGGCGCACGTCATCGCCGGTATGGCCCTGAAAGATTAAATGCGGGAAGCGCTCGAAAAAACTGTTCCACTGCTCCATGTTGGCCACGGTTTCACGAAAGTTTTCATGGTAAGCGATGGTGACATGAACGGCATCAACCGCACCGTCACGCATTTGCTGAAAAATTTCTTCGCTCCAGTTTGCGTATTGCAGCGCATCGATGCGGTAGCTAGTGTCGCTCATAGAGGTGGCGCTCATAGTCAGGCCCTAAACCGGATTACCCGAACTGATATAAGCGGTCTTCACATGGGTGTAAAACTCTTTCGCGTAAGAGCCCTGTTCGCGTGGACCATAGGACGACTCACCCCGACCACCAAAGGGGACATGATAATCGGTGCCCGCCGTTGCCAGATTAACCATCACACAACCGGTTTTCGCATTGCGTCGGAAATGGGTGGCTCTGGCGAGATTGGTGGTTATAATTCCCGCGGTTAAACCAAAGCGGGTGTCATTCACGGTATGCAGGGCTTCTTCATAAGAGTCGACCTTGATTACGCAGGCCATCGGCGCGAATAATTCTTCACGATTAACCTGCCAGTCATTTTGCGTGTTGGTGAATACGGCAGGGGTCATGTAATAGCCTTCGGTGCTGCGTTCGACGCGTTCGCCGCCGCAGCGTAATTCGCCCCCTTCTTTTTTCGCCAGCGCTACGTTGTCGAGGTTTTGTTGCAACTGTACCGCGCTCGAAACCGGTCCGATTTGACTGCCCGCTTCAAGTGCGTGCCCAACAACCATTTTGGCGGCACCGTCGACCAGTCGATCGACAAATTCATCGTGTATGTCTTTGTGCACAACCAACCGTGATGACGCCGTACACTTCTGCCCGGTACTGCCAAATGCACCGCCAAGCGCGCAGGCAACCGCGGTATCGAGATCGGCGTCGTCCATGACCGCCAACGCGTTCTTCGAACCCATTTCGAGTTGAATTTTGGTGAAGTTGGTTACCGCCGAACGTGCAATTTCACGACCCACCGGCACCGAACCGGTAAAACTGATCGCATTGATCATCGGGCTTTCGATCAGCTCCTGGCCGATACTGCTGCCCGAACCCATCACCAGATTAAATAGTCCCGCGGGAATATCCTGTTTGGCGATAATTTGGGTCAGCGCCACCGCCGAAGCTGGAACCAGGTTCGCAGGCTTCCAGATGACCGCATTGCCGAAGGCAAGCGCCGGCGCAATTTTCCATACCGCGGTTGCAGTAGGGAAGTTCCAGGGCGAAATAATGGCGACTGTACCTACCGGCTCGCGTCTAATATCCACCTCGATTCCATCGCGCGTTGAATCGGCATTGTCACCGATCTGGCGAAGTGCTTCGGCCGCGTAATAGGTGAAAAACTGTCCCGAGCGATAAATTTCACCTTTGCCCTCGGGTTGCGTTTTGCCTTCTTCACGCGCCAGGAGTGTGCCCAGCTCTTCACAGCGTTCGATTAGCTCATTACCGATGGCCATCAACACGTTGTAACGTTTTTCCAGCCCCGATCCGGCCCATTCGCGTTGCGCTGATTGCGCCGCTTCGAGCGCACGATGTAACTGCGCACTATCGGCCTGCGCATACATGCCGATCGTATCAGACAGGTCCGACGGATTGATATTGGCGACTTCGCTGGCGCCGGCGACCCAGTCACCAGCAATAAAATTATGGTCCAGATTAGACATATAGGCTCTCAAAAATAAGGGGCGTAGCTGCGCGACACGATAAATCGGCGACTGTTATCAGTCAATCTTAAATTATTGAGCCGGAATTCAGCTTTACTGAAAGCTGGGCAAGCGTTGCGACCTTATTCGCTTAACTCAGCTGCGGCATGCCGCTGGCGTCAGTCTAATATCAGCGTATCGCCAATGCGGACCGGTTCAAACTGCGTTAGTGGAATCCCACGTTCCTTCAAAACCGCCCGTAAAAGCTGCGGCGGTTGTAACGCGGGCTCTATAGTCAGCTGAAACGTACCCCAGTGTACGGGCAGGCTTTGCTGTGCCCCGACATCAAGATGAATATCGACCGCTTCCTCCGGGTCGACGTGCGAGTCAGCCATGAAATAGCGTGGTGCATAAGCGCCGATCGGAATCATTGCCAGTCGAAACGGGCCGAGCCGTCGCCCGATATCGCGAAAGTATCGCGGATGGTAGGCCGTATCCCCGGCAAACCAGCTTTTGAATCCGGCTATATCGACCGCCCAGCCCCCCCAGAGGCTCTGGTTTTGATCCCATGGGGTCCGCTTTGACCAATGCTCAGCAGGAGTGAAAGTCACTTCAACATCGTCATTAAATTGATCGCTTTGCCACCAGTCGAGTTCGATAACTCTGTCGGCCGAAATCCCTCTATCGATAAACCAGACTTTCAGCCCGAGCGGCACATACCAGAGCACCGAGTCGCCAAACAGTTCGACGGTACGATGATCGAGATGATCGTAATGGTTATGCGAGATGACGATAAAATCGATTTCGGGCATTTGCTCGAAACTCAGCGCCGGCTGAGTATAACGCGGCTCGACAAAGCTCTCAAAATAGAACGGGTATTGGGTCAGATGCGGGTCGGTGAGAAAGTTTATCCCTTTGTATTGAATCAGCGTTGTCGCATGCCCTATCCAGGTGGCCCTGGGAACTTCAGCCGGTGAATTGATTAATTCCTGATCGGCTATAGCAACAATAGCTTTTACCGCCTCGGGGTCTTGCTCGGGTGGCGCATCTTCGCGCATACGCATAAACATATGGCCAAAGAAGGAACCCTGTTTCTTACTGATAAAGCGGCCATCGCCATGATGCTGTTTTGCTGGATCAAATTTGACCCCGCTTGAATACCCGCATCCAGGCATTACCAACAACGCCAACAGGCTTAGCATCACCGCGAAAAGGTTCCTGTTCTTTAAAATTTTCATCTTCTCGCCCAGTCAATAAATCATCGGCAGTGGTGGCCATAGTTGCTATCGGTCACCGGCACTGTTGAGCAATTCTGTCAGCTCATCGACCGGCAAGGGTTTACTGAAATAAAAACCCTGAAAACATTTGCAATCAAGCGCCAGCAGGGCCAACAACTGATCCTGCGATTCAACACCTTCGGCAACGACATTCAGCTTCATAAATTTCGATAATGCCAGAATCGAACCCACCATCGCGTAGTCATTGCCCTGCTCACAAATATCGTCAACAAATGATTTATCGATCTTCAGGCAATTGACCGGCAATACTTTCAGCTGTCCTAGTGAGGAATAGCCGGTGCCAAAATCATCGAGGGCAAAACTAAGGCCCACGTCGACCAGCAGGTTCATCTTGGTATTGGCCTCTTCGACACTGTGAATTACATTATGTTCGGTCACATCGATCTGTACACACTCGGGAGGCACATTCAGCTTGGCAAGAACCTGTTTAATCGAATCGACAAATTGGCTATCGCGAAACTGACGTGGGCTGATATTAATTGCCATGCATTGGTCGTTGCTCCATAACCCGGCGCTAATCCACAATGATAATTGTTTCAACGCCGTTTCGATTACCCAGTTACCCACTTCCAGAATCAGCCCGGAAGACTCCAGCACATGCAGAAATGTAGCTGGCAGTGTTAATCCCTGCTCGGGGTGATTCCAGCGAATCAGCGCCTCCGCCCCGATAATCGATTCCTCGCCATCGAATACCGGTTGATAATAAAGCTCAAACTGTTGTTCTTTGACCGCCTGATGCAATCGGGTTTCAATTTCCAGCTGCCTGAATACCAGATCACCCATGCTCGAACTAAAAAACTGAACACCGTTTTTGCCTTCTTTCTTGGCCTGGTACATGGCGGTGTCGGCAAATTTGAGCAAATCATCGCCATTGTTATCACCCGGTGCAAAAATAGAAATTCCGATACTGGCCGTTAGTTGCAACTCGTTATCTCCGATGGTGATATTCATCGCAATCAATGATCGAATTTTATTGGCAATGTCACGGGCCTGATTGATGCCCTCGATCGAATCGGCGCTAAGCCCCGACAGGATGATAATGAATTCGTCCCCACCCAGGCGCGCTACGGTATCGTCACCTCGAATTTGTGTTTGCAAGCGCTGGGCGATTTCCTGCAACACCAGGTCCCCGATCGAATGCCCCAGGGAGTCATTGATGGTTTTAAAATTATCCAGATCGACAAATAAAAGTGCCGCCTGGTGTTGCAGGCGGTTAACCCGTCCGATTTCGATTTCCAGGCGCTTGAGCAACTCATTTCGATTTGGCAGTTCGGTCAAGGTATCGTAGTAAGCCAGATACTCGACCTTGGCCTCGGTAGCACGGATATGCCTGATATCGCGCGCGACGGTAGAAAAGAATTCGACTTCGCCACTGGCAGAACGATGCGACACCAGCACCTGCGAACTGAGAATTTTTTCGCCCGTCCTGGAGATATAAACCAGTTCGTCTCGCCAAATGCCATGTTCAATCGCGAAAGGCATCCCCTGCGATAATATTTTCTGCCCGTCTTGCAGGGTGTGATAATCGGCTAACCGGAGTTGGCTGATATCTTCGTTCTCGGCAATGCCTAACAAGCTGCGACCGGCAACATTAAGGTAAGTTAGAAATCCATCGACATTGGCGATACTGATCAAATCCGGGGTTGCTTCCAGAATAGCGTTCAGCCGATGTTGCTTTTCCTGAGCCAGTTTCTTATCCAGTATTAAGCGCCATTCGCGCAGGATGCGATTCGCAATCTTGGGCAGGCCAAGCAACGACTCCTGCGATTTTACGATGCAGTCTGCCGCCCCCATTTTCATCGCAGTGACCGCGATTCCTTCATCACCAAAACTGGTCATTACAATGGCTGGACAGGAATATCCACCGCTGCTGTGGCGGAGCAAATCCATGCCACTGCCATCAGGCAGGCGGATGTCGGTAATTATGAGATCCGGTAGATTTTCAGATAATATTTTTCGTGCCGTACTGATATTTGCGGTAGCGGTTAAAACAAAACTGGTTTGCGTTTCGAACACACGTTGAATCAGTTCAGAATGACCCGGGTCGTCCACGACCAGCAGTATGCGATAGTCCGTTTCGGTGTTCATAAGTTAAAGATCAGTGTTATCGGTGGTTAACATCAGAAAATGCATCAGATTAAGTTCATCCACAGATCAAGGATAGTACTTCGTCGCATTGCTGCACGGCTTTTTCAGCGACCAAGGTGACGTCACTTCCGGTAATACCGACCCTCTTAAGCAGCGGAAAAATTGATGATGGGGAATCCGCAAGTTCCGATGCCACGTCACATTCCGGCTGAGCGAGATGATTTGCCAGCACAATGATATCGGCCAGGGGTCGATTCGCTTCGACTAATTCAGGGGTATGGTGATGCATAATCAGGTCGCAAAGAGTCTCCGGGAGTCCCCAGGAACGCGCCAACAACCCACCCAGCACCGAATGATCAAATCCCAGTAGGGCCTGCTCCGCCAGATGTCGGGAAATATTGTATTCGCGTTGATGCCATGCGACCGCCCGCGCAAGTTCGGGCTCGTTTCGATAAAGCACCAGTTGGCCCAGATCGTGCAACATACCGGCCAGAAATAGCGAGTCTGCATAGGCATTGCCAACCTGCTTTGCGCTCAGGCGGGCAATCAACGCACATTTAATGCTGTGCAACCAGAAAGCATCGATATCTATGCCGGGCTGGCCCAACTGGCTTACGGCATCGGCAACTGAAATAGCCAATGTAATGTTACGTAATTCCATTTCGCCGATGATATTAACCGCGGTGGAAATACTATCGATCTCTCCAGGAAAACTATAATAGGCGCTATTGGCGATGCGTAGCAGACGAGCGCTGAGCCCCGGGTCGTAACCAATTAATTCGGCGACCTGTTTCCGGCTATGCAGGGGATCTTCGATCACTGCCTGCAGGCGCAGATAAACTTCGGGCAGGCTAACCAGTTGGAGGACATTTTCCACCAGCGCTGCCGGAGTTGAGGGTTTGGGCGAATAGCCCAGGTAGTTATCCATAACGGCCAGAGTATTTTTCAGCTTTTCCAGGGGTTGGTGTTCCAGGCCAACCAGTAATAGCCAAGATCAGCCATCATTTTTTCAACCTCATCGAAGAAATCCATCGGTTTTACCAGTAGCTGTTGGCGTGGTATTCGTAGGCCCTGGCAATGTCCTGCTCCGCAACGGATGTTGTCAATATCACAACCGGCGTTTTCTTTAAATTATCATCTGTTTTTATGCGACGAAGCACTTTCAGTCCGGCCACCTTGGGCAGCCTTAAATCAAGCAAAATGCAATGAGGAATGGGGTCCTCCTCTTTATCGGTAAACTCACCTTCGTTAAACAAATAATCCAGCGCCTGCTGCCCATCTTCGACATGCTTGAGGCAATTCGAGACCTTGTGTTGTTCGAAACTGCGCTTAACCATTTCGGCATGCGCCAAATTATCTTCCACCAACAATAGCGCCAGTGGCTCCTCGCTGACCTTGTTTGTCATTAGCTATCTCCCTATCGTTGCGGCAGCGTAAAGCAAACCTGTGCTCCCTGTCCAATATCGGCTGCTTCAATCCACACTTTAACGCGATTAACTTCGATAATGCGCTTCACCAGAGCCGGCCCAATACCGGTACCCTATAAGAACTGAACTTATTTCCACTTCGGCTTAAATGCCGCCGGCCGGGGATAACGCGAAGTAATATCAAATCGGGTTAGGTCCAGATGGCTGCGCGTATATTCTTCGGAAGCGTTGCGCTCTGGATTGAAATCCCAGTCCTGGTAGCGTCCGACGCGTAACGCGGCGTGAACCGCCCGGCGTCGTTTTTGATCGGCAATAACCGTTTTCTGTAATTCTGCAGCATCCCAGTATTGTTCCACTTCGCTACGAAAGCCTGCGAGCAATTCATGGCTACTTAGGTTATTCAGTTCATCAGGATCGTTTTCAAGGTTATACAATTGTTCTGCATCGGTAATGCAGGAAATGTATTTAAAGTTTCCACGGCGAATCATCAACATCGGCGCCCCGGTTCCTTCGGCCAGGTATTCACTCACACAGCTATCGGGGTCAGAGCTGGAATCGCCGTCGCATAAGGGTAGCAGCGAGCGACCATCCAGAGGGTCAATGGCATCGGGTATTTTATTACTGGTGGCTTCGGCCGCGACATCAAGCAAGGTGGGTAGCAGATCTACCTGCGCAACCGGAGCCTTGACCCTACCGGCACTGAAGCGGCCCGGCTGGTGGATGATCATCGGAATTCGGCACGACCATTCGCGAAAACTCATTTTATACCAGAGGCCGAATTCACCGAGCATGTCACCGTGATCAGCGGTGAATATAATCGTCGTTTTGTCGGCCATGTCGCATTCTTCGAGGGTGGCGCGCAATCGCCCCAGCCATTCGTCGACATAACTGACATTCGCGTAATAGGCCCGCCGCGCGTTGATGATTTCTGCATCGCTGACATCGACCGCGTCGAGGGCAATCACTTTTTCCAGTCGTTTATTGTGCGCATCCTGTTGATCGGCGGGCAGACGCTTAACCGTCGGTCCGGGGATATCGATGCCTTCGTACAGATCCCAGTATTTCTGGCGCGCCGCATAGGGGTCGTGCGGGTGAATAAAGCTGGCGACCAGACAAAGTGGGCGATCGTCTTCATTACGCGCGTGATCGTAAATTACGCGCATCGCCTGCGCGCCGACTTCATCGTCGTATTCGAGCTGATTGCTTATCGATGCAACCCCGGCCTGCTTAACACTCGACATATTGTGGTACCAGAGGTCGATACGATCATCGGGGGCAGTCCAGTCGGGCACCCAGCCAAAGTCGGCCGGATAGATATCAGTGGTAACCCGGTCTTCGAAACCATGCAGCTGGTCCGGGCCGACAAAATGCATCTTCCCCGAGAGGCAGCTGCGATATCCCATCAACCGCAGATAGTGCGCGAAGGTCGGCATTGTTGCCGGCATATAGGATGCGTTGTCATAGCCACCGCAATTTGAAATATTCTGCCCGGTCATAAATGCATATCGCGCAGGGGTGCATAGCGGACTCGAACTATAGGCGGATTCGAACAATACGCCCTCATCGGCAAGGCGATCAATATTCGGACTTTTCACCACCGGGTTGCCATAACACCCGAGCGCGAGTGCCGTCAACTGGTCCGCCATGACGATGAGAATGTTTTGCTTTTTGCTGTTCATATCTACACTGCTTTAGTTTTTGGAAACACTGAATTAATCAGAGTTTCCTTATAAAAGATTTTTACCGTCAAAAATCTTGACGTCGAAATCACTGCTATCGAGGTCATCGATGCAACCGATGTTAACGCGCATATGTTCGGGCATACGCAGCAATTCGTTATGCGTGTAAATTCCGCAGGTTTTGCAGAAATAATGTCGCGCGACTTTATTACCGAACTGGTAGAGCCCGACATTATTGTCGTCGGCTTCGATGTGGAGATCTTTCTTCAGGATTGCCTGCGGGCTCATCATCGCCCCCTTGCGCGAACAAATCGAACAGCTACAGCGCAGTCCCGAAGTGATTTCGTCGCCATCGTATGAAAATTTGATTGCCCCGCAGTGGCAGCTGCCCTGGTAATGTGTCGTCATTCTGCGCCTCGCCCCGTTGTTGGAATAGCCCTTGCCAAAACGCGGACAGTAGCATAGTTATCAGGCAAAACCGTCAATAAGGGCCCTGCTATTTTATTGCGCTGAACAGGTAGCGATTGACACTGAAAAAATAGGCATCGTCATCCGCCAGTGCCTGTAAATTATCCAGCCAGGCTTGCTTTTCGGCGTCGCTGATTGCCCCGCGTTTATGGGCAGTTCTGGCAAAGTTAGTCAACATTCCCGCGGAAAAGCTGTGCTCGCTATAGCCGGCATTGACGATCG
>JBLHOA010000008.1:0-38011 GCA_047622345.1 Gammaproteobacteria bacterium | reverse complement strand
TACGGGCTCTGACGCCATAGGAGCCGCGATAGCGGCGTTAGATTTTTTGCCGAAACGCTCACATACGGTGTGTATGCTCGCGCTATCGTCGGGCGCATTTTCCAGCAAAGCAGCATCGCCAATAAAATCAGTGGTATCGAATTAAAGCTGTCAATCCAGCCTTGCCAGAAGGGCTGGTAGTATTCGATCGACCAGATCTGGCGCTCAGCGGTGCCGATCAATTTGTGCCAGCCGTAAAAGACGATAATGACCATATCCGGGATCAGCGCCCCGGCAACGATTGCCAGGGATTTACGATGATTTGGATTGCGGCTTAATACGAGCAGATTGATAACGACATGCGCCGGGGTATTCATCTTGTCGAGCCCGGTTGGTTGAATTCGCCCAGCAGCCAGTCACGAAACCGGGAAAGGGCGGGGTCATCAGCTAATTGGGGCCGATAAATCAAATAATAACCAAAGTCGGTTTTTAGCGTTTGCTCGATTGGACGAATCAGCTTACCAGCGGCGAGCAAGTCATCGACCAGATAGCGCCAACCCAACGCCACGCCCTGGCCATTGCAGGCGGCTTCGATCACCAGCGGGTAGTGATTGATTTGCAAATTACGCTGTCGCAACGGTTGGTCGATGTCATTGCCGCCAAGCCAGAGGCGCCAGTTCATCCATTTCCAGTGGTTATCGTCGAGCTCGATCAACTCGGCCTGCAGTAACCAGTCGGTCCAGTTATTGTCGATGATATCGTGCGCGTAGTCGGGGCTGCATACTGGGAAAATCTCTTCGTCGAACAGGTGCATTGAGACAAACCCCGGCCAGTTTCCGTCACCGTGTAAAATACTCGCCTGCACATCGCTGGCCAGACATTCACTCTCATTGTCTGAAACTACCATGCGCAATACGGTTTGCGGCAGCGCCGTTTGCAAGCGACGCAGGCGTGGGCTTAAGAATTGCGTGGCAAAAGACTGGTCGCTGCCGATGACGAGTTGCTGCGCCAGTTCGACCGACTTGATGTCCAGAGTGGCGCTTGCGAGCTGGTTGAAGATTGCGCTGACCGTATGCTGGTATTCGCGTCCTTCCCGGGTTAACTGAACCGCCCGGTGCGACCGGGTGAATAGCTGAACTTCGAGCGTCTGCTCCAGGTTGCGAATCTGCTGGCTAACCGCGGCCTGGGTTATATGCAGTTCTTCACCGGCCCGGGTAAAGCTGAGCAGGCGCGCGGCCGCTTCAAAGGCGACTAGCGGGTCGAGCGGAGGAAGTCGATCGCGCAGCATAATAGATAAGTAAAATTTATGTATTTCTATAAGTAATTGTCGAGTGTAAAGCATATTGCATTAAATTAAATTATGCCAAGTGAAATAACCCCGACAATGAGGCGAAGATAAATGTCAGTAGTTGCCCTGGACAAGCGTCCAACCGATTCCAGTTTCGATAGCGATCCATCGCTTTCGTTCACCATACCCGCGCGTTTTTACCGCGACGCCGGCATCCATGAACAGGAAAAAGAAGCGATTTTTTATCGCAGCTGGTGGTATGTCGGTCACCAGAGCCAGTTGCCCGAGCCGGGTTGTTACCTCACCGTCGATGTCTGCGATCAAAATATTATTGTCATCCACGATAAGTCGGGTGCGTTGAATGCCTATTACAATGTCTGCCAGCACCGCGGGCATGAGTTGTTAACCGGAAGCGGCAAGGTACGTACCATAACCTGCCCCTACCATGCCTGGAGCTACGGCTTCGATGGCGAATTAAAAGCGGCGAGAAATTCGCAGAATATGGTCGGATTCGACAAGTGCGAGTATTCGTTGAAAGCCGTTCGGGTCGAGGTCTTCTGCGGGATGTTGTTCGTCAACCTCGATCCCACTGCGGCATCGCTAAGCGAGCAAACCGGCGAGCTGGAATCCGAAATACGGAAATTCTGCCCCCGTCTGGATGAAGTCGTGTTTGCCCAGCGCGATGATTACCGGGTCAAATCGAACTGGAAGGTGTTGGTCGATAACTTTCTCGAGTGTTATCACTGCCAGCCCGCGCACAAGGATTTCGTCAACCTGGTCGATATGGATAGCTATCGCACCACCGTCAATGGCATCTATTCGAGTCAAATCTCCGATGCCGTTGCGGCCACCGATAACTCCGCTTTCCAATTCGAAAAAGGCGAAGTCGATTTCGGTTACGCCGGGTGGTTTTTGTGGCCGAATCTGACTATCTGGGTTTACCCCGGAGAACCCAATATTTCGGTACTGCAGATTATCCCGGATGGTGTGGGTCATTCGATCGAATACCAGGACTGGTTTCTGCCCGATGCTAAACCGAGCCGGCAGCAGCGTGACGCGATGGTTTATCAGAAAGAGGTGTTGCAACCGGAAGATGTCAGGCTTTGCGAAAGCGTCCAGCGCGGCTTGCAGTCAAGAGGGTATAACCAGGGGCGTTTTGTCGTCGATCAGAAACGCAGCGAGCTTTCCGAGCATGCGGTGCATCACTTCCAGAAAATGGTCGTCGACGCGCTGCAAAGTGACTTAATAAAGCGCTAATCAATTCATTCCCGGCCGGCGCCCCGGTTGCTGCGTTTTATCGTAGTAGCAATCCAGGCCCTTAACAGAACGATCTATAAGCTTTGTTTAAGGCCAGCGAGTCGCTAAATCATTTTCCGACAAAAAGCATCACATCAAGCCAGCCTGACGATTGCATCGCAGATCCGCCTGAAGCTGTCGCCGGCCCTGCGGCTGCTATGGCGCGCGCGTAAATAGTCGTGCACCAGGCCGGTTTCGTTAAAACACTCGGCAAGTCCGCCCGCAGCAAGAATTTTATCCACATAAACCTGCGCGTCATCGCGCAAGGGATCACGATCGGCTGAGAAGGCAATGGTCGGGGGTAAACCGCTAAAGTGCTTCGCCACTAAAGGATAAAATTCCGGGTCGGTGACCGGCAGCGTATTTCCTGCGCAGCGGGCGCCCCGGTAAAACAGATATTCGTCGGTGGATAGCAGGGGTGCATCGGCATTGTCGATATACGAGGTGATCTGAGGATGGTTGCCCGATACATCGGCGGCAAGCAAATCACCGCCCAACGCCGGATAAATCAAAACCTGCCCCGCGGGGTGATGGGTATTATTTTTTAATCGATGGCTCAACGCCGCTGCCAGCGTTGCGCCCGACGAAATGCCAACCAGTATCGAGTTCGGATGCCAGCAGGTTTCGAAGGCATCGGCCACATCGTCCAGATGCACCGGATGGAAATGCTCGGGTGAAAGCCGATAATCGATCGATATTGCGTTGAGTCCGCTGGCGTGACAAAGCTCGGCGCAAATGTCGTCATGGCTATCCAGACTCCCGATGACGCAACCCCCGCCATGGATGAAAACGATTTGTGCCGGGCATTCAGTCTGCCCCTTATATTGATAGTGTCGAAGCGGAATGTTGCCATGGCGACCCGTAACTACAGAGTCGAAGCTGGTAATGGTGTCCGGCCTGGGGTGATGAAACTGGCGACATATCTGTTCATAATTGTCGCGCATCGCAGCAATGCCGGCGTCCACCGACATGCCATCCGATACGCGTAAATAGGTATCGATAAACGCGATAATTTCCTGATCCAGTCCGCTCTTATTCATTCGATATAGCGGGAAATTTCAATCAGATTCAAGTCCGGGTCGCGGCAGTAGACCGACTCGATTTCGCCGCTTGCTCCGGTACGGGAAACCGGCCCTTCGGTTATTTCGACGCCGTTAACGCGCAAGGTTGAAATAACATCGGCAAGTTGGCTGTCGGTTATCAGGCAAAGATCTTCCGAGCCGGGAACCGGGAGATGCGCGTGCGGGGAAAACTCGCTTCCGTACTGGTGTAGATTGATTTTCTGGCGACCGAATTTCAGTGCCCGGCGATTGTCGCCGAAGCATTCGACGGTCATGCCGAGCACGCGGGTATAAAAATCGATGGTCTTGCCTATATCGCGTACGGTTAGAACGAGGTGGTCAATATGGGTTATCTGCATCGCGCTATGGTAGCAACAGCGGCAAAGATTGGAAGTGGGCAGAATTGAATAATCCGGCGGTCGGCGTACTATGGGCGGATGATGAATATCAGGCAATACCTACCTGAGCACGCAATCACTACCATCCCCGCGCTGGCGCTAATAGCCGCGCTGCATTTCCTGTTTTTCGCCGACAATACCACTGAACCTGGAATCGAACTGCGAATTCCGCTGCAAACCGATTTGGATTCGCTCTATAACGCCGTCAACGAAAACAAGCTCGATGTCGAAGAAAGGTTGGGTCGACTGAATGTCAGTGATGGTGCGCGCCAATCAAATCTGCGCGATTTGCTGAATAAGGGTGATTATAAAATAGCGATTACGCGCCTACTCGAAGTAGCCGGGGAAGCAGCCGAAAACGAAGATAAGGCCAAGCTCGGTAATGCCATGCTGTTGTTGGGAGAAGTGGCGATTGCGCAGCAGGAACTGGCTTCGGCGGAAATTTACCTGCAGGAAGCTTTATATCTGGCGATGTCGGCGGACGATGTTATCGGCAGCGCGCGTGTCTATCAACAACTGGGCTTTTTAAACATCAAGGCCAGGGCGCTGGCGCGGCAGGCCTCGCATATCTATGACAAGCTCTGGCAGGCACGTAACATGATCGCACGCGGGTTGTATCGCGGTGTCGACGCGAGCCTGGAATCGGTTATCGACGAAAATATCAGTATCAAACGATTCGGTGCGGCCGCCGATGCCTGGGAAGCCAGGGCGCAACTCTACGACCAGCAGCAGGATAGTTATCCGGCGCAACTGGCCAGAATTGAAGCGGCTAAGCTCTATGCAGCGGTCGGTCAGCAGGTGCAATCCAACCAGCTGCTCGCGCAGATCGATAAACAGCTGATTAGCGACACCGAAATTTCTCAGATAACCCATGAAATAGGCGATCTGGTCGAAGCCTATCATCGCGACGAACTGCACAACTCGCAGGCGCGGGATTACCAGATGCTGTATCACCATTATCAGCGTAGTGGCGACATCAAACGTGCCTGGGAATTTCGGGTTAAGGCCAGCGAAACCCTGGCGGAAACCACCGATCGCTCCCTGTTTCAGCGTCAGGCCGACATTCTCGCCGTGTTGTATAACTCCAATTTTGCGATGGAGCGGGCGCGCCTCTACCTCGGTCAGGCGGGTGAGATTTTCGGCGAGCAGGGTGTCGGCGATTTATCCGCGCAAACCTCGCAGATGGAATCGCTAATTTACTGATTATCGAACTTCTGACCATGCATTCCCACCGGTCCGACCTATCACTCAGGCCCGGAACCCCAGAACCAGGCGCCCTGAGGCGCGCTTTGAGTTGATTAGGGTTTGCAGGCGATTGCTTGATTGTCATTGTCAGGTAGAATTCTCCCTTTCATCCGTTCCGGCCTGTTCCTGTCTATGTCCATAACCCCTTTATCTACGAGTTATACCCGGTCGGGCACAGGCAGCGCGCTGGTGTTTATTCACGGAGTCGGCTTGAACAAGTCAGTTTGGGATTCTTACCTCGACGCCTTTACCGATAGCTGTTCGGTGATTTGCTACGATACCCTCGGCCATGGTGAAAGCCCGATTCCCCCGGCAACGGTCACGCTCGACGATTACCTGGAGCAATTGCTCGAACTGATCGACAGCCTCGGATTGGAAAAGGTGAGTTTGTGCGGGCATTCGATGGGAGCGCTGATCGCGCTTGGGTTTGCGATCAAATATCCGCATAGATGCAATGCGCTCGTCAGTCTGATGTGCGCCTACGATCGGGACCCCGAACACCAGCAGCGCCAGTCCCGGGTTGCTGAAATTCTTGCCGGTGCCGACTCGGAGCAACTCCTCGAAACAACGCTGCAACGCTGGTTTACCCCGCAAGACCAGGATAACCCGGTGCGTAGAAATAAAATTGATCAGGTGCGGCATTGGTTACTGGCGAACGATAAATCCGGCTACAGTCGAGCCTATCGGGTGTTGACCGAAAACGGTGAAACCTATGTTGGACAGCTGGCCCAGATATCCGTGCCCGCTCTGTTTATAACTGCAGAGTTCGACCCGAATTCGACCGTCGAAATGTGCGAAAAAATGGCGGCCCAGGTCGTCGGGGCGACGTCCAGAGTGATCAAAGATGAGCGCCATATGGGCCAGTACCTGGCGCCGGAGAAATTCCTGCCGCCGATCGAACGGTTTTTGCAACAACACATGACTGGCGGAGGAAATTATGACCAGTGAACCTACTCAGGCATTCGATACACGTGATCTGCGCCGCGCCTTTGGCAGTTTTGCCACCGGAGTTACCATCGTAACCACAGTTGATGGTGACGGTGAGGCGCTCGGTTTTACCGCCAATTCATTTTCGTCGGTATCGATCGAACCGCCTTTGCTGCTGGTCAATATCGCCAAATCCGCACATGGGCTCGAGGCGTTTACGCAGTCGAAAGGGTTTGCGGTAAATATTCTGGCCCACCGCCAGCGTGAACTGTCGAATCGCTTCGCCACCGCCGGTGCCGATAAATTTGCCGATCTCAATTGGAAATCGGCAGTAACCGGGTCGCCGCTTATCGATGATGTTGTTGCCTGGTTCGACTGCAGTCATTTCCAGCAGGTGGATGCGGGCGACCATATTGTGTTGATCGGTGAAGTGCAGCAATACGCGCACAATACCCATGCGCCATTGGGTTTTTGCCGCGGCGCCTACGTGTCTTTCGGGCTATCGCCACAGATGTTGCAACTGGTATCGTCGCCCGGGCTGTTGAAGGTTGGGGCCATTGTCGAATCAGAAGGCCGTATTCTGCTCGAACGCAACTCGGCAACCGGACAATTGCAGTTACCGGCGGTCGATAGCGTGGACGATGCCGCCGTAGCCGATAATTTGGTAAACAAGCTGGCTTCGGAAGGTATCGAAGTGGAACTGCCCTTTATTTACGCGGCATACCATGATGATAAGGCCCGTTATGTTTATTATCTGGGCGAAATACGTTCCTTAGTCCAGCCATCAGGGCGCAAAAACATGCAGTTTTATGCCTACGATTGTGTCACCTGGGAGGAGATCAACGACAGCGCGGTAATGACCATGCTGGAGCGATATATTCACGAAAAAAGGCTTGGAAATTATAGTACTTACATCGGCAGTGTTGCCGGCGGGGAAGTATACCCCCGGTGACCAGAATCAACAGTTTGTTGACCCCGCGAAACAGTATTTGAAGCTATACCAAATTAGCGTTGGTTTGTGTCGCGTTTCGGTAATCTGGAGTCGCTGCAACACCAGATGGCTCGCCCTTTAAAACCTATTCTGCGACTACATTGTTGCCCGTCTGGGCGGCTCACGATTGGATGAGGATTTTTTGATGACCGATTACGACGACGACTACGAAGATGAAGACGATCTCGACCTCAGTACTTTGCCCGATGACGAGCTCGTCGAGCAGATGCACGATGACCTGTATAACGGGTTAAAGGAAGAAGTCGCCGAAGGTACGCAGATTCTGCTCGATCGTGGTTGGAGTGCAAACAAGGTCCTCAATACCGCGCTGGTTGATGGCATGACTATCGTCGGCATCGACTTCCGCGATGGCATTTTATTCGTCCCCGAAGTACTGATGTCGGCAAATGCGATGAAAGCAGGCATGGCGCTGTTAAAGCCGTTACTGTCACTGTCTGACGAGCCCGCTGCGGGCAAAATGGTTATAGGCACGGTCAAGGGCGACATCCACGACATCGGCAAAAATCTGGTCTGCATGATGATGGAAGGCGCGGGCTTTGAGGTATTCGATCTGGGTATTAACACCCCGGTTGACGATTACCTGGCCGCCCTGGAAGAACACAAACCCGACATCCTCGGTATGTCGGCCTTGCTGACTACGACCATGCCTTACATGAAAGTGGTTATCGATACGATGAAAGAAAAAGGCATTCGCGACGATTATATTATTCTGGTTGGCGGCGCACCGCTGAATCAGGAATTCGGCGATGCCATCGGTGCCGACGCCTATTGTCGTGACGCCGCCGTTGCTGCCGATACCGCAAAGCAGCTTGTCGCCGAAAAGCGCGCCCGCTAAACCGGTAAAACAGACTTTGTACGATGGAAAACACAGCCCCGATTCTGGTTATTACCTGTGCTGCCATTGCACGCGAAGTCAATGAACTGAAAAAGCTCGGGCAATGGTCGCAAATGGATTTGCAGGCCATTACCGTCGATCTGCACGCAAGACCCGAAAAAATTCCCCAGGCGGTCGCCGATAAAATCGATGCGGCGCGGGATCGCTATGATCATATTTTCGTTGCCTACGGCGACTGCGGTACCAGCGGTGAACTCGACAAGGTACTCGAAGCGCGCGGGGTGAAACGTTTGCCGGGTGCGCATTGCTATGATTTCCTGGCCGGCAGGGAGCAGTATGCGCAACTGCAGGAAGAAGAGCCGGGAACCTTTTATCTGACCGACTTTTTAACCCAGCATTTTCAAAAGCTGGTAATCGAGATACTCGGCATAGACCGGCACCCGGAATTGCTGGAAATGTATTTTGGCAATTACACCCGGCTGGTTTATCTGGCGCAAACCGATTCGGATGAATTGAATTCGCAGGCGCAGGCGGCGGCCGATCAGCTCGGGCTGCGTTATCAACGGCTGTTTACCGGCATGGGCGAAATGGTTCCCGAGCTCGATGCCGCGATGCAAGAGGCGATGTGGCGCAGCTGAAAATCGTTTACTGGCGCGATATACCCGGGCAGGTAGTGGTGCGAAAGGCCGGGCGTAGCACCCGCATCCGCTTATCGGCGAAGTTTATGCGAGCGATAGAAAGGGCCGCCTATCGATTAAAGAAAAAGGAAAAGGATGCCCTGTTTGAGCCCTGGCATGACGTCAACCAGCCGTTTAACGGTAACGTCAGCGAGCAGGCCGATGTGTTGGTTAAACATCTGGAAGAACATTACACCGATGATTTTCTAGAGCTTTTGATTCGAGCGAGCGGTATCGATGAAACGCGCGCGTTGAACGGATAACTGGAGTAGGTTTTGTATAGAGTTCGTCTATGGTCGGTCAGTCACTCGGCAGCGTTGGAAAAGTCCTACGCCATGCTCGAGCGGGCACTGATTGCTTTGCACCCGCTTTGGAATGCCATTGGTTACCAACGTGTGGAAAAGCCGGTTGCGGTAATCGAGAAAACGATTAAAAGTTTTTTATTCGATTGTCAGATGTGTGGCCAGTGTGCCTTGAGTTCTACCGGAATGTCCTGCCCGATGAATTGTCCTAAATCGCTGCGCAACGGACCCTGTGGGGGCGTGCGCCTCGACGGCAATTGCGAAGTTAAGCCCGAAATGCGCTGTGTCTGGGTTGAAGCCTGGCGCGGTAGTCAGCAAATGGAAAAATCGGGCAATATCACCCAGGTGCAGCTCCCGGTGAATAATTTATTCAAGGGTAGTTCGTCCTGGTTGCGTGTGGTGCGCGACGATGTCGAAAGCAAAAACAAGGTGGCCGTCTGATGATTGTCAGCGATAGTAATTATCCTGGCCAGGATCTGACCGAAAAAGAGAATCATGTTTCTTTAAGCCGGTTTGAGCGGGTGTTGCGCTCGGGAAAGTTTGCAGTTACCTCGGAACTGGCTCCACCCGATTCGGCATTGGCCGAAGACGTCTACGAACGTGCCAGAGTATTCGATGGTGTTGTCGATGGCATGAACGCGACCGATGGTTCGGGAGCGCATTGCCATATGTCCAGCGTCGCCATGTGTGCCCTGCTTACCAGTGCTGGCTATTCGCCGGTGCTGCAAATATCCTGTCGCGATAAAAATCGCATCGCCATCCAGGGAGACGTGCTCGGCGCCGCGGCAATGGGAGTTTGCAATGTATTGTGTTTGAGCGGTGACGGCGTGCAGGTTGGCGATCACCCCGAAGCGAAACCGGTATTCGACCTCGACAGTATTTCGCTGCTGGAAACGATTCGTGGCATGCGCGACGAGTCGCGTTTTATCAGTGGGCGGCCGTTGACTACCCCGCCGAAAATATTCCTCGGTGCGGCGGAAAACCCGAGTGCGCCACCGGTCGATTTCCGCCCTCATCGGCTCGCCAAAAAAGTGGCCGCCGGTGCGCAGTTTATCCAGATGCAGTATATTTTCGACGTCGAACAGTTGCGCGTGTTTATGGCGAAATCGCGTGATCTTGGTTTGCTTGAAAAGGTGTTTATTCTGCCGGGAGTCGGTCCGCTGGCTTCCGCTCGCACGGCGAACTGGATTCGCAACAATGTGCCCGGGATCCATATTCCGGATAGCATGATCAAGCGACTCGAAGGCGCGAAGGAACCGAAAAAGGAAGGTCAGAAAATCTGTATCGAGCTCATCCAGCAAATTAGCGAAATCGAAGGCGTTAGCGGAGTTCATGTTATGGCCTATCGCCAGGAAGAAGCGGTGGCCGATATTATTCAGCAATCGGGAGTGCTAGAGGGCCGAGTTCCCTGGTACCCCGGTTTTGAGAATCAATCCATTCCAGCCTGATCGTGGGTACTTCCCGATCATCTGGAGGTTTAAAATCAAAATCAGATATCTGGTTTTCCTGAGGAAAGAATAATGACCGAAACGGTTGTCAGTTCAGCTACTAAAGAGTTAGTGATCGGTTTCGACCGCCCGTTTGTAATTATCGGCGAGCGAATCAACCCCACTGGCCGTAAAATCATGGCTGATGAAATGAAAAACGGTGACTACAGTCGTGTCGAAAGCGACACCATCGCGCAGATGGCTGCGGGTGCGCACATGCTCGACGTGAATGCCGGCATACCGCTCGCCGATGAGCCCAGAATTCTGGCCGAATCGATACAGCTGGTGCAAAGCCTGACCGATGCGCCTTTAAGCATCGACTCATCAATTATCGAAGCCCTGGAAGCAGGTCTGTCGGTTTATCAGGGTAAGGCGCTGGTCAATTCAGTCACCGGCGAAGAAGAGAACATGGAACGCGTTCTGCCCCTGATTAAAAAATACGGCGCGGCCGTTGTCGCTATTTCAAATGATGAAACCGGGATATCGGAAGACATTAACGTTCGTTACGAAGTCGCGAAAAAAATCGTCGAACGCGCCGCCGACTATGGTATTCCGGCCTGTGATGTTGTCGTTGACCCGCTGGTTATGCCGATTGGCGCGATCAATACTGCCGGGCGTGAAGTATTAAGGTTGATTCATCGTCTGCGCACCGAACTCAAGGTTAATACCACCTGCGGCGCTTCCAATATCAGTTTCGGCCTGCCCAATCGCAACGGCTTTAACGGTGCCTTTATCAGCATGGCGATACAGGCGGGTATGACTTCGGCGATCACTAATCCCTTGCACGCCGAAGTGGTTGCCGCGAGTATGGGCGCCGATGTCATGCTTGGTAAAGACCCAGATTGTTCGCGCTGGATCAAGCAGTTCCGCGAGCCGGCAGCCGAAGGTGCGGCCGTGCGGGGCACTGGGCGTCGTGGTAACAGCCGCCGCCGTCGAACCGCCAGTTAATTGAGGGTATCTGACTATGATCGAAGACGAAGCCAGCGTTTTATTCATGCCCTCGGGGTTACGTGGACAGGTTCCCATGGGCACTACTGTGCTGCAGGCTGCGCAGCGCCTCGGCGTCGATCTCGAATCAATTTGTGGTGGTCAGGGCAAGTGTCGCAAGTGTCAGGTGTTACCCCAGGTAGGTGAATTTTCCAAGCACGGGATCAGTTCACGCGCCGAGCATTTGTCCGAATTTACCGAAACCGAGCGTCATCACCAATCCAAAAACCGTTTGAAAGAAGGTCGCCGGTTGGGCTGTAATGCTCGAATTCAGGGCGACCTGGTTATCGATGTTCCCGAGGAAAGCCAGCAGCACAAACAACATATTACGAAGGCGGTCACCGCTTACGATATTCAGGTGCTGCCAGCCCTGCGTCTATTCACAGTTACCTTGCCCGAGCCCGATATGCACGCCCCGATTTCGGATAAACGTCGGCTGCAGGAGGCGCTGTCCAGCGAGTACGGTGTGCCGGCAATCGATTGTGAATTATCCCAGTTACGACTTTTGCAACCGGCGCTGGCTAAGGGCGAACGCACGATAACGGCGGCGGTTTATCAATTTCAGCAGATTATCGGAATTTGGCCAGGCGAAAAGAAAAAAGCTTACGGCCTCGCGGTGGATCTGGGCTCGACCACGATTGCGGCTCAGCTCTGCGACCTCGATACCGGTGAAGTAGTAGCAACCGCCGATACGATGAATCCGCAAATACGTTTCGGCGAAGATTTGATGAGCCGGGTTTCCTACGTAATGATGAATGAAGGCGGCGACGTCGCAATGACGCAGGTGGTACGCGATTCATTCAATCAACTGGCCAGGCGCGCGGCCAAATCGGCCGGAATTCAAGTCGAAGATATTTTAGACATGACCGTGGTAGCCAACCCGATCATGCACCATTTATTTCTTGGTATCGACCCGACGCCATTGGGCACCGCGCCATTTACTTTGACCACCGACCAAACCATGGTCATCCGCGCTGCAGATATCGGTATCAACCTACACGCCGAAGCCCGAATTTGTACGTTGCCCTGTATTGCCGGGCATATCGGCGCCGATACTGCTGGAATGATTCTGTCGGAGCGCCCCGATCTTTCCGAAGAATATGTACTGCTGGTCGATGTCGGTACCAACGCTGAAATAGTGCTGGGTAACCGAAATCGCCTGCTCGCTGCCTCCAGCCCGACCGGCCCGGCCTTTGAAGGCGCGCAGATCACCTCGGGCCAACGCGCTGCCCCCGGAGCAATCGAAAGAATTCGTGTCGACGCCGAGACGCTCGAACCGCGCTTTCGTGTCATCGGTTGCGAAGCCTGGTCCGACGACCCTGAATTTGCGCAAAAAAGCGCCAAGGTCGGGGTCAGCGGAATATGCGGTTCCGGCATTATCGAAGTTGTCGCGGAAATGTTTCTCGCCGGCATTATCGATCAGGATGGCGTCATCGGCCCGGTCGCGGGCAAGCCGTCGGATCGGGTTATCCAGGACGGACGTACCTTTAGTTATGTAGTGCAGGAAGGGGAGCGTTCGATTCGAATCACGCAGAATGATGTGCGCGCGATTCAGCTGGCCAAAGCGGCGCTGCACGCCGGCACGCGTTTGCTTATCGATCGAATGGGTATAGAAAAAGTTGATCGGATCGGTTTAGCGGGTGCCTTTGGCAGTCATATCGACGTCAAATACGCGATGGTGCTCGGCCTGCTGCCCGATTGTGATCTGGAAAAGGTCGGTTCGGTCGGTAACGCCGCCGGAACCGGTGCACGCATCGCGCTGTTGAATTTTCCTTCGCGCATCGAGATTGGCGAAATTCTACCCAAGGTGGAAAAGATCGAAACTGCGATTGAACCCATGTTTCAGGAATACTTCATTGAAGCGATGGCCTTACCGCACAAGGTCGATAAGTACACAGAACTGTCTAAAGTGGTCACCATCCCGCCGCCCAAAGAAAAAGTTGGCGATGGCGATGATGAACGTAAGCGCCGTTCTCGACGCCGCCGCAGCCGGGTCTAACTCGCCAGATCAGGTGCAGGGGGAACTTCGGCACGGGAAGCCTGTAGCTTTCGTCTTTCGTCGCGCGGTGGAATACCGAACAAATCGCGATAACATTTGCTGAAATGAGGCGCGGAAATAAATCCGCAGGCCAGCGCGATGTCGACAATCGATTTACTCGTTTGCAGCAATAACAGCCGTGCCCGGTTCAGGCGCAGGTTCAGGTAATAGCGTGTGGGCACACAATTCAAATGTTTTTGAAACAGCCTTTCCAGCTGCCGCCTGGAAATCCCGACATAGCTCGAAAGCTCATCAAGACTGATCGGTTCTTCTATATTGGCTTCCATCAAAGTCACCGCTTCGGTGAGCTTGGGTTGATTCGAACCCAGCGCCAGATGCAAGGGTACACGTTGGCGGTCGTCCGAATTGCGCACCCGCTCGCACATAAACTGCTCCGAAATATGGGTCACCAGCTTGCTGCCATGGCGTTCCTGGATGAGCTTTAGCATCATGTCCATCGAGGACTGGCCACCGGCACAGGTGATGCGGTCACGGTCAAACTGGAACAGGTCATCGGTGACCTGCACGTTCGGAAAGTCTTCGCGCAGGCTGGCTATATTTTCCCAGTGTATGGTGCATTTATAACCATCGAGTAGGCCTGCGCGCGCGAGTAAATAACTGCCCGTACACAATGCGCCAATTTTAATATTGTTGCGTTTCGCTATGCGCCGTAACGAGAACTGGAGCTGCTTCGACCAGCTTTCGGCGATTTCATCGCCACCGCAGACAAATAATACGGCTAGTTCATCGGCGTTTTCTATCGATGCATCGGGTGTGATTTCGAGCCCGTTACTGGCTTTTTCGGGAAGTCCATCGAGCGTGTAGACAGTCCAGCGGTACAGCTCTTTATTCGCGTCCCGGTTGGCCATACGCAAGGGTTCGATGGCGGATGAAAAGGCGATCATCGAATAATTAGGGACTTGTAAGAAGCCGAAATGCTCGGGTTTAGCCACGGGTTTGTCGATATTCATAGGGGTACTTGGCTGGGTCTGAAGCGTCACTGACCCGGAAATGACAATTGGCTCAAAATATTAGTCGCTAAACCGGACTTTTGCACGACTTATTTGAATAGCCAAATACTCCCAAAAACAGCAATCACTTCTCATTGTAGGCAAAGGCAGTTCGACGCACTTTATTGCTAGCTACGGGGCCAATCGGGACGACCTGTGCGGCCGCTCAGGCCGGGATTACCGTTAATTCGGGCGCCGGGGTTGACGATTTAAGACCTCGGTCATTGCGGCCCTTGCGGACCGGGGCTACGGTCCCCAAAACGGTCATTGCGGCGTCTGCGCTGCCCCGCCCAGCCGCAATCTCTATAGAGGGTGTAGGTTACTAGATCCCGGCGTCGAGGCCGGGATGACGAAATTTGCGGAGGCCGAAAGGACAGGATTCTGGATCAGGATGACGTTTTTGCGGAATGCCTGGCGACATCTAGCATTTTAGACCATTGAATCAGGCATCGAATCCTTACGTTGTTTAATGAAGGCGAGCAAGGCTTCGTCGATGGCCGGATCGATTGTCGGCGCCTGATACTCTTCCAGTATTTTTTTATAGCGGACATTACTGCGCTGCGCCATATCCAGGCTGCCTTCGGATTGCCATTGTTCGTAGCTGTTATTATCGGTAATTTTTGAACGATAAAACGCCGTTTTGAAATTCTTCTGCGTATGCTCACAGCCGAGGAAGTGAACACCCGGCCCGACTTCGCGGATGGCATCCATGGCCTGGCCGTTTTCAGACAGATCGATGCCACTCATAAAAACATCCATCATTGCGGCCTGATCGGCATCCATGACAAATTTTTCATAGCCCATCGATAAACCACCTTCCATCCAGCCCGCGGTGTGCAGCACAAAATTCACCCCGGCCATCACCGCAGGAATGAGTGTGTTGGCGGCTTCCGAAGCGGCCTGCGCATCGGGTAGTTTCGATCCGCAAAGACCGCCACCCGAGCGGAAGGGTACCCCGAGACGACGCACCAGTGCGGCCATCGCATAGAGTACCAGCGCCGGTTCTGGGGTGCCGAAAGTCGGCGCACCCGATTGCATCGACATCGAACTGGCAAAGCTACCGAAGACCACCGGAGCGCCCGGGTTGACCAGTTGCACAAAAGTAATGCCGGCCATACCTTCGGCGAGCGACTGTGCTGCGGTACCGGCTACCGTAACCGGTGACATTGCACCGGCAAGGATAAACGGGGTGATGATGCAGGCCTGGTTATTTTCCGCATAAACCTTGGCAGCGCCGAGCATGGTGTCGTCAAAGGTCATTGGCGAGTTAGCGTTGATTAAGCTGGTGGCGTAGGTTCGCGGTCGTCCGGTTGCCGGGTCGATATAATTGTCGCCGGCGAGGATTTTGATCATGTCGACGGTATCCTGCGCGCGTTCCGGGGCAGTAACCGAACCCATAAAGCCCTTATCCGAATACTTGATATGCGAATAAACCATATCGAGGTGACGTTTATTGACAGGAACGTCAACCGGTTCGCAAATGGTGCCGCCGGACAGGTGCATGCTCGGCGAAGAGTAGGCCAGTTTGACGAAATTCTGAAAATCCTCGATGGTGGCGTAACGTCGACCTTTATCGAGGTCAAACACAAACGGGCTGCCGTAGGCTGGGACAAAAACCGTATTCTTGCCGCCGATCTGGACATTGCGTGCCGGGTTACGCGCATGCTGGGTATATTCTTTCGGTGCCGAAGCCTGAATGATCGAGCGGCACATGCCGCGCGGAAATTTGACATTCACACCATCAATTTTGGCACCGGCTTTTTTGAATATTTCCAGCGCTTCGGGCATGTCACGAAACTCAATACCCACTTCTTCGAGTATGGTGTCCGCATTGTGTTCGATGATTTGCAGCCCTTCTTCGTCAAGAACTTCAAAACAGGGAATTTTACGAGTAATGTAGGGCGTGCTTACCGTCTCTACCGTTACTCCAGATTTACGTCCACCGCGGCGGCGTCCGCCTCTTGTATTTTCGCTCATTGATATCCCCTGAAATTCAGGTTTTAGATAATAGTTGCCGGCTAGTATGATTTTCAGGCCACTATCGGGCTAACCTGCGCGCGACGCCGAACTATTAGCCCGCGCCATATATGTGAAGTCAGATAATAGAATCTAGTATGGTGATTTCAATAAAGCCGTTAGAATGTCCGAAATGCGCGGAATTTTAATCCCGAGGACATTGCTATAACAATTAAAACCGAAAAAATCGGGATTCTGTTAATCGAAGGTTACCCAATCATTCCATTCAGTTGCGTGGTTGATTCGATGCGTGTGGCAAACCGCCTGTCCGAAGAACAACTTTTTGAGTGGGAATACTATGCCCCGGGGACTGACCCGGTTGCGGCGAGTTGCGGCATCATCGTGCCGACCCGACCGCTGGCCGAAGCTAGCGGCCTGGAATCGCTGGTTATCGTAGCACCCAATACGGCGCAGAATTTTGATCACGGCGGCACCTTCAAGCTGCTGCAGGCGCTTGACCGTCAAAAAGTGAATCTTGGTTCAGCCAGTTCGGGTAGTTTTTTGCTTGCCCGTGCCGGATTGCTCGACGGCCATTGCTGCACAATTCACTGGGAAAATATTCCAGTATTTAAAGAACTTTACCCGCAGCTCAACGTTGCCTTTACCCTGTACGAGATCGGTGAACGTCGATTTACCTGTTCGGGGGGTACCGCCGCCCTTGATATGATGTTGAAGCTCATCGAAAATCAACATGGGCGGGGGCTGGCGCAGGAAATTTCGCAACAGTTCCAGCACGATCGCATTCGCACTGGGATCGATTCGCAACAGATGGCCGATCGTATCGACCTGGCGATGAGTGCGCCGAAATTAATTGATGTTATAAATTTAATGGAATCCAATATCGAAATGCCCCTGTCGCTGCCGGTTATTGCCGAAAAGTGCAATCTTTCCCTACGCCAGATCGAACGTCTGTTCCATAAATATCGTAATGTCACCCCGAGTCAGTATTACCTGTCGCTAAGGCTGATGCATGCCAAGCAACTGTTGCTCAATACGAATCGTAGTGTCATCGATATTTCAATCGCAGCGGGCTTTGAAACCCAATCCTATTTTACGGCCTGCTATAGGAAACATTACGGTAGCTCACCGCGCAATCATCGCTCGCAGATAGCCACCGAACGCAAAGGCTGAAGAAAGGGGAGCGACTAAGACAATGAGTGAAACGATTACGATTCTGGGTGCCGGCATGGTCGGCATTAGTTGTGCCAGGGAATTACAACAGCGGGGTTTCGACGTCACCCTGATTGATCGTCGGGGTCCCGGTGAAGAAACATCGTCGGGTAATGCCGGCCTGCTCAGTTACAGCAATATCACGCCGATTGCCAGCCCTGCCTTGCTACCCCGTCTGCATCGTTTAATTCTCAACCGCGAACTCGACTTTCGCCTGCATTACCCGCATCTGCCCCGACTGCTGCCCTGGTTAGTACGTTTTCTGGCCAGATGCAATCGGCAAACCTACTTACGCGATGGCGAGGCGATGGCGGCAATTACCTTCGCATCGATCGAACTGCATTTGCGCTGGATCGAAGAATGCAATGCCCAGTCGCTGCTGTTACGCAACGGCGGATTGAAACTCTACCGGGAGCAGCGCTCATTTGACGAAGATTCGCTGGAACGCGAATTATTCGATCTTTGCGGAGTGAAATACACGCTGTTGGAACGAGCGCAGATATCCGACTATGAACCCGATTTAAATGATATTTTTGCTAAAGCGGTGTTTATCGATGAAACCCCGTCGGTGAAAAATCCGCAAAAACTCTGTAAGGCCTACGCCGAAAACTTTTTGCAGCACGGAGGCCGCTTTGTGCAAAAAGAAGTCAAGCATCTGGATTATCGAGAGGGAAGCTGGCAGTTGCATAGCGATCAAGGCAGCGAGTCGCTTAATAAGGTGGTGCTGTGTATGGGAGCCTGGACCGGGCCGATGTTAAAGCAACTGAGTTATGCCAACCCGATGGCGATCGAACGCGGATACCACAGTATTTTCGCTGCGGCAGAGGGCAGGGTTTTGAACAGGCCCATTTTTGATGTCGATGCCAGCCATGTTATCGCGCCTATGGATATGGGTTTACGCGTCTCCAGCGGTTCTAATCTGGTACATGGCGAAACTGACCCCGATTACCGGCAGATAAACCAGGTCAGGAGTCGTCTGGGTGAGGCGTTTCCCATGGGTGCCGAATTATCCGCGCAACCCTGGATGGGGCGAAGACCGACCCTGCCCGATACCCTGCCGATGATCGGTGCGGCGCCCAGGCACAAAGACCTGTGGCTTGCCTTTGGACATTCGCATATGGGTTTTACCATGGGACCGATTAGCGGCCATTTGATCGCCAATGATATTACCGGTGCAGCGCAGCCATTCTCAATAGACCCTTATCGGCCGCAACGTTATATCTAGCAAACTTCTGAACAATTCATTCACGGTGGTCCGATGTATTGCTCTAGCCCGGGACACCAGAAGTAGGCGCCATAAGGCGGGCTCTGAATTGTCAGAGGACGGAAAAGCAAAAAATGTGCTATTTTTTCCTTCATTTTCAACGGCCTGGCAGTCATTGAAAATGGTGGCACACGACCCGCAGGGATGTGGGGAATGTAGGTTTCGCCTAAAGCACCTACTGTTGGTGCAGGAGCATAAAACTGCCCATGTGTCACGAAATTGCTGAATGAATCAGAATTCCTCAAACTCAGTTAAATTTACTCAGGCTTCGAATCGAGGACGATCGACCAAGGTTCTCGCGAAACTTTGAAATGTGGTCGCGTTTAATTTCGGTGGCTTCGTCGAGCGCCGCTTTAAATTCTTCCGAAGCCAGAATTGATACATAACGATCGACAACTTTAGAGGTCGACTCGTAAGGCTGTTCACAGGCATGGTTATATTGATTGCTGGCTTCGCTGGCAATTTCGGCAGTGGTCGGGGTGTTGTCGCAAAGATCAAAAGACATGTGCAGGCTGTAGGCGGATGGCGTCTGGCAGCGGTGAGGGACACCGGCGCGCAAATACAGCGCATCGCCCGGGCGCATGGTCACTTCTTGCAGCACCGGGCCCAATTGCTGATCATTCTGATCGGAAATCCCCGAATACCGGCGTTGCTGTGGTTTAAACAATTGCCAGATTTTTTTGCCGGCGAGCTGCACCACCAGCACGTCGTCGGCGTCGCAATGACCCTCGTAGGCTTCGTTATTATTCTGTGAGAAAAAAGCAACCGCATTGGCAAAGACACAAGGCAGTGATTCGTCCAGTTTGGCAGCGAATGCGTTGATATCGGGGTTCAGGATGTCGAGCCCTTCGAGCACGATGGCGGCACCCTTGTTAATTTCGTTGGCGAGCAGATCTTTATCCATGAAGTGCAACTGCCTTCCCTGCACGGCTTTGTAAAAACAGCTTTTTTCCAGTTCGACCCGGTCGCTGTCGGTTTTGACGTGCACCCACTCGGGGCTGAGTAGCGGGTTATTCAGGTAATCCTGTAAATGACTCACGCTGAAGAAGCTGGGCTTATTAATGACGCCCGCGGCATAGCTGAACTCTGCGGGGGGATTGTTACGCTGCCCCTGATAGAAGCTGAGTAAGGCGTTTAAGTCTTTGTGCAATTTCTGTTTCATTCGTCTGGTTCCGATCAATTTCTCAGTTGTTAACTTCCGATGTTCGATTATTCAAAGTGAAAACTAGCGTGTTCGGGTGTCAGCGCCGGCTTCCCCAGGATGAAGTCGGCCGCTCTTGCGGCGATCATTTGCGTGGGGGCGTTTAAATTGCCACTGACGATATCGGGCATTACCGATGCGTCGACAACACGCAAGCCCTCAATGCCGTGAACCTTTAATTCGCCATCGACTACGGCATCGTCATCGACGCCCATGCGGCAGCTACAGCTAGGGTGAAAATCGGTGCCTGCACATTTGCGAATCCATTGGGCAACTTCGGATTCAGTTTCCAATGCGCCGGAAGGGTCGGTTGGTTTTCCGCGATAGGGGTCGAAGGCGGATTGTGCGATCAGGTCGGTAATTCTGTGCCGCGCGTCGATCAGTTCCTGCAGGTCGCGCGGATCGGCAAGATAGTTATAGTGGGTAGCCGGTTTGTCGGCAGGGTCGGCCGAATTTAGCGTGACATAACCCTTGCTGAATGGTCGAAGTTGATCGATTTGAATGGTAAAACCCTGGGTCATACGCAAGCTACTACCTTCAAACTCGGCCGCTATCGGCGCGAAATGATATTGCAGGTTGGGGTACTCCATTGTTTCGTTGCCCTTGATCAAACCACCAGCCTCCCAGATATTGGAGGCGGCAAAGCCGCGTTGCGTTGTCAGCCATTGCAGACCGACTGCGAGTTTGTTCCACGGGCGGATCATTTTGTTGTAGCTGACCGGCTGAGTGCAGTCGTAAACGCAATGTACCTTCAGGTGATCCTGCAGGTTTTGACCCACCCCGGGTATTATCTGCTCCATTTTGATTTGATGTTTTACCAGTTCGGCCTGCGGGCCGATGCCAGATAGCATCAACAGTTGCGGCGACTTGATCGCCCCGCAACAAAGCAGCACTTCCCGGTTCGCTGAAATGTTATGACGCTGTCCGCGATGCGTAAAGCTGACTCCGACCGCGCGATGATTATCGATATTGATTTTTTCAACCAGAGCGCGGGTGATCAGGGTCAGGTTCGGTCGTCGAAGTGCCGGCTTTAAATGTGCGACTGCGGCGCTGCAGCGCCGGCCATTGCGGGTAGTGCTGTCCAGGCGGGCGACTCCCTCCGGCTTGAAACCGTTGAGGTCATCGGACACGCCCTGGCCGGATTGCTCGCCGGCTTCAATAAAGGCGTCGAACAACGGGTTATCCAGTTTGGCCTTCGCGACACCAAGGGGACCACTACCGCCGCGCCAGGCGTTTTCGCCGCGCTCGGAGGTTTCACCCTGTTTGAAATAGGGCAGACAGTCGGCATAGCTCCAGCCCGGCAGACCGAGATCATCGTTCCAGCGGTTGTAGTCCTTCGGGTGTCCGCGCATGTAAACCATCGAATTGATCGAAGATGAACCACCGATGACTTTTCCTCGGGGTATCTCGATATTTCGTTGTTCGAGCTCGGCTTCAGTCTCGGATAGATAATTCCAGTTAATACTCGGGTCTTTGTAGACGTGGTAAACGCCCGCCGGTATATGGATCAGCAATTTGTTGTCCATCGGCCCCGCTTCGAGTACCAGCACACTGTGGTTGCCCGATTCGCTAAGACGATTGGCCAGCACACAGCCGGCCGAACCGGCGCCAAGGATAATATAGTCGTATTCTTTTTTCATCGTGCAGAGGATCGCAACTGGCAGCTACGCGGTCAATAAAAATATGGAAATCCAGCGCTCCGGCTAGGAACACTGGTTCACATCGAATATGATCCGCGATCGAGCAGAATTTGATCAGAGCAAAATGACCCCCCTATATAACTTCGACGAAATAATTGATCGCAGCGCAACCGCCAGTAACAAGTGGGACAAATATCAGGGGCGGGACATCCTGCCGATGTGGGTAGCCGATACCGATTTCCGTGCGGCGCCAGCGATCACCGAAGCGATCAAGCAACGCGCCGATCATGCCGTGTTTGGTTATACCCATGTTTCCGAGCGCCAGCTTGAGCTGGTTGTCGAGCGCATGCAGCGTCTGTATCAATGGGCGATTAAACCCGAATGGATTCTGTTCTACCCCGGTGTGGTTTCTGCGCTGCATCTGGCCAGTCGCAGCTTCGGTTGCCCTGGTGACGAAATCTATACACCTGAAGTTGTTTACCAGCATATTCCAGAAATCGCCGATTTTAATGGGCGGGTTTTGCGCCGCATACCGATGCTCGAAGCCGAACAGCGAATCATCATGGATGCCGACTGGCTCGCCGGGCAAAGCATTAAACCAAGGCAGATTATGGTGTTGTGCAATCCGCAGAATCCCGGGGGGTCGGTCTATAACGAGGCTGAATTACAGCGTGTTGCCGAAGTCGCCGAAGCGCAGGACCTGATCGTCTGTTCCGACGATATCCATTGCGACCTGATTCTCGATGAAGATAAACGACACATTCCGATCGCGTCATTAAACGACGATATTGCGAGGCGTTCGATTACCCTGATGGGCCCGAGTAAGTCTTTCAATCTGGCAGGGCTCGGTTGCAGCTTTGCCATTGTGCCCGACGCGTCGATTCGCAAACAATTGGTGAACGCTGCTAAAGGGACTATGCCCTGGGTGAATATTATGGGTTATACGGCGTTGCAGGCCGCCTACGAATCGGGTGGTGAATGGCTTACGCAACAGCTGCGCTACCTGGCCGGAAACCGGGATATACTCAGTGAAAAAATAAACCAGATCCCCGGTATGGCCTTAGGGCCCACCGAGGCAACTTATCTGGCCTGGATCGATGTTTCCGAACTCGAGCTCGATGACCCCCTGGGCTTTTTTGAAAATGCCGGAGTGGGCATGTCTGGAGGAGCACAATTCGGTGATAACCGGTTTATGCGCTTGAATTTCGGTTGCCCGCGAAGCCGGGTTGAGGCAGCCATCGAGCGGTTGGGTAATGCGGCTCAGCAGGCTGGTTAAAACGCTTTGCTAAGGCATCGATTGTCGTATTCAGCGTCAATCGAGCCATATTTTGACATGTCGTTATTGTGTTTCGATTCGTCGTTCTAGCTCTGAGGGGTTCGGCTTAATTCGGATATTCTTTTGCCACCTAAAACGAAACCGATGGTTTCGATATCCAACACTAAAGACAGGGCAGGTTGAGCAATGGCAATTCCATCACATGTTAAATATTTGATTGTAGGCGCGGGCATCCACGGGCTAAGCACCGGGTACCATCTTGCTCAACAATTAAAGGCAGAAGGCAAAGGCGACGGACGCGATATTTTGATTGTCGATAAAAGTGGTATTGCCGCCGGTGCCTCGGGCATTGCCTGCGGCGTGGTACGTAACAATTACTTCCAGCCAGCTATGCGCGAATTGATGGCGCACAGCGTCGGCGTCTGGGAAACCGACCCCGAAGGTTATAGCTATCACCCGGTTGGCTACATGCAGATCAGCCCCGAAAGCATGCACGCCGATGTTGCTACGATTGCCCAGCAGCAAAAAGACATCGGCTACGAGTCGACCTTCATCGAAGGCGAGAAAGATTCCTCCGACTACATGAAAACCCTGTTCCACGATTGGCAGGCAAAGGGAATTACTTCAGTACTGCACGAAAAGCGTGGCGGCTACGCGAACAACACCAAGGCGATGTACGCGCTGGCAACTAAGGCCGAAAACGAAGGCGTTCGCATACTATCTGGTTGCACCGTCACCGGGTTCAAAAGCGAATCAGCCGGCGGCGCGATAAAAGCGGTAGAAACCGACAAGGGCGATATTGCCTGCGACATGGTTATCATCGGTGCGGGCCCCTGGGCAAAAACCGTCTGGGACATGCTCGAACTGCCGAAAACAATCAGCATCAAAGGTGCTGACGGCGTCATCCATGGCGACATTCCGATGTGGATTTACTGGTCTTTGCAGGAAGGCACCCTCGGGGTCGATCCTGATTTGCAAAAAACCAACGATGGTCGCTTTCCGCCGGTTATTCACGTCGACAGTAACGAACCGCTTTATTCTGATTATGACGGTAGTTTGCTCACCGATAAGATGTGGGGCATTTACTACAAGCCTGATTTCCATTTTGGTGGTATCCAGGGTGGTGCCGCACCTTACGCCATTCAAACCGATCCCGATGATGTTGCGGTCGATCCTTACGGAGTTGATTCACCCGATTTCGTCGTCGGCGAAGACTTCGCCCACATGTGGACCTCCGCGCTGGCGCATTGCCAGAAGCGTTTCGAAGGGCAATTCGAGTTCTACAAGAATGAACCTTCGGGTGGCATCGGCTCGTTTACCCCGGACAGCTTCCCGGTTTGCGACGTCTTCCGTGAAAACTGCTACATTATTGCGGATTCTAACCACGGCTACAAAATGCTCGGCGTGGGCAAACTGGTAGCCGAAGAAATCTGCGGAAAGAAAAGCCGTCTGCTCGAACCTTTCCGTTTCTCACGATACGCCGAAGGCAAACTGCACCCGGTTTCCAGCAGCCCTTTCCCCTGGAGCTAAACACGAGCTTTATCTTAAAAGCCTGCGCTTAGTCGCAGGCTTTTTTTTGTCGGTAGTGCTACCCAATTTAAAAAGTAGGTTTCGCTCTCCTGTCGATAGCTCAGAATAAAACCTGCAAAACACGCACAACCGGTGCGCCGGCCGGACCATCCATGTAGCTCCTCTCCGAGGCGTCGGACCGAGGCATCCCTGCCTTCGAAGGTTTTGCGGTCTTTAACCTGAGCTATATTACTTATATCAAATCGGGGACATTTAAATCCAATGTGAACAGATCGAGAGCAAGCTAACATGTTGGATGTATTTCGATAATATCAGGCCGATATTAAATTTCTGCAAGTTGAGGGTGGTTAGCGCAGGTATAATATGCCTCTTTTAAATATTGATCCCTGGAGCAGAAACCTAATCAAGATACTAAGTAACAACCCATTACATGGGTGATCGAGCGCTAGAGCTGCTCAAATCGAAATATGGTTTTGATGAGTTTCGTTTTCAGCAGGCCGATATCATTCAAACCATGATCGATGGTGGCGATGCGCTGGTATTGATGCCCACCGGTGGCGGTAAGTCGGTGTGTTATCAAATCCCGGCGTTGATCCGCGAGGGTGTGGGCATTGTTATTTCGCCGTTGATTGCCTTGATGCAGGACCAGGTTAGCGCGTTGAATACAATGGGGATTCGCGCCGACTTTTTGAACTCCACGCAGTCCGCGCAAACCCGGGACCGGGTCGAGCAGGAATTGCTCAACGGCGAACTCGACCTGCTTTATGTTGCGCCCGAGCGCCTCAATACGCCGGGTTTTTTACATCTGCTCGAGCGCTGCAAAATCAGCCTGTTCGCCATCGACGAAGCGCATTGTGTGTCGCAGTGGGGGCACGACTTCCGTAGCGATTACATGAAGCTAAAGCTATTGCACGAAGCCTTTCCGGCGGTGCCGCGGATTGCGCTGACCGCGACCGCTGACCGGCGTACCCGCGAAGAAATCGTGCAGCAGTTGAACCTGGAGTCGGCGAAGCTGTTCGTCCACAGTTTTGATCGACCCAATATTTTTTACCGCATCGGCGAAGGCCAGAACAATCGAGAACGACTGTGGCAATTTCTGCAGGCCAATCACCCTGACGATGCCGGTATCGTTTATTGCCTGTCGCGCAAACAGGTCGATGCCAACGCCGAGTGGCTGAGCAAAAAAGGCCGCGTGGCCTTGCCCTATCATGCGGGTATGGACGCGCAAACACGCGCCTTGCACCAGCACCGGTTTCTGGCCGAAGAAAGCGTCATTATCGTGGCCACGATTGCCTTCGGTATGGGCATAGACAAGCCCGATGTGCGTTTTGTTGCGCATTTGAATCTACCCAAAACAATCGAGGCTTATTATCAGGAAACCGGGCGCGCGGGACGCGATGGTTTGCCCGCCAACGCCTGGCTGGCTTATGGGCTGCAGGACGTTATCAGTCTGCGTCAGATGAACCAGCAGAGCGAGGGCAGCGAACAGTTCAAGCGCAGTCTGCACACAAAGCTCGAAGCGATGCTCGGGCTATGCGAGCAAACCAGTTGCCGCCGCAAAACCCTGCTCGAATATTTCGACGAAGCGCTGGATAAACCCTGCGGGCACTGCGATACCTGTGTCGAACCTCCGCCAACCTGGGATGCGACCGAGGCCGCGCGCAAAGCCCTGTCCTGCGTTTATCGCACCGGTCAACGATTCGGGGTGAATTATTTGATCGATGTGCTTACCGGTAAGCCGAACGACCGCATTGCACAAAATCGCCACGACCAGCTCAGTACCTGGAATATCGGGGCCGATTTATCCAACAACCAATGGCGTAGCCTGTTTCGACAATTACTGGTTTACGGTTATATCGAAAGCGATGGCGATGCGCATGGTGGAATTCGATTGACCGGGCTGGCGAAACCCTTGCTGAGCGGAGATGAAACATTGCGCCTGCGTGAAGTCGCTCAGGGGGGTAAAAAAGCTCGAGTCGCGGCCAGTAAAATGCCCGTCGATGAGGCCGATATGCCGTTATTTAACGAGCTGCGCGCCTTGCGAAAAACGTTGGCGGAGGAAAACAATGTACCGCCTTTCGTTATTTTCCATGACAAAACTTTATTGGAAATGGTTACCGAGGAGCCGCAGAGCCTGGACGAAATGGCCCTAATCGGTGGTGTCGGCGAACAGAAGCTGAGTCGCTTCGGCGAGGCATTTCTGGATGCGATACGGACTTTTCGTGAATAGACAATTCGACCCTACAATGGGATGCCCATCGGTCAGAGACGCATAATGTTATCGATAAAATTAAAACGAAATTTAATTCTCTGGGGATTGTTTATCGTTGCCGGTGGGCTGGTCGGTGCTGGCTATTCCCAGGTGATCGGCGGGCAACTCAAGCATGGATTTAGCGCTGGCTGCGTGCTCACAGCAGGGGTTATCGGTTTCGAATTATTCTGGGTGCAGAGTAAATTCGGCAACCGCTTGCGTAGCTTGCCACTATCCATTTTCATCCTCGTATCAACCCTGGTGTGGGCAGTCATAATCGCGTTATCGTTGCAAATTGTTCCAGTACTCATTCTCGGAGAAGTAGACGCCTACGGCCCCGATGTTGATTTCACCAGTTTTGAACAGGACATGATTTTTGCGCTCGCGGTGTCCTTTATATTTAATGCCGTTTTGCGTCTGCGCAGCCTGATAGGCTCCCGCGTATTCAGCAATTTCATGCTGGGGCGCTATCATCAACCGGTGCGTGAGAATCGGGTTTTCATGTTCCTCGATCTGGCCGATTCGACGCACTTGTCGGAAAAACTCGGTGACCTTCGGGTGCAAGCGTTGATCGCGCGGTTCTTCTTCGACATTGCCCAGCCTATCGCCGAACACGGCGGCGAAACGCATCGATATATCGGTGATGAAGTTGTTGTCACCTGGAACCTGGATGAAGTGCGCCAAACCAGCACCTGTATCGATTGCGTGTTCGCTATTCAGCGCAAGATTGAAGCACAGGCAGCCAGCTATCAGCAGGATTTTGATTTGCTACCAGAATTTCGCATCGGTATGCACGGCGGCCCGGTGGTTGCCGGTGAAGTGGGGGACGACAAGCGTGAAATCGTTTACTTCGGCGATACTATTAACTCCACTGCCCGTTTGCAGGCGCTGTGCAAAGATAAACAACGCGATTTTCTGATTTCACAGGACTTGCTGGATCAGCTTAGTCTGCCCGATACCGCGGTTGCCGAGGAATTAGGCGAAGTCAGTTTACGCGGTCGTAAACAGCCTTTAAGCGTGGTCGCGGTGAAAAAGCAGTAATCACGGGGTCGGCTGCCTCGTCCTTTTTGACCGGGGTGAATGATTTAATCGTTGGTGGTTTTGTTGGTCGTGACCGGGCCGGGACTGTCACTGAACATCCAGGTGGCAAAACCGGTGGCGAGGGTGGCGCCAATTAATTGCGCGATGATAAACCCGGGTGCGTCGGCCGGAGCAATCCCGGAAAAGGTATCGGTTAATGAGCGCGCAAGGGTAACCGCCGGGTTGGCAAAGGACGTCGATGCGGTGAACCAGTAACCGGCGGTAATGAATAGCCCTACCGCATAAGGCACGGCCTCCGGTTTATGTCGAATGCAGCCGAAAATGGTGATTACCAACCCGAAGGTGGCAACAATTTCAGCGCTCCATTGCGATAGCCCCTGACGCGCATGCGTCGATGCTTCGATCAGCGGTAATTCAAACATATGATGCGCGATTACCGTCCCCAGCAGGCCACCGATAATCTGCACCGGCCAGTAGGCGCAGGCAGTTTTCAAATCTATCTGACGGCGCAGCAGAAATGCGAAGCTAACCGCTGGGTTAAAATGGGCGCCCGACACCGGGCCAAAAATGAGAATTAACACTACCAGGATCGCGCCGGTTGGAATGGTGTTACCGAGCAAGGCCAGGGCGTCGTTGCCACCTGCGAGGCGTTCGCCCATGATGCCCGAACCGACAACGGTAGCGACCAGTAGCATGGTGCCGACGGCTTCGGCAACGAGACGTTTTAGCATCCTGGTGATTCCGGTTTGTTCAGGTATTGGGGCCGCAGCAATTGCCGTCATTTTTACTATTACTTTTACCGGGGAGTATTTGATCGCTGCCGTAGACAGGGCTTTCGCCGGTGGTAAGGAAGGTTTCCCAGGAAATGCCTTCGGGGTCGGTAATCCAGTTTTTTTCCGAATTGGCATAGCAGCAGGTGGTTTCGCCTTCTTCGATAACCGGTGCACCCGCCGTTTTCAAACGCGCATAAACTTCGTTAAGTTCGTCTTCATCTTCGACCTGAATGCCGAGATGATCGACTCCCTTGGTGCTGCTGCGCGTCGAAATAGCAAAGTTGACACGGGGGTCATCGAGCATCCATTTGGCATAGTCTTCTTTTTGAACGCTCGGCGCTGTTGCAAATAAAGCGCTATAAAAACCAATCGATGCATCAAGATCACTGACCGAAAGATTAACGTGTAAGCGTTTCATTTTTTTCTCCAGATAGAGGTTGAGCGCAACAGCCCGACAAAACGCTGTCGAGAACCGGTGCACAGAGTTCGGGTTGACCCTGGCAGCAGTCTTCCATAAGGAAAGACAATAACTCCCGGGTGCCATCAAAATTGATACTGTAAATAATGGAGCGACTTTCTCGACGCGAATTCACCAGCCCGGCATTGAGCAGAATTGAAAGGTGCGACGACAGAGTATTATGCGGAATTTCGAGTTCGCCGGCGATTTTTCCGGCTGCCATCCCGTCACTACCGCTGCGCACCAGCAGGCGGAAAGCCTGCAATCGGGATTCCTGCGACAATGCGCTTAATGCTTTTACGGTGGTAGAAAGGTCCATATATCGACGATAATGGACATAACAATTTAAATCAAGCCATATTAATTTTCAGGATGATTTGACGGCAGGAATCGGCCGCTAATTCATTGAAAGTCCTTCATTTCATTGACCTTGATTGAAAAATGGAATATTAAGTCCGTCCCTAGCGAAAAAAACACAAAACATGCCTCAATCTTACGATTACATTATTATCGGTGCCGGTTCGGCCGGTTGCGTGCTCGCCAACCGGCTTAGCGAAGACGCTAATACGACGGTTGCATTACTCGAATTCGGTGGCAGCGATAAAAGTATTTTCATCCAGATGCCCACGGCTTTGTCGATACCGATGAATATGAAGAAGTACAACTGGTTCTACGAATCCGAGCCCGAACAGTTTCTTGACCAGCGGCGCATGCATTGCCCTCGCGGAAAGGTACTTGGCGGTTCGTCTTCGATCAATGGCATGGTTTATGTTCGTGGTCACGCGATGGATTACGACGAATGGGAATCGCTAGGCGCTAAAGAATGGGGTTACCAGAATTGCCTGCCTTACTTCAAAAAGGCCGACGACTGGTTTTTCGACCCCGACCAGTATCGCAATAAAGGAGGGCCATTGTCGGTTAACAATGGCAATAACATGCAAAACCCTCTGTATCGTGCCTTCATCGAGGCCGGTGCCGAAGCCGGTTATATGAAAACCGACGACTATAATGGCCGCCAACAGGAGGGCTTCGGTGCGATGCATATGACGGTCAAAAATGGTGTTCGTTGGTCGACCGCAAATGCCTATTTGAAGCCGGCAATGAATCGCCCGAACCTGACGGTCATCACCGAAGCGCTGACTCAGCGGCTAATAATGGAAGGCAAAAAAGTAACCGGTGTCGAATTTATCCGTAATGGACAGTTACAAATCTTGAACGTCAATCGTGAAGTGCTGTTAAGTGCCGGGCCCATCGCCTCGCCGCATTTATTGCAACTGTCCGGGATCGGTCCAGGGCAGGTGTTGCAGCAGGCTGGAATCGAAGTTAAGCATGACCTGCCGGGTGTCGGCGAAAACCTGCAGGATCATCTCGAGTTTTATTTTCAGTTCCGCTGCAAGCAACCGATATCGCTGAATGCCGAGCTTAGTCCCTGGAGAAAGTTTCTTATTGGTGCGCGTTGGATATTAAGCAAGAAAGGCCTTGGGGCGACCAACCATTTCGAGTCCTGTGCCTTTATCCGTTCTAAGGCTGGGGTTAAATGGCCGGATATTCAGTACCACTTTTTACCTGGCGCGATGCGTTACGACGGTAATGCGGCATTCGACGGGCACGGGTTTCAGGTTCACGTCGGGCATAACAAACCAACCAGTCGCGGTACCATCAAAGCGCGTACCCCGAGTGTGCAGGATAAACCGGAAATCAAATTTAACTACCTGCAGCAGCAGGAAGATATCGAGGCCTTTCGTGCCTGTGTTCGACTGACCCGGGAAATCATCGATCAACCGGCAATGGACGTTTATCGCGGTTCGGAAATTCAACCGGGCGAAGCAGTGCAAAGCGATGCCGAAATCGATGCCTTCGTTCGCAGTGCGGTTGAATCGGCCTATCACCCTTCCTGCGCCTGCCGAATGGGGGAAGATGAAATGGCAGTGGTCGATTCGAATACCCGGGTTCACGGTATAGAAGGCTTACGCGTTGTTGACTCGTCGATCTTCCCATCGATTCCCAATGGCAATTTGAATTCGCCAACGATTATGCTCGCCGAACGCGCCGCCGATTTGATCAAAGGTAAGGGAATGTTGGAATCAGAAAACGCCGAAGTGGGTCTGGGGCAGAATTGGGAAGCGCTGCAACGCTCGGTTAACACCTAGATCGTATCGATAACCGGGACCCTGCCCGGCCCCGGTGGGTGCCTGCTCACTCAGCAGCGCTTAATGGCCTACGATTGCGAGCAGCACGCCGGCGGCAACGGCCGAACCGATAACCCCGGCAACATTGGGGCCCATCGCGTGCATCAGTAGAAAGTTTTGTGGATTTGCCTGTAGACCGATCTTATTGGCAACGCGGGCCGCCATCGGTACTGCCGAAACGCCAGCCGCCCCGATCAAGGGGTTTACCTCGCCACCGGTGACGCGATACATAATCTTACCCATCAGTAAGCCAGCCGCCGTGCCGATCGAGAAGGCAACCATTCCGAGCAATAGAATACCGATGGTTTCCACGCTGAGAAATTTATCGGCTTCGAGTTTGGAACCGACTGCCAGCCCCAGAAAGAGGGTCACAATATTAATGAGTTCGTTTTGGGCAGTTTTACTAAGCCGGTCAACGACCCCGCATTCCTTGAGCAGGTTGCCAAAACAGAGCATGCCGACCAGTGGTGTTGCCGAGGGTAATAGCAAAATCGTGACTAATAATAAAAGTAACGGGAAAAGAATTTTCTCCAGCTTACCCACGTGACGTAACTGTGTCATTTTGGTTTGTCGTTCTTTCTCGGTGGTCAGTAATTTCATAATCGGCGGCTGGATGATAGGTACCAGCGCCATATAGGAGTAAGCGGCAACCGCGATCGCACCGAGCAGATCCGGAGCCAGTCGCGAGGCCACATAGATAGCGGTAGGCCCATCGGCACCGCCAATGATCGCGATGGCGGCGGCATCGGCCATGGTAAATTCCATGCCTGGAATCAGGTTCATCGCGATGGCGCCGAACAAGGTGAAGAAAATACCAAACTGGGCGGCGGCACCGAGAATCATCAGGCTCGGTCGTGCGAGCAATGGCCCGAAATCGGTCATTGCCCCGACCCCCATAAAGATCAGCAGTGGAAAAACGCCGCTTTCAATTCCGCTGTGGTAAAGAATGCCGAGCAATCCTTCCGGCCCGGCGATACCGGCAAGCGGGATATTCGCCAGAATTCCGCCGAAACCGATCGGGATCAGTAGCAAGGGTTCGAAGCCTTTGGCAATGGCGAGGTAGATCAGGCCGGCGCCGACCAGAATCATAATTGCCTGACCCGGGGTGAAGTTGTACAACCCTGTCGAATACCAGAGTTGTATAAGCCCTTGTTCCATGTTGTCTAGCCTACCGTCATCAGTGATTGATCGGTTTGAATGGGATCACCCTTACCAACCAGAATAGCGTGTACAGTACCGCTGGCATGGGCGCGGATTTCGGTTTCCATTTTCATCGCTTCGATGATGATCACCGGGTCGCCTTCATTTACCTGTTGACCCACTTTGACCAGGATATCGATGACGCTTCCGGCAAGCGGTGCCTTGACGTCGGTTCCGCCGCTTGCGGGGGCAACTGCGGGTGCTGGGGCAGTGGTGGTGGCGGGCGCCGGGGTGATCTGGGAAATATCGGCATCCCCGGGTCCAACCACGACATCGTACTGGGTTCCGTTAACGCTAACGCGATAACTTTCGACGTCACCCGGTGCTGCTGCGGACTGGGCCGGAGCAGGTTCAGGTTCTTTTCCAGGGGCGGGTTCGAAGGCATCGGGATTGCCACGGTTCTTTAAAAAGTTAATACCGACCTGATTAAATAACGCGTAAATAAGAACGTCGTCGATTTCGTTTTTGCCCAGACTAAACCCTTCTTCTTTGGCGAAGCTTTTTAATTCGGTGGTCAGACTGTCCATTTCGGCGTCGATTAAATCGGCGGGTCGACAGGTAATCGGCTCATCGCCGTCGAGTACTCTGGCCTGGAGTTCCTTATTAACCTCGCCCGCGGTCGAGCCATACTCACCGCGTAAAACGCCCGCGGTTTCCTTGCTTATCGATTTGTAGCGCTCGCCACTTAAAACATTAATAACCGATTGCGAGCCGACAATTTGTGATGTCGGGGTGACCAGCGGAACGTAACCGAGGTCTTTGCGTACCGACGGTATTTCGCGCAATACCTCATCGAGTCTATCGGTAGCATTTTGTTCTCTGAGCTGGTTTTCCAGGTTAGTGAGCATGCCGCCGGGTACCTGCGCGGTTAAGATTCGCGGGTCGACACCTTTCAACGCGCCTTCGAATTTTGCATACTTCTTGCGCACTTCACGAAAATACAGTGATATTTCTTCCAGTAAGACAAGATCCAGCCCGGTGGCTCTGTCGGTATCCTCCAAAATGGAGACGAAGGTTTCGGTGGGTGAATGGCCGTAGGTCAAACTCATCGAGGATATCGAAGTATCGAGCATATCTACGCCGGCTTCGATCGCCTTTAAATAGGTGGCCGTGGATAACCCGGTGGTTGCGTGGCAATGCATGGCCAGCGGAATGTCACAGTTTTCTTTGATGCGGCTTACCAGTTCTTCGGCGACATAGGGTTTTAACAGGCCCGCCATGTCCTTCAGGCACAACGAATGGCAGCCCATGTCTTCCAGTTGGCGCGCCATGTCGACCCAGAGATCGACGTTGTGCACGGGGCTTATCGTATAGGACATCGCTCCCTGTGCGTGTTTGCCGACTTTTACCGTTGCCTTGATTGCAGTTTCGACGTTGCGCATGTCGTTCATCGCATCAAAAATGCGGAAGACATCCATGCCATTTTCGGCACTGCGTTCGACAAAGGCTTCGATGACGTCATCGGCATAATGCCGATAGCCGAGGGCATTCTGGCCGCGCAGCAGCATTTGCATCGGCGTATTCGGCATTGCCGCTTTCAACAGGCGCAAGCGTTCCCAGGGGTCCTCTCCGAGAAAACGGATACAGGCATCAAAAGTGGCGCCACCCCAGGTTTCCAGTGACCAGTAGCCCACCCGGTCGAGCTTTTCAGCGATAGGCAGCATATCTTCGATACGCACTCGCGTGGCAAACAGAGATTGAGATGCGTCGCGAAGGACGACATCGGTTAGCAGGACTGGTTTCGTCATAAGGTCGATACTCGTGTTCTAACGGTTTTTTCGATAATGGTGAATCGCTGCCTGAATCGCTGCGATGTGGTCTGTTTTTTCAGGCGCCTGAGTAATTTCCGGGGCAGCGGCAGGTGCTTCGGGCGGAACAATTCGGGCGACCAGGGTGATGATAGCAATCAATAAAAACAAGATTATAAAAACCGCGCCCATGCCGAGCCCAAGCAGTTGTAAACTTTGTGTTAGCAGTTGATTGATATCCATAGCCAGATGATCAAGACCCGAAAAGAAGCGGAATTATACTATAAATATAATTTTTCCTGCTAATGATTGATATTTCCGATCCCTATTACCGGATTTAATATTCAGCAAGCTCTGAGCCATTCATTCCCGGAGCACTAGAGGCAGATGCCAAATAGTCAGAGAAAGGAAAAGCAGAAACGGTGACTAATTCAGTGCTTCGTTAAATCGCTAGCCGTTGCGATTGCGCAGGCCTTGAATGGTCAGCGTCGGGCTCAGAATATTGGCGTCAAACTGGATTTCGATTAAGGATGGTTTTCCCGCTGCCATGGAACGCTTAAACGCGGGCTCGAATTCTTCGGTACTACACACCAGTTCGGCATGAGCACCGAAGGCCTGCGCTAATGCGACAAAGTCAGGGTTTACCATATCGGTGCCGATCACTCTGCCGGGATAATCGCGTTCCTGATGCATTCTGATGGTGCCGTAAATGCCATTGTTGACCAATACCACAATAATATTTGCCTGGTACTGCATAGCGGTAGCAAATTCCTGCCCGGTCATCATGAAATCACCATCGCCGGTAAGCGCTACAACACAGCGTTCGGGGTAGCGTAGGCTGGCGGCAATGGCCGCCGGTAAGCCATAACCCATGGTTCCGCTGGTTGGTGCCAGTTGGGTTCGAAATTGGCGAAATTGATAAAAGCGATGCAGCCAGCTGGTCGCATTGCCAGCGCCATTACAGATAATCGCGTCGTCCGCGGTGATGTTCTGGATAGACTTGATGATGTCGGATAGTTGAATTTGGCCCTCGATTTCAATCGAATGATTCCAGTCGAGATAGGACTGTCGATCTTTTTCTAACGACGCCATGCGCCTGTCGAGTTCAGGCGATTCGTCCAGTTCGGCGTGGATCGCGGCGACAAATTCAGCCGAACTCGAATTGATCGCGATCTCGGGCTGGTAGATATGCCCCAGCTCTTCAGCGCCGGCATGAACGTGAATCAATGCCTGTTCGGGAACCGGTATGTTGATCAAACTGAAACCGCCCGTGGTCATTTCACCGAGTCTGGCACCAATGACTAGCAGGCAATCAGCTTCGCGAACTCTGTTTGTCAGTTCGGGGTTGACACCAAGGCCGAGGTCACCGGCATAGTTAGGGTGCAGGTGGTCGAAATAATCCTGACACCGAAAACTGTTAATAACCGGAATGCCGGTTGCAACAGCAAACTGCTGTAGCTGTAAGCGACAGGTTTCATTCCAGCCGCTGCCACCAATAATAATCAGTGGTTTGCTGGATTGCGCCAGCCGGGTCATGACCGATTTTATGTCGGCCACGGATGGGCTGGTTTTAACCGGCTGCCATGCGTTGGCGTCAGTCGCCGCGGTCAAGTCGGTTAGCATGTCTTCGGGCAAAGCCAGTACCACCGGCCCGGGGCGCCCGCCGAGGGCAACACTAAAGGCACGATTCAGGTATTCGGGAATCCGGTCGGCGTCGTCAATTTGCGCGACCCACTTGGCCAGCTGGGAAAACATGCGCCGATAGTCGATTTCCTGGAAGGCTTCGCGGTCGATATCTTTGCGCGCGATTTGTCCGATGAGTAAAATCATCGGTGTGGAATCCTGCATGGCAACGTGCAGACCGCCGCTGGCGTTGGTGGCGCCGGGCCCGCGCGTAACAAAACAGACCCCGGGTTTTCCGGTTAATTTGCCGTCGGCTTCGGCCATAAAGGCGGCACCACCTTCGTTGCGACATATCACCAGCGAGATTTCGCTTCGATCGTAAAGGGCATCGAGGGCGGACAGGTAGCTTTCACCGGGAATGCAGAAAATTCGTTCGACCGAATTGATCTTGAGCGCTTCGATGAGGACTTGCGCACCGCTTCGCAGCTTGGGATTTTTGTTCAAATTATTCCTGCCGGTCCACTATTTCGCCTTGCTGGCATCACCCGGTATAGATACAGAATCGGTTCCGACCTCGATTCTTGGCAATGTACATGGCCCGATCGGCACAGCGAATCAGGCTGTCGCTATCTTCGCCGTGATCCGGGTAGAAAGCAATGCCAATCGATGCTGAAAGCTGGGCTGAGTCGCGGTCGAGGACAAATTTTTCCGACAGCACTGAAATAACTTTTTCGGCGACTCTTTCGACGCTTTCATGCGAATCGAGTTCTCCCATAACGATAGTAAACTCATCGCCGCCGAGTCTCGCAACAGTGTCGATTTGACGAACGCAGTTACTAAGCCGGGTTGCCGTCTGCACCAGTAAATCATCACCCTTAATATGGCCGAGACTATCGTTGACTTCCTTGAAGTGATCCAGGTCAATAAATAAAAGGGCCATCGATTGTTGATTGCGTTGCGAGCTTAATATTTCCTGTTTGAGCCGTTCGTGAAACAGGTTTCGGTTGGGTAATCGAGTCAGGCTGTCGTAATTTGCCTGCCGCCAGATTTGGCGGTCAGCCTGGTTACGTTCGGTGGCGATGGAAATTAGATTTGTGGATTGATCAATTAGCCGCAGGTCGGATTCTTCGGGTGACTGTAAGTCTCGCCGGTAAAGGGACAGGATGCCCAGTATGGTTCCATCGGCGGATTTAATCGGTTCTGCCCAGGTTGAGGTAATTCCGGCGCGTTCAGCGATCGCCTTTAAATTATCCCCGTTAAGTTCGGGTAGCATATTCCGGCTAATCACGGCTTTGCCGTCTCTTGCCGCCTTGGCGCAGGCGCTTTCACCTTCGGCAATATTAATAGCCTGAATGGCATCGACGAAAAAATCCGGAAGGCTCGGCGCCGCGCCCACACAAAGCTGGTTGCCCGAATGATCAAGCACCATGATGGCCGCGGTCAGTTTTGGATTCTGATGTTCAATTTCGAGTGCGATCGAATTGAGTACCTCGAATAAGGGATAGCCGCGTGAAATTAATTCCAGACTCTTATTTCGAAATACACTGTGGCTCTGCGCCAGTTTTAGTTCGGATATGCTGTCTAGTAGTTCGCGTTCCGATTGGAGTAATTTTTTATTGAGTATTTTCAGATCAGGAAAGTTGATCTCGCGCTCCACCAGCCGGGCAACGTGGTTGAGTAGATTCTGCTCTTCCTGTGGAAAACTTCGTGGTTTGTTATCGATAATGCAAAGCGCGCCGATGTTCTGGCCATTGGCAGCGGCAATCGGGCTGCCGGCATAAAAGCGAATATGGGGTTGGCCAACGACAAATGGATTGTCTGCAAAACGATCATCGAGCTGTGCATCGTCGATGATGAAGACGTCTATCAGAATAAATTAATTATGCTGACCTTATTGATTGTGTAAGTGTCTTCCTCGGGCAGGATTATTGTTATTGGATCTCTCGAATTCCGTTTCGACATTATTATTATGGGTTGATTATAGATCACTTTTCGCAAATAACAGGAGTATTTGCCCCGTGATTTGCATAGAATGCCAGCGCATGATATCCCCCCATGCAAAAGGCTTGTTAATAACCGCGGCCGGTGTA